>DASTSW010000083.1:0-32103 GCA_035760445.1 Solirubrobacterales bacterium | reverse complement strand
CATGGGACAGAAGATCCACCCCGAGGGTTTCCGCGTCGGCTACATCCACGACTGGAAGTCGAACTGGTACGAGGACAAAAACTTCGCCGACGTCCTCCAGGAAGACCTGCAGATCCGGGACCACATCGAAAACAAGCTTTCCCACGCCGGCCTCTCGAGCATCACGATCGAGCGTCGCGGCGAGGTTGCGGTCGACATCCACACCGCTCGCCCGGGCATCGTCATCGGCAAGTCCGGCAGCGAAGTCGACGCCCTGCGCAAGGAGCTGCACAAGCTCACCGGCAGCCCGGTGAAAGTCAACATCCGCGAGGTCAAGCGCCCCGAGCTCGACGCCAAACTGGTCGCCCAGTCGATCGCCGAGCAGCTGCAGAACCGGGTCGCTTTCCGGCGGGCGATGAAACGCGCCCTCACCTCGGCGATGCGCTCCGGCGCCAAGGGCGTCAAGGTCCAGGTCTCCGGCCGCCTCGGCGGCGCCGAGATGGCGCGGACCGAACAGTATTCCGACGGCCGGGTGCCGCTTCACACCCTGCGCGCCGACATCGACTACGGCTTCTTCGAGGCCCGCACCACGACCGGCCGTATCGGCGTCAAATGCTGGATCAACAAGGGTGAAGTCATGCCCGAGGGCTTCCGCTCCGACCTCGTCTCCGGTGACGGCGACAGCCAGGCCCAGTCTGGCCGTGGCGGCGGCGGTCGTCGCGACGACCGCGGTGGCGGCGGACGCGGGCGTGGCCCCGGCGGCGACCGCGGTGGGCGTGGCGGTGGCGGAGATCGCGGCGGACGCGGCGGCGGCGGGCGTGGCCCCGGTGGCGGCGGACGCGGCGGACAGCGCGGAGGTGGTCGCTGATGTTGATGCCGAAACGGGTCAAGCACCGCAAACAGTTCCGTGGCCGCATGCGCGGCAACACCAAGGGCGGCAGCACCGTCGCCTTCGGCGAGTACGGGATCAAGGCGCTCGAGCGCGGCTGGATCACCAACCGCCAGATCGAGGCTGCCCGTGTGGCGATGACCCGCAAGATCAAACGTGGCGGCAAGGTCTGGATCAACGTCTTCCCCGACAAGCCGTACACCAAAAAGCCGGCCGAGACCCGGATGGGATCCGGCAAGGGCAACCCCGAGGGCTGGGTCGCCGTGGTCAAGCCCGGCAAGGTGATGTTCGAGCTGGCGGGCGTACCCGAGGAGCTGGCGCGCGAAGCGCTGCGGCTCGCCGGTCACAAGCTTCCGGTCAAAACCAAGTTCGTTATGCGCGAGGGGGCAGGCGACTGATGAAAGCCGCCGAGGTCCACAATCTCAAAGACGACGAGCTGGTGGCAAAGCTGATCGACGCCAAGCAGGAGGCGTTCAACTTGCGCTTCCGGCACGCGACCGGCGAGCTAGAGAACATCGCCCGTCTCGGGCAGTCGAAGAAGGACATCGCGCGGTTGCTGACGGTGGCGCGCCAGCGGGGCATTGACGTTGAGAAAGAGACGCGAAAGATATGAGCGACGACGAGCAGAAAAAAGACGAGACGACCGAGCAAGAGCCCCAGGGCGAGGAGACGGTCGAGGAGGCCCCCGCGGCTGAGGAGACTCCCGCGGAGGAGGCCCCTGCCGCCGAGGAGGAGGCGCCCGCCGAGGACGGGGGAGACGCCCCTGTCGAGGAGGCAGCTGAGGCTGCTCCAGCCGCGGAAGAGGCTTCGGAGCCGAATCCTGAGGACGATCTGCCCTGGAAGGAGCGGCGGCGCCTGGCGAAATCGCGGCAGCAGCCGCGCAAGGCAGGTCCCTCCGGTCCGGAGGAGCGCAAGGCTGCGCGGCTCGAGGCGCGCAAGCGCAAGGCGACCCTGCGACGCAAACAGCGCGCTGCGGCGAAGTCGGCTCACAGCGCCGGCACCGGCACTCCGCCGGCCGAGCGCGACGCCAATGCGGCGAAGGTGCGCCAGGGGATCGTCGTCTCCAGCAAGGGCGACAAATCGATCACCGTCCGCATCGACATCGCCCGCCGTCACCGCACTTACGAGAAGATCGTCCGCTCCTCGACCAAGCTGCACGCGCACGACGAGCGCAACGAGGCCGGCGAGGGCGACGTGGTCCGCGTGATCGAGACCCGGCCGCTGTCGAAGACCAAGCGCTGGCGTTTGGTCGACGTGGTGGAGAAGGCGAGGTAACGGGATGATCCAGCAGGAGTCCAGACTCAAGGTCGCCGACAACTCGGGCGCCCGCGAGATCCTCTGCATTCGCGTCAAAGGCGGCTCGCATCGCCGTTACGCGAGCGTCGGCGACGTGATCACCGCCACCGTCAAATCGGCCAGCCCGCAGGGCGGCGTCCGCAAGGGCGAGGTCGTGCAGGCGGTCGTCGTCCGCACCCGCAAGCCGCTCAGCCGTCCCGATGGCACCTACATCTCCTTCGACGAGAACGCCGCGGTGCTGATCGACCCGGCCAGCAACAATCCGCGCGGGACCCGCATCTTCGGCCCCGTCGCGCGCGAACTGCGCGATCGCAACTTCATGAAAATCATCTCGCTGGCGCCGGAGGTCCTCTGATGGCGAAGTCGATGCGCATCCGCACCGACGACCAGGTCCTCCTGATCAGCGGCAAGGATGCTGGCAAGCAGGGTCGGGTCGTACGCACCGAGCCGAAAAAGGGCCGCGTCTACGTCGAGGGCTTGAACATGATCAAGCGCCACGAACGGCCGCGCTCGCAGACCGACCTGAAAAATCCGCAGGCCGGCGGCATCGTCGAGAAGGAGGGGCCGATCAACGTCTCCAACGTGATGCTGCTCGATCCCAAAGACAACAAACCGACCCGCGTTGGCGTTCGCGCCGACAAAGGCGGCAAACGCGTCCGCTACGCGAAGCGGACCGGAAACGAGCTGGGCTGATGGAGGCGACGGTGGAGAACACTTCGCAAGCCGCACCCCCGCCGCGCCTGCGCGAGCGCTACGAGCAGGAGATCCTGCCGGCGCTGACGCAGAAATTCGGCTACTCGACGCCGATGCAGGCGCCGCGTCTGGAGAAGATCACGCTCAACATGGGGCTCGGCACCGAGAAACAGGACAAGCGTTCCTTCGAAGCCGCCCAGGAACAGCTGACGATCATCGCCGGCCAGTACCCGAACGTGCGCCGCGCCCGCAAGTCGGTCGCTTCCTTCAAGCTGCGCGAGGGGATGCCGGTGGGCGTCTCTGTGACCTTGCGGCGAGCCCGGATGTGGGAGTTCCTCGACCGCCTTGTCTCGATCGCGGTGCCGCGGATCCGCGACTTCCGCGGCCTCAACCCGCGCTCCTTCGACGGCCGCGGCAACTACTCGATGGGCGTCAAAGAGCAGCTGATCTTTCCCGAAATCGACTACGACTCGATCGACGTCGTCCGGGGTCTGGACGTGACGATCACGACTTCCGCTAAAACTGACCTCGAGGCGTTCGAGCTGCTGCTCGGGCTGGGGATGCCCTTCGCCCAGGAGGGACGACCCGGTCAGGCCGAGCGCGAAGCGAAAGAAAAAGAAGCCGAAGAGGAGCAGCGCAAAGAGGAAGCCCGCCAGAAGGCTGAAGTCGAACAGGCGGCCCTCGAGCAGTTGAAAGAGGAGAACCCGGAGGCCTACGCCAAGCCCGAAGGCGAGGACGAGGATGCCGCCGAGGGTGGAGACGATGAGGCCGGAGAGACGGCCGAGGAGAGTTCTGACAATGGCTAAGACTTCAATGAAGGTGAAGCAAGCGCGGGATCCGAAGTACAAATCCCGCAGCTACAACCGCTGCCGCCGCTGCGGCCGCCCGCGTGCCTACTACCGCAAATTCGGCCTCTGCCGGATCTGCCTGCGCGAGGCTGCCCACGAGGGATATATCCCCGGAATGACCAAGTCGAGCTGGTAGGACGAGACGCATGCACACCGACCCGATCGCCGATTACCTGACCCGGATCCGCAACGCGATTCGCGCTGGCCATGACGAGGTGGAGATCCCCCTCAACGGCCTCAAGCTGGAGATGTCCCGGATCCTCAAGGAGCAGGGCTACATCAAGGACTTCAGCCGCAAGCCGGCTGCCGTCGGCGAGAACATCAACGTCGAGCTCAAGTACACCGAGGAGCGACAGTCCGTAATCCTCGGGATCGAACGGGTCTCGCGCCCGGGCCGGCGTCGCTACGTCGACCACAAGAGCGTTCCCCGCGTCGACGGTGGTACCGGGACCGCGATCGTCAGCACCTCGGCCGGCGTGATGACCGGCCACGAAGCCCGCGCGAAGGGCGTCGGCGGCGAGGTCGTCGCCTACGTCTGGTGATCGAGAGCTGAGATGAGCCGAATCGGAAGAAAGCCCGTCCCCGTCCCCGACGCCGTCACGGTGGAGATTGCCCCTGGCAACATCGCGGTGAAGGGGCCGAAGGGGGAGCTGCAGCAGACCTTCTCGTCCGAGATGACCGTCGCGCAGGAGGATGGTGCCGTCACCGTCGCCCGTCCCACCGATCGCGGCGAGCATCGAGCTCTGCATGGTCTTACCCGCAGCCTGATCGCGAACATGGTCGAGGGTGTCACCGACGGCTTCGAGAAGCGGCTGGAGATCCAGGGAGTCGGATATCGCGCCGCTCTGAAAGGGAAAAAACTGGAGCTGGCGCTGGGCTTCTCGCACCCGGTTGCGATCGACGCCCCCGAGGGGATCGAGTTCGAAGTTCCGCAGCCGACCGAGATCATCGTCAAGGGGATCGACAAGCAGCTCGTCGGGCAGGTCGCGGCGGACATCCGCAAGCGCCGCCCGCCGGAGCCCTACAAGGGCAAGGGCATCCGCTACAAGGACGAGCAGGTCCTGCGAAAGGTAGGTAAGCGCGCATGACCGTTCTCACCAAGCGCGAGCGCCGGCTCAAACGGCGCCGCCGGGTTCGCGCCCGCGTCCGGGGCACGGCCGAGCGGCCGCGGCTCTCGGTCTACCGCTCGAACAAGGGCGTCTTCGCCCAGCTCATCGACGACACCAAGGGCCACACCGTGGCCGCCGTCAACTGGATCGAGCCGGACCTGCGCAAGCTCACCGCATCCGACCAGGCGAAGAAGGCCGGCGAACTGCTCGCCGAGCGCGCCAAAGGCGCTGGGGTCGAGACCTGCGTCTTCGACCGCGGCGGCTACCAGTACCACGGCCGCGTCAAGGCCCTGGCCGAAGGAGCACGCGAGGGGGGGTTGGCCTTCTAGTTCCGCTACGGTGGGCCGCTGCTTATGAAGGGCATGGATACGAAAAACGTCGAGACGGTCAGCCCCCGCGGGCTCGACCTGCAGGAGCGGGTGATCGAGATCAACCGCGTCGCCAAGGTGGTGAAGGGCGGCCGCCGCTTCTCCTTCACCGCGCTGGTCGCCGTCGGCGACGAAGAGGGCGTGGTCGGGATCGGCTACGGCAAGGCCCGCGAGGTCCCGCTGGCGATCCAGAAGGGCGTCGAGGATGCCCGCAAGAACTTGATCCGCGTGCCCAAATACGGCAACACGATCACCCACCGCATCATCGGCCGCTTCGGCGCCGGCCATGTGGTCCTGCGCCCGGCCAGCCCCGGTACCGGCGTGATCGCCGGCGGCGGCGTCCGCGCCGTGCTCGAGCTGGGTGGGGTGCGCGACGTGCTGACCAAGAGCATTGGAACGCAGAACCCGATCAACCTGGTGAAGGCGACCATGGACGGGCTCGTGCGGTTGCGGCGGCCTGAGGAGGTTGCTGAGCTGCGTGGGCTGACCGTCACTCAGGTACTGGGATTGGACGGAGGCAACGGGGCCGCGGCCCCTGTCTCCGAGGTAAGAGCTGAGGAGCCGTCTGAGGAGGCAGCCGCCGAGCCCGAGCCCGAGAAAGTCGTGGAGGGTGAGGCTTCGTGAGCACGGTGAAGATTCGCCAGATTCGGTCGGCGGCCAAGACGAATCCGAACCAGAAAGCGACTTTGCAGGCGCTGAAGCTGGGGCGGATCGGGAAATCTTCTGAGATCAAGGACTCCGAGCAGCTGCAGGGCCAGCTGCGGGTTGTCTCGCACCTGGTCGAGGTCGACGGTGGCTGAGAAAGCCGACAAAAAAGCTGAGAAAGCCGATAAAAGCACCTCGCGCGCCGAGGAGATCGGCCTGCATAACCTGAAGCCGAAGCCCGGCTCGAAACGGCCGCGCAAGCGGATCGGCCGCGGCGAGGGCAGTGGCTTGGGCAAGACCTCGGGTCGCGGTCACAAGGGCGCCGGCTCTCGCTCGGGCCGCAAGCGCAAGGCCGGCTACGAGGGCGGCCAGAACCCGATCCACATGCGGATGCGAAAGCTTCGCGGCCCGCACAAAAAGCAGTCGATGCCGTTCGAGAACTTCCGCACCAAGACCCAGCCGGTCAACCTTGCCGACCTCGAGGAGCGCTTCGACAGCGGCGCCGAGGTGACGCCCGCGACCCTGAAGGAGAAGGGTCTGGCGACTCGCAAGGACCCGGTCAAGGTCCTCGCCCGCGGTGAGATCAAGAAGAAGCTAGAGGTCCACGCGCACGCCTTCAGCGCGGCCGCCAAAGAGAAGATCGAGGCGGCCGGCGGTTCCTGTCACACTCTGGAGCCGTAATGCTCAGAACTATTCTCAACGCGTTCAGCGTTGCCGACATTCGCAAGAAGATTGCGTTCACGGCAGCGATGCTGGCGCTGTACCGCCTCGGGTCTTACATCCCGACTCCCGGCGTTGATACCCAGGCCGTCGAGGAAGCAGCCAGCAACTTCAGCGGTGGCGGCATCTTGCCCTTCCTCGACGTCTTCTCCGGCGGCGGCCTTTCAAGGCTGAGCCTCTTCGCGCTGGGGATCATGCCCTACATCACCGCTTCGATCATTTTGCAGCTGCTGACGGTGGTCGTCCCCTCGCTCGAGCGCCTGCAGAAAGAGGGCGAGGTCGGACAGCAGAAGATCACCCAGTACACGCGTTATCTGACCGTCGGCCTCGCTTTCGGCCAGTCGATCGGCTACGTCTTCCTCTTCCGCTCCTTCGACAGCACGTCCGGAACGAGCGTGGTGGGCCAGCTCACCTTCCCGAAGCTGATGCTGATGGTGCTCTGCCTCACCGCCGGCTGCACCCTGCTGATGTGGCTCGGCGAGCTGATCACCCAGCGCGGGATCGGCAACGGCATCTCGCTGATGATCTTCGCCTCGATCACCGCCGAACTCGTGCCCGGCCTCTCGAAGTGGTGGAACAACCCCGATCAGGTCTTCGTCGTGATGATGCCCTTCATCGCCCTGGCGGTGGTCGTCGCGATCGTCTTCGTCCAGGAGGGGCAGCGGCGGATCCCGGTCCAGTACGCGAAACGCGTGGTCGGCCGGAAAATGACCTCCGGCGGGTCGACCTACCTGCCGCTACGGGTCAACATGGCCGGCGTCATCCCGGTCATCTTCGCCGCCTCGATCATGGCCTTCCCGCCGACGATCGGACAGTTGATCAACACCCCCGCGGCGCTCGACTTCGCCGCCTTCTTCGAACCCAACGGCTGGGCTTACGTAATCGGCGAGGTCTTCTTCATCATCGTCTTCACCTACTTCTACACGGCGGTCACCTTCAACCCGGTTGACCAGGCCGACAACTTGAAGAAATACGGCGGCTTCATCCCAGGTGTGCGTCCCGGCCGCCCGACCGCGGAATACCTGGACCGGATCCTCTCGCGGCTGACCTTCCCCGGCGCCCTCTACCTGGGAGCGGTGGCGGCGCTGCCGACGATCCTGATCAGCCAGACGGCTGCGAACTTCTACTTCGGCGGCACCTCCATCCTGATCGTGGTCGGCGTCGCGCTCGACACGGTCAAGCAGCTGGAGGCGCAGCTGATGATGCGTAACTACGAGGGCTTCCTCAAATAAGCTGCCCGGGATGCCGGAGCTGAACCTCGTACTACTCGGTCCTCCGGGGTCCGGCAAGGGCACCCAAGGGGAGCGCCTGAACGAAGACCTGCGGCTGCCCTACTACGCGACCGGGGACATCCTTCGCGCCGCGGTGCGCGACGAGACCGAGCTGGGTCGCACGGCGAAGGAGTACATGGATCGCGGCGACCTGGTGCCCGACGAGGTGATCGTCGGTGTGATCGCCGACCGGATCGCCTCCAGCGAGGCGCTCGACGGCTTCATCCTCGACGGCTTCCCGCGGACCACACCGCAGGCGGAGGCGCTCGACGCGAAGCTGAGCGAGCTCGGCCGGGCGCTGAACGGGGTGCTGCTCATCGACGTCTCCGACGACGAGGTGGTGCGCCGCCTCGGCGGGCGCCGCACCTGCGAGGCCAACGGTCACGTCTTCCACGTCGAGTTCGAACCGCCGAAGGAGGAGGGCGTCTGCGACATCGACGGCTCGCCGCTGATCGTCCGCGACGACGACAAGCCCGAGGTGATCCGCAAGCGGCTCGAGACCTACCACGAGAAGACCGAGCCGCTCGTCTCCTACTACGACAGCCGCAGCGTCCTGCGGCGGATCGCGGGCGAGGAGAAGCCTGAAGTGGTGGCCGAGCAGATCGGCCGCACCCTGGCGACCCTGCGAATGGAGCAGGACGAGGCCGTCTGACGGTGCCGGCAGGGGCCGCTTGCGGCGCCCACTAGCGTGTATCGAATGATCATCAAGAAGACGCCGGAGGAGGTCGACCAGATGGCGGCCTCGGGGGAGATCCTCGTTCGCTGCCTGAAGATGCTGGCCGCGAAGGCGCGGCCGGGAATCACGACCGAGGAACTCGACGCGGCGGCCGAGAAGTTCATCCGCTCCCAGGGCGCGACGCCGGCCTTCAAGGGCTACCGCGGCTTCCCCGGTTCGATCTGCGCCTCCCCGAACTCGATGGTCGTGCACGGGATTCCCGACGCCTACGAGCTGAAGCGCGGTGACGTGATCGCGATCGACGTCGGCGTCGTCAAGGACGGCTGGGTCTCCGACGCGGCGATGACGCTGCCGATCGGGCCGGTCGGCCCCGAGGCCCAGAAGCTGCTCGAGGTGACCAAGGCCTCCCTCTTCGCCGGCGTCGAGCAGATGCGGCCCGGCAACCACCTGGGCGACGTCTCGGCGGCGATCCAGCGGGCGGTGGAGATCGAGGGCCTCTCGATCATCCGCACCCTCGTCGGCCACGGCATCGGCCGCGACATGCACGAGGAACCGCAGGTGCCGAACTTCGGCGAGCCCGGCAAGGGCCCGGAACTGGAGGCGGGGATGGTGCTGGCGATCGAGCCGATGGTCAACGTCGGCGGCCCGCTGGTGCGGATGGGCGACGACGGCTGGGCGGTCTACTCGGAGGACGGCTCACTAGCCGCCCACTTCGAGTTCACGGTCGCGGTCACCCCGGACGGCCCCCGCATCCTCACGCCCTGGCACGAAGACGACTGAAAGAATTTGCAGAAGTTTTTGTCTGAGGTGTAGTCTCGTGCGTCATGTCCTGGTTGGATCTAGATATGGAGATCGAGCGAAGGATGGAAGACTTCGACCGTCGCCTAGAAGAGGGCCGGGGAGCGATCCGCTCGCAGATCGAACGGGCGGAACGACACTGCAGAGAGGTCGAGGAGGCTCGCAGGCGGGACTGGGAAGAGCTGAAGGGGCACTTGGCGACCGAGGCCGAAAAACGCCAGTTCGAGAGCGACAGCGTCCAGCGGTTGTTGGCAGCGTTGACGGACGAGTACGTCAAGGTGGTGCGCAGCGCAGGGGAAGACATGAAACGCGAATTTGCTGAAGGCCGGGCCGAGGCCAGGGCACAGACCGAAGCCATTCTGAAGCTGCTCGACCGCCTGCCGCCGGAGAGAAGCTGATGGACCAGGCGATCTTCTCCGCTGTAGATGAGTTCATCGGCGAGACGCTGCTCGACGAGGACGAGACGCTGCGGGGTGCGGTGGAGGCCGCCGAGGCGGCGGGACTGCCGTCGATCCAGGTTTCGCCGCCGCAGGGGAAGCTGCTGCAGCTGCTGGTTCGGTTGGTCGGGGCGAAGCGGATCCTCGAGTTCGGCACGCTCGGCGGCTATAGCGCGATCCTGATGGCCCGGGCGCTGCCCGCCGATGGGCGGCTGATCAGCTTGGAGGCCAAGGCCGAGTACGCCGAGGTGGCGCAACGGAGCATCGAGCGGGCCGGGGTGGGGGACCGGGTCGAGGTCCGCGTCGGCCCCGCCTTGGAGGCGCTGCCGGAGCTGGAGGACTCCGGGCCCTTTGACCTCGTGTTCATCGACGCCGACAAGGTCAACACGCCGAACTACTTCTACTGGGCGCTCGGCAGGACCCGCCCCGGGGGCCTGATCATCGCCGACAACGTGGTCCGCGACGGGTCGCTGGGAGATGCCGCCGACCCCGACGAGGCGACCGTCGCCCAGCGCCGCTTGCACGAGGAACTGCGGGGCGATCCGCGGGTCAGCGCGACCACGATCCAGACGGTCGGCGTCAAGGGCTACGACGGCTTCCTCATCGCCCTCGTCGAGGGCGCCTGACCGGGCGTCCCCGAAGGGGCTCCCCTGCTATCTTTCTTCGTCGGCCTTAGGGCCGGTTGTTAGTCCCTGTGTCCGATTCATGGGGCGCGTGGGAGTCCTGTTGTCGATACGAGATCCGGAGCAATGAAGGTTCGAGCTTCCGTCAAGCCGATGTGCGAGAAGTGCAAGGTCATCCGCCGAAATGGGGCGGTCCTCGTGATCTGCCAAAACCCGCGCCACAAGCAGAGGCAGGGCTAAGGCATGGCACGTATCGCCGGGATCAACATCCCGACCAACAAACGGGCTGAAATCGGGCTCACCTACATCTTCGGAATCGGCCGCTCGACGGCCCAGCAGATCCTCGAGGAGGCTGGCGTCGACCCGAATACCCCGGTCAAGGATCTGACCGAGGACGAGGTAATCAAGCTTCGCGAGGCGGTCGAGAACCGTGAGGTCGAGGGTGACCTCCGGCGCGAGCGCTCGCAGAACGTCAAACGGCTGATGGAGATCGGCTCCTACCGCGGCCTGCGCCACCGGCGTGGCCTGCCGGTCCGCGGCCAGAGGACCAAGACCAACGCCCGCGGCCGCAAGGGCCCGCGACGCCTCAGCGTTGCCGGTAAGCGCAAGGTATAGGCAGAGAGAACATGGCTGAGAAAAAACCCGCCAAAGGGCGCTCGCGCCGCCGCGTCAAAAAGAACGTCACCTATGGGCAGGCGCACATCAAGACTTCCTTCAACAACACGATCGTCACCCTGACCGACACCGACGGCAACGTGATCGCCTGGGAGTCGGCCGGCTCGGCTGGGTTCAAAGGCTCGCGCAAGTCGACCCCCTTCGCCGCCCAGGTGACCGCCGACGCGGCCGCCAAAAAGGGTATGGAACACGGCTTGGAGCGGGTTGAAGTCTTCGCCAAGGGCGCCGGCTCGGGCCGCGAGACGGCGATTCGCTCGCTGCAGGCCGCCGGGCTCGACGTGACCACCGTCAAGGACGTTTCCCCGCAGGCCCACAACGGCTGCCGCCCCAAGAAGCGGAGGCGCGTCTAATGGCTCGCGATACCTCGCCGCAGTGCAAGCAGTGCCGGCGTGAGGGGCAGAAACTCTTCCTCAAGGGCGAGCGCTGCTTCACCGACAAGTGCGGCGTCGAGCGTCGCTCCTACCCGCCTGGAGATCACGGCCGCGGCCGTCTGCGTCAGTCCGAGTACCGCGTCCAGCTACGCGAGAAGCAGAAGACCCGCCGCTATTACCAGGTGCTCGAGAAACAGTTCCGCGCCTACTACGACAAGGCCTCGCGCCAGGAGGGCGTCACCGGCGAGAACCTGCTGCGCCTACTCGAGTCCCGCTTCGACAACGTCCTCGTTCGCCTCGGCTTCGCCGCTTCCCGGCGCCAGGCGCGACAGCTGATCACCCACGGCCACTGGCAGATCAACGGCCGCCGGGTGAACATCCCCTCGTACCAGGTACGACCCGAAGACATCATCTCGATCAAGGCCGGATCGAACGCCACCGACACGATCCGGCGGGCGACGGAACTGGTCTCGACCGTTCCGGCGTGGCTGCAAGCTGATCACGATGCCCTCACCGCCAAGGTCCTGCGCTACCCCGAGCGCTCCGAGATCTCGGCGCCGGTCCAGGAGCAGCTGATCGTCGAGCTGTACTCCAAGTAGTCCGGAAACGATTTCTGAAACACCCCAGAGCAAGGAACTCATGACCACCGATTTCCAGGTCCCCCGCATCACCTCCGAGAAGGTCGACGACCGTCGCGGCACGTTCACGATCGAGCCGCTCGACAAGGGCTTCGGCTACACGTTCGGCAACAGCCTTCGTCGCGTCCTCCTCTCTTCACTCGGCGGCGCCGCCATCACCAGCGTCCGCATCGAGGGCGTCTCGCACGAGTTCTCGACCGTGCCCGGCGTCAAGGAGGACGTCACCGACATCATCCTCAACCTCAAGGATCTCGTCGTCCGCATGCACACCGATGCCGACGAGGTCGAGGCGCCGCTGGTTGCCACCGGCCCCGGCGAGGTGAAAGCGAAGGACATCGACCTTCCCTCCGGCGTCGAGATTCTCAACCCCGACGCGCCGATCGCCACCCTCGAGAAAAAAACCAAACTCGAGGTCTACCTGACGATCGGCCGCGGCCGCGGCTACTCGCCGGCCGAAGAGAACAAGTCCGACGAGCAGCCGATCGGCGTTATCCCGATCGACTCGATCTTCTCGCCGATCCGGCGCGCTTCCTACTCGGTCGCCGCCGCCCGTGTCGGTCAGCGGACCGATTTCGACAAACTGACCCTCGACCTCGAGACCGATGGCTCGATCGAGCCGGGTGCCGCGCTGCGCGAGGCCTCTGAGATCCTGATCAAGAGCCTGGCGATCTTCACCGACGCCGACCGCGTCGAGGAGCTGACCGCGCGTGAACCGGTCCCGGCCGTCCCTAGCGACGGTTTCTCCTCGTCCGGGGGCGACGGCGCTGCCGCCGCCAATGGACTCGATGAGATCCTGATCGAGGAGCTCGAACTGGGCGTCCGCTCCTACAACTGCCTGAAGCGAGCCGGGGTCCAGACCGTCGGCGACCTGGTGCGCAAGTCGCGCGCCGAACTGAACGCGATCCCGAACTTCGGTCAGAAGTCAATCGAGGAAGTCATCGAGACCCTGCACTCCCGCGGCCTCGACCTGCAGGCGGACTAACAGAGGCAAGGGCGGAGCGATGCGGCACAAAAAGAAGCGGAACAAGCTCAGCCGCGACTCCGCCCACCGCGAGGCGCTGCTCTCGAACCTCTCGAAGCAGCTGATCGAGCACGAGCGGATCCAGACCAGCCAGGCCAAGGCCAAGGCGGTCAAGCCCGAAGTGGAGAAACTGATCACCCTCGCCAAGCGGGGTGACCTGCACGCCCGGCGCCAGGCGCTGGCCACGCTCCACAACGACAAGTTCATCGTCCACAAGCTGTTCGACGAGGTCGCGCCGCGCTACGCGACGCGACCGGGCGGGTACACCCGCATCGTCAAGCTGGGCCCTCGGCGGAGCGACTCCACCGAGATGGTCTACCTCGAGCTCGTTTAACGCTCTCTAGTACGTAACGGACTCGAGGTAGAGCCCGTGGGGTGGGGCGGTATCGCCTGCCTCGGTACGGGGGGCGCCCTCCAGGAGCTGGGTGAAGCTCTCGACCGTGCGTCTGCCTGAGGCGACCTCGAGCTGGGTGCCTACGAGGACGCGGACCATGTTGCGCATGAAGGCGTCGGCGGTGATCCGGAAGCTGAGGACATCTCCTTCGGGCTCCCAGGAGGCGGCGTGGATATCGCGCTCGAAGCGGACGTGGTCGGTTTGGGTTGGGGTGAAGGCGGTGAAGTCGTGGGTTCCAGGCAGGGTGGCGGCGCAGGCGCCGAGCGCTTCGCGGTCGATCTGGTGCGGCCACCAGAGCGCTTTGCCGCGCTCGAAGGGATTGGGTGCCGAGCGGGCCAGCAGCCGGTAGCGGTAGCTGCGCGCCTTGGCGTCATGGCGGGCGTCGAAGCCGTCGACGACGACCGTGGCCGTGGTGACGGCGACATCGTCGGGACCGAGCCCGTTGAGGCGGCGCGCCAGGTCGCCGGGTGGCTCGGCCGCCAGCTCGAAGCTCGCCACCTGCCCCAGCGCGTGGACGCCGGTGTCGGTGCGGCCGGCCACGGTCAGCTCGACCGGCTCGCGCAGGATGGTCTCCAGCGCCGTCTCCAGCTCGGATTGCACCGTGCGCAGGCCCGGCTGTTTGGCCCAGCCGCGGAAGCCGGAGCCGTCGTATTCGATCTCGAGGCGCACCGTCGGCACGGCGCCAGTATCTCCGACCTTCGGTCGTCGCGAGCCCCACCTAGAATCGGGTTGGTGCGCATCCTTCTCACCAATGACGACGGCATCTCCGCGCCGGGGCTGCAGGCGGCTCGGCGGGCGCTGGTCGAGCTCGACGGGGTCGAGGTCGACGTCATCGCCCCGAACTCCAACCGCAGCGCCATCGGGCGGGGCATCACCACCCGCTCGCCGCTCAGCGTCGAGGAGGTGACCTTCGAAGACGGCCGCGTCGGCTACGCCACCGACGGTACCCCGGTCGACTGCGTCCGCTTCGCCGAGCTGGGCCTGGTCGGCGGCCGGCCGGACCTGATCGTCTCCGGGATCAACCACGGCGCCAACCTCGGCGACGACATCACCTACTCGGGCACCGTTGCGGCGGCGCTGGAGGGGATCGTGCTGGGGATCCCCGCGGTTGCCTTCTCGCAGCAGTCCTCCGCCGGCGGGCTCGGCTACGTCAGCGGCCGCTTCGACTTCAAGGTCGCCGCAGCCTTCACCGCCCAGCTCGTCGCCCGCTTGGCCGACGAGTCGATGCCGGAGGCGACCCTGATCAACGTCAACTGCCCTAACCGCGAGCCGACCGGGATCGAGGTGACGAAGCTCGGCAAACGGATCTACAACGACGAGCTGAAGCTGATCAAGGAGGCCGACGGCCGCCGCCACTACGAGATCTACGGCTGGCAGCCGGGCTACGAGGAGATCGAGGGGACCGACCTGAACGCGGTAGCCGAGGGCCGGATCTCCGTCACCCCGATCCACTTCGACCTCACCGACCACGGCGGGCTCGAGCGGTTGCAGGGCTGGGGCTTCGAGGAGATGCTGGCCGCGAGCGCAACGACCGCGTGAGCGCCTCCGCCGAGCAGCGCGCGACCGAGCTGAAAGAGCTCCTCGCCCGCCACAACCACCTCTACTACGTCCTCGACGACCCGGAGATCGGCGACGACGCCTACGACGAGCTGCTGAACGAGCTGCGGGCGCTGGAGGACGAGCACCCCGAGCTGCGTACGCCGGACTCGCCGACCCAGCGGGTCGGGGCGCCGCCGCTGGAGCGCTTCGAGCCGGTCGAGCACCACGAGCAGATGCTCTCGCTCGGCAACGCCCGCAACGAGGAGGAGCTGCGCGGCTGGGAGAACCGGATCGCCAACTACCTCAAGCGCCTCGACATCACCGCCTCGCAGTTCAGCTACACGACCGAGCCGAAGATCGACGGTCTCGCCGTCACCCTCACCTACGAGGACGGGGTGCTGGTCCGCGGAGCGACCCGCGGCGACGGCCGCATCGGCGAGGACGTGACCCAGAACCTGCGGACGATCGGCTCGGTGCCGCTGCGGATCGACAAGGCACCGGCGCTGATCGAAGTCCGGGGCGAGATCTATTTGCCGATTGCCGCCTTCAAGGCCCTGAACGAGCGCCGCGCCGAGGCCGGCGAACCGACCTTTGCCAACCCCCGCAACTCGGCGGCCGGTTCGATCCGCCAGCTCGACCCCTCGCTGGCCGCCGAACGGCCGCTCTCGACCTGGATGTACGGGATCGGGGCGGTCAAAGGGCTCGACCTCGCCACCCACATGGACGAGGTCGAATGGCTGCGCGACCGTGGTTTCAAGGTCAACCCCGACACCGATCACCATCAGGGCGTAGAGGGCGTCGTCAAGCGCTGCCACTGGTGGGAGGAGCGGCGCGACGAGCTCGACTACGAGATCGACGGCGTCGTCGTCAAGGTCGATGAGAAGGCGCTCTGGCGCGAGCTCGGCGTGGTCGGCCGCGAGCCGCGCTGGGCGATCGCCTGGAAGTTCCCACCGACGACGGCGACGACCACTCTGAAGCAGGTGGTCTGGAACGTGGGCCGCACCGGCCACCTCGTCCCCTTCGCGATGCTGGAGCCGGTCCACGTCGGCGGCGTCACCGTCACCACCGCCACCCTCCACAACGAGGAGGACCTGGCCCGCAAGGACGTGCGCAAGGGCGACGAGGTGGTGGTGATGCGGGCCGGCGACGTGATTCCCCAGGTCGTCTCGCCGAAGCTGCCCCGCAAGAACAAAGGCGCCCGCAAGGAGAAGCCGCCGAAGAAATGCCCCCAGTGCCAGACGCCGACCATCAAGCCCCCGGACTCGGTCTTCACGATCTGCCCGAACCGCTCGGGTTGCCCGGGCCAGGCCGCCCAGCACGTCAAGCACTTCGTCAGCAAGGGTGCGATGGACATCGAGGGCCTGGGTGAAGAGCTGGCGCTGAACCTGCTGGCGCAGGGCCTGATCGAAGACGTGGCCGACATCTACGACTTGCGCGAGGAGGATTTGGTCGGGCGCAAGGTCGGGAAAAAGAGCTTCAAAGAGAAATCGGCCTCGAGCCTGATCGCCGCGATCGATCAGTCCCGCCAGAAGCCCTTCAAACGCGTCCTCTACGCGCTCGGGCTGCCCGGAGTCGGCTACGTCACCGCCGAGGCGCTGGCCGACCACTTCGGCTCGATCGACGCCCTGCACGAGGCCGATCCGGAGGCGATCGAGGAGGTCGAGGGGGTGGGGCCGATCATGGCGGTCCAGATCAACGAGTCGCTTGCCGACGACGCGACCTGGGCGCTGATCGAGAAGCTGCGCGAGAAGGGCCTGCGGCTCGAGGCGGACGCCTCGGAACGGCGGCAGGAGGGTGGGCCGCTGGAGGGCAAGACCGTGGTCCTGACCGGCACCCTTCCGGAGCTGACCCGGGAGGAGGCGGCGGCGATGGTGAAGTCGGCCGGCGGCAAGGTGACCAGCTCGGTATCGAAAAAAACCGACTACGTCGTCGCTGGCGACAACCCCGGCTCCAAGCTCGCGAAAGCGGAGAAATTCGGCACCGAGGTGCTCGACGAGGACGGGCTGCGCGAGCTGGTCGCTCGCGGCGATACCTAGTAGAACGGTGGGCGCGAGAGCTGCTCGGCGGCCGCCGCTGGATCCGGCCTTTCGTTCAATCTCGCCTCGAGGAACTGTTCCTCGTCGGGGGTGAGCTGCTTCGGGTACTCGCCGGCAGCGACCGCTGCGCCCAGTTCCTCTTTCATGTCCTCGACCGCGCGGTCGATGGGCTGATCGGGGAGCCCAGCGCGTCGGCCGATATGGGCGAGCCGCTCGCGTTTCGCCGTATCCTCGGGCTCGCGAATCGCGGCGTCGAGGCAGGCGAGGTAGGCATCTCTGTAGTTGCCTTCTTTCTCCAGATTCATCGCGAGGTAATAAGGTACGATCGAGGTTGGGGTGCCCTCTGCCAGGATTTTTCTGTAGAGGAGGCTGCCCAACACCTCGTCCTTCACCGTGACGTCGTGGAAGGTCGCGATCTCGACCAGGATGTAGACCGAGGTGGGGTCGAGTTGATAGGCGAGGTATTGCAGCTCACGCACCGCATCCTGTCCGGCGAGCCGATAGGGGCGCGACAGGTCGCAGATGTACATCCCGCGTTCGGGTTCCATCAGCGCAGCCATCAGGTAGCAGAGGTAGGCCTCAGCGGTGTTGCCTGCGGTGATCATTTTGTCTCCGAGGCGGTTCCATTCACTGGGGCTCAGCGGGTTTCCGGCCGAAAGCGCGCCTCCGGTCTGCTTCTGGGCTTCTATCGAGCCGCTCGCGCTCCGTGCATCCTCGAGGGTGTCACGGGTGTTGCGGGTGAGATAGATCACCTGCGTCATGTCGGTGTCGATGAAGCGATGGCGGCTCTCCCTCAGTACTTTCAAGGTTGGGATGACCTCGCCGTCTTTCTGCAGCGCTTCGACCCAGCTACGCTGACTTTCGTTGAAGCCAACCCCCGCAAGATCCTCATCCTTCTTCATCACGATCGAGTAGACGATCAGGGCCACGTAGTTGATCTCTCCAGCATCGAGTTCAGCGAGGTAGCGGAGCTGAATGTCCTTGTCGTGCAGAAAGCCGCCATAGGCGAGGAACTCGAGAGCGAGTGCCACGTTTGCCGGTTTGCTCGCGGTCTTGCTCGTCGTGCTGGACATCGTCGACTCGAGATACAGCCAGCGGAAGAGGGTCTCCTCGTCGACTCCCCCGACCTGGCCGACCAGCTGGCGCTGAAAGCTGAACCAGTTGATGAAGAGCTTGAGGTTGCGGAGATTCCGCCCGTAGCGGTCGACAATCGCGGAGTAGAGACCTTTGTTCTCGAGCTTCACGCCGATCTTCGCGAGATTGCCGGCGAGGTACTGGTGTAAGTCGTCGGACTTCTTCCGCGGGAGCGTGATGGTCAGTTGGAACATCTTCTCCAGGTATTCGCGGGCTTCGTCCTCGTTGATCTTGTAATCCGAGGAGACCGCGCGTTCCAGCTGGGCGCTGTCGAGGGCGAAGACAAAGATCAGGCCGGGCAGGTCGAAGAACAGTTTCACGGCCTCCAGGACTTCCCTGACGCGGCTGGGCTGACAGCGGTCGAGATCGTCGACGAAGATGACGAGCCTTCGGTGCTGCGAGGGGTCGTTCAGGTAGACCTCGGCAACCTTCTTGAACAGCTCTTCCACTTCGACGAAGGTGTCCCGGACTTTCGCGTCCATCCGGTAGAACGTGTCCACCTCGTCGGCGTCGACGCTCAGCAGCCGATCGCTCAGCATCCGGATCACATTCTTGCGCTGGATCGACATCTTCACGTTGGTCGCGAAGCCGCCATCGCTTTCGATTACCTTCAGGACGCAGCGAGCGAGTGCATTTCGCACCTCCACCTCTGACGACAGCTTCCAAGGGTCGAACCATGCGGAGATGTACTTGACGCTCGAGTCTCCCTGGGCCGACTCTTCCTGGAGCGCGGTTTCCAGGCGGCTGAGAAGGGTCGTCTTGCCGGTGCCCCAGCCACCGCTGACCCGAATGCTGAACGGCGCGTCGTTGGGCACCGAGGAGATGAACTCGCGCAGGGTCTCGATGAACTCTTCGAAGTTGAATTCAAGAGCCTCCTCATGCGGGAGGTCGGTGAGGACGAGAGTCTGCTGCGGCGTATTCACGCGAGCATCCTAAATGGACAAAAGAACCCCGCTGTAAAACCTTCAGTAGCCGGCGACGGCGGCGGCGATCCGGTCCTGGTTCAGGTGGGCGAGGCTGAGGTTGCCGACGCCGGCCATCAGGATCGAGAAGGCCATCACCCGGCCGCTGCGGTTGAAGCAGTAGCCGGAGAGGTTGCTGACGCCGCTGATCGTCCCGGTCTTGGTCCGGCAGCGGCCGTAGGCGGCGGTGCCCTCCATGCGGCTGGCGACGGTGCCCTCCTGGCCAGTCAGGGCGAGGTCCTGGACGAACTCTTCGCCGGCCGGGTCCTCCTGCATACCGAGCAGCAGGTCGACGACCTCGCGCGGGCTGGAGCGGTTGGAGCGGGTCAGGCCGGAGCCGTCGACGGCGCTGACCGTCGAGCCGTGGGCGCGGGCGAAGGCCTCGACCACGTTGGCCCCCGCGGCGGTGGTCCCGGCGCCGCCGAAACGCGCCCCGAGCAGCTTGATCAGCATCTCGGCGAAGTAGTTGTTGGAGTAGACGTCGGTCAGGTTGACGATCCGGTCGAGGGTGGGGGAGCGGACCATCGCGACCCGCTCGGCGTCCGGAGGGGTCGGGCCCAGGGCGGTCTGCGGTGGCACGATGCCGCCCAGCGAGCGGGCCAGCTTGCCTACAGCCAGCTTCGCCGGGTCGGAGGAGAAGCCGCTGGTGCTGGTCGCGCCGGCGAAGCCCGAGTTGAAGGCGAGGCCGGAGAGCGGTCCGATGTAGGGGCTGGTCGCGTAGCCGGAGTCGGCGACGCCGCGGCGGCGGTCGAAGACCGTGTCGTCGGCGTAGAGGCGGCCGGTGATCGACTTGATCCCCGCCGCCTTGATCTGCGGGGTGAGGGCGAAGATGTTGGTGCCGAGGCCGCCGAAGTAGGCGTTGTAGAAGGCGGGCGTGCCGAGGGCCGGGTCGCCGCCGCCCTGCAGGTAGAGGCTGCCGTGGAGGACGCCCTTGGTGTCGACCGGGCCGTCGCGGAAGACTTTGGTCGGGATCCGGTATTCGGGGCCGAGCTTGGAGAGCGCCGTGGCCGTGGTGAAGAGCTTCATGTTCGACGCCAGCGGCCGCGAGCGCCCGGGTGCGCTGGAGCAGAGCACTTGTTCAGTTTCAGCGTCGACGACCAGCAGTCCGCTGGCCGAACCTCCGCCCTGGTGGAGCCAGGAGCGCATTTGGTCGCAGCTCGGGCTCGCCTGGGCGGCGCCGGCCCAGAGCAGGAAAAGGCCTGCTGAGAGCACCATTAGAAGCGGCAGGATGCGTTTCATTGGGTTTTGCAACACGCGAGATGTGGAAGGTAGCGGCCAAGGATGACCTCTCGTCCTGGAATACTGCACACATGGGTGAAGTCGTAGACATCGAGTCCAAACCGCGCAAGCGGCCCACCCGGCGCAAAAAGCCCTCGAAGACGGCGCTGGTCCTCGGCGGCGGCGGCTTCACCGGCGGCGTCTACGAGATCGGCGCCCTGCGCGCCCTCGACCTGCTGGCGGTGAACAGCACGGTCAACAACTTCGACGTCTACGTCGGCACCAGCGCCGGCTCCTTCGTCGCCTCGATGCTGGCCAACGGGGTCACCCCCGAGGAAATGATGCAGGTGATCAATTCCGACGACAACATGGGCCTCGAAGACCTCGACCTCAACAAGGCACTCAAACCCAATTACCTCGGCTTCCTCGGCAAGGGAGTAGCGCTGCCGCTGCGCACGCTGGAGCTGCTGCGCTCCCTGGTGAGGATCGGCGATTTCTCGGCGATGGACTTCGGGGTCGGGCTCGCCGAGGCGTTGCCGACCGGCATCTACTCCGGCTCGGGCATCGCCGACTACGTCGAAGAAGCGCTCAGCACAGACGGCCGTGTCAACGACTTCCGCTTGATCGACCCCGAGCTCTACCTGACCGCCACCGACCTCGACACCTGCGAGCGGATCGTCTTCGGCGAAGAGGGCTGGTCGGACGTGCCGATCTCGAAAGCGGTCGAGTGCTCGACCTGCCTGCCGATCGTCTACAAGCCGGTCGACCTGAAGGGGCGGCAGTTCGTCGACGGCGGCATCCGCTCGACCACCAACGTCGACATCGCGGTCGAGAAGGGCGCCAAGTTCATCGTCGTGGTCAACCCGCTGGTCCCCTACGTCAACGACTTCGAGAAGACGATCCCGACCGTGTTCGGCCGCCGCGTGCGCCGCGTCTCCGACATGGGACTGCCGGCGATCGCCAACCAGACCTTCCGTTTGATTGCCCATCAGCGCCTGCACCAGGCGGTCGAGATGTGGCAGGAGAAGTACCCCGGCGTCGACATCGTCCTGCTCGAGCCACAGCCGAACGACGAGCTGATGTTCGGGACGCCGATCATGGACTACTCGCGGCGCCTGCAGATCGCCCGCCACGGCTTCGAATCGGTCACCGCCACCTTGGCCCAGGATTACGACCGTTACAAGGAGATCGCCGAGAAACACGGCCTCGAAATCTCCGAGCGCCGCGTCCGCGGTGTGGTCGAAAAGGCCTCTGAAGAGGAGCCCGAGCAGTCGTCAGCCTGGCGCCGGGTCCTCGAGCAGACCACCTCGGTCCTGCTGCGGCAGTCCGGCGAAGCTTCCTAGCCTTTAGCGGTGGAGAGGGGTCCGGTGGGGGTCGCTCGGCGCACCTCCGCCGCGAAAAGGACTGCCTCCGGCTTGCGCCTCGAAAGTCGCTGGCGCGGCTCCATGCTGAGTGCCGATCGACCCCCACCGGACCCCTCTGGTACTGCCATTGCTTTTGGGGAGCCGGTCTAGCTGAGGACGCTTTGGTGGGAGGGGTTGGGTGACCCCCCTGAACGTTTTGCGCGGGAGGAGGACTGCGCATCGAGGCGTTAGCCGGTCACGCTCCAGCGACGAGTTGCGAGTGAAGGGGGTTACCCAACCCCTCCCTGTCTAGAGAGTCGTCTTGCTAAGCCGCGTAGAGCTGTTCGATTGCGCCCTCGTGCTTCTGGGCGACGACGGCGCGCTTTACCTTCAGCGTCGGGGTCAGCTCGCCGTTCTCCTGGGATAGGTCCTGGGAGAGGATGGCGATCTTCTTCACCTGCTCGACGCGGGCGAAGTTCTGGTTGATCTTCTCGACGTGGGCTTCGATCGAGGCCTTGACGTCGGGATTCGAGGCGAGCTGGGAGGGGTCCTCGGAGAGATTGTGCTCCTGGGCGTATTTGACCGCCTCTTCGGGGTCGAGGGTGACCAGCGCCACCAGGTAGGGGCGGCGGTCGCCGACGACGACGCACTGGGAGACCAGCGGGTGCTGCTTGATTTCGGCCTCGAGGTTGGCGGGGGTGATGTTCTTGCCGCCCGCGGTGATGATGATGTCCTTTTTGCGGCCGGTGATCTTGATGAAGCCCTCGGAGTCGATCTCGCCGATGTCGCCGGTGTGGAGCCAGCCGTCGACGATCGTCTCCGCCGTCGCCTCCGGGTTCTTGTGGTAGCCCTGGAAGACGTTGGGGCCCTTGACGAGGATCTCGCCGTCGTCGGCGATCTTCACCTCGCAGCCGGGGAACGGTTTGCCGATCGTTCCGACCTTGAAGTCGTCGGGCGAGGAGATCGTCGCCGCGGTCGAGGTCTCGGTCATCCCCCAGCCCTCGAGCACGAGGACACCGGCGGCGTCGAAGAAGCGCAGGATCTCGGGGTTGATCGGGGCGGCGCCGGAGACGGCGAGGCGGATGTTGCCGCCGAACAGGCCGCGGATTTTCGACAGGACTTTCTTGTCAGCGAAGGCGTACTGGCGCTGCAGCAGGAAGCCGGGTTTGCGGCCGGAGCGTTCGACCTCGCGCATCTTCGCGCCGATGTTGATCGCCCAGTTGAAGATCGCCTTTTTGAGGCCGCCCTCCTTCTCCATCGCACTCGTGGCCGCGGTGTAGATCTTCTCGAAGATCCGCGGCACCGAGGGGAAGTAGGACGGTTTCAGTTCGGCCAGGTTGGGGAGGATCTTCAGCGGATCCCGCTCCCAGTAGGCGATCGCGGTGCCGAGGTCGTAGCTGCCGAGCTGGATCAGCAGGGCGAAGGAGTGGGCGAGTGGGAGGTAGAGGTAGGTGAGGTCCCCCTCTTCGATGACGCTGGTCTCTTTGACCATGTCCAGCATCGCCCGGTAGTTGCCGTGGCTGATGATGCAGCCCTTCGGCGGGCCGGTGGTGCCTGAGGTGTAGATGAAGGTGCAGATGTCCGCGGGCGTGACCGCTTCGTAGAGCTGCTCCCAGCGGCTCGCGTCGCCGCTGCTCTTGGCGGCGAGTTGGTCCATCGAGAGGGCGTCCTCGGCCTCGCCGGTCATCAGCACGATCTGCTCCAGCTGGGGCAGCTGGTCGCGGACCGCCCGCACCTTCTCCAGCTGTTCGGCGTCCTCGACGATCACGACCTTGGAGTCGGAGTTCTCGAGGACGTAGCGGCACTCCTCGGGCGAGTTGGTCTGGTAGATCGGGACGACGGTGGCGCCGATCGAGAGCGCCGCGAAGTCGAAATAGGTCCACTCGGGGCGGGTGTTGCCGAGGATCGAGACCCGGTCGCCCTTCTGGATCCCGAGCTCGACCAAGCCCAGGGCCAGCGGCATGACGATCTCCTGGACCTCGGCGAAGGTCTTGCTCCGCCACTGGTCGCCCTCCTTGTACTTGACGGCGACGTTGGGGCCGTAGAGCGCCGCAGCCTTCGGCAGCAGGTCCGCGACCGTGTTCGAGTTGGTACCTCTCCCCGGCATCTGCCGGGGGAGTCTAGTTCAGCGCTGCGATCGAGGTGAGGCTTGTCTCCGCGGGGCGGAGCTGAGGCTGCGCAGCGAGCTTTCGAACAACGTCCTGTCGATCCGGCCGTGGTAGATCGGCACACCCATCTGGACGCATTTGCCGATTACCTCCCCTCGTTCCATCTGCAGCTGGTCGGCGAGCTCGGCGGGCGTCAGGTGATGGGCCATCGATGACCTCCAGGGTCGTTGAAAATCGGTATCCCAATGTGTACCGCTGGGACTGGACGGCGTCAATGGGGCAGAACCGCAGCTTGGGGGATCGCCGGCGTGCCCGGGTCGCGATAATGCATCGCGAATGTCCTCTGAAGCCGTTTCTAGGCCGCTGCCCCGGCGTGGCAGGCTCTGGGTCGTGGCGCTGCTGGCGCTCGGCCTGGTCGCGCTCGGCTACACGATCGTGGAGCTGTCGACGCAGGAGCCAGGCGACCCGGTCGTCCACGTAGAAGGCATCACCGACGCGCAGCGGCTGTTCGGCGGGGTGCCGCAGGAAGGCGACCGCTTCGGCTCCGACGACGCGCCGGTGACGATCCAGGTCTTCAACGACCTGCAGTGCGTGGATTGCCGCGACGACTTCCTCTCGACGATCCCGGCGCTGGCCGAAGAGTACGTCCGGCCGGGCGACGTGAAGCTGCTCTACCGGCACTACTCGAACAGCATCAACCCCGAGCAGCTCGGCTTCTACGGCGCCGAGGCGGCCGCTGACCAGAACTACGGCTGGAACTACATCTACCTCTTCTTCCGCAACCAGGACGAAGCCGAGCGCTTCGGCGTCGACCAGGAGTACCTGGCCTCGATCGCCGGCGCGGTGGAGGAACTCGAAATCGAAGAATGGGACAGGGACCTGGAGGACAACGGCGTCCCCGGCGGCTCGATCGACGAGCGGCTGAAAGGCTACGAGGAGCTAGGTCGGGACCTGAAGATCCGCACCGGCCAGGGGATGATCGTCAGCGGCCCGAGTGGCACGGTGACGCTGCAGGAGGGACCGTCGATGGCGGAAGTCGAAGCGGCGATTGCCGAAGTCGAATAGTTAGGCGACGCGGCGCAGGCGGGCGCGCTGGGCGATCACGTCGCGCCACTCGGAGTCGACGATGTGGGCCGGGGCGGTGGTGGCGAGGAAGTCGCCGAGCACATCGGCCAGGCCTTCGGGGTCTTCGAGGTTGGGGAAGTGGGCGGCCTTCGGCAGGGTCTCGAAGCGGCAGTTGGGAATCGAGTGCTGGGCCTCGAGGCCGTGCGAGAGCGGGATCGTGCGGTCGCGCTCGCCCCAGACGATCAGCGTCGGCATCTCGCCCAGCAGGTAGAGGCGGTCGCGGGCGCTGACTTTCTGGCCCTGGACGTCGATCACCGAGCGCAGGGTCTGCAGGAAGGCCCGGCGGGAGCCGTCGTCTTGCAGCGGTCCGAGGGCGCGGGCGACGGCCTGTAGATAGACGCCGGTGGAGACGCCGCGCTCACGCAGATGCTTGCCGCCCGCGGCGAGGGCGCCGACCAGGCGCGGGCGGGTCGCCAGTCGCAGCAGCGCCGCCGAGCCGGGCAGCGCCGCGCCGCGCAGCAGCGGGCTGACGTCGTGGCCGAGGCCGCCGCTGGAGATCAGCACCAGCCGCTCGGTGCGCTGGGGGAATTGGTAGAAGAACTGCATCGCGACGCCGCCGCCGAGCGAGTGCCCGACGATCGTCGCCCGCTCGACCCCGATCGTGGTCAGCAGGTCGCGGATCGCCGCCGCGTGCGCCCCCAGCGAGTAGTCGCCCCGCGGCGTCGCCGCCTCGCCATGTCCGATCAGGTCGGGTGCGATCACCCGGTAGGAGCCGGCCAGCCGCTGCGCGACCGTCTCCCAGTGCCGGGAGGAGTTGATCATCCCGTGGATCAGGACGACGGTTGGGCCGCTGCCGATGGTCCGGTAGACCGCGCGGTGCCCGTGCAGGTTCGCCTCGTGGACCTCGAAGGCGGGGGCGGGTGGCATGGGGAGACACTAGCGCCGAGCCCCGCCGGCCTCCAAGCCGTCAGCGATTACGCGGATGGGACTTGCCCATCCGCTCGTTGCCCCGCTTGTAGTTGCCCGTCACCCGAGCCATCAGCTGCTGCGGGTCGCCCTTCTCTACGTCGCGCAGAAAGCGAGCGGCGGCCGATCCACGCAAGGTGCTGGCGTGCTTGCCGTGGTGGAGGACGACGACGCTGTCGCCGCGGACCTCGTAGCTGAATCCAAGGGGGTTGGGCATCTCCGGTTCTGTCCTCTCGCGGATCCTGAAGCTAGGGGACTACGGGTTCATGCTGTCAATCGCTCGAATGTGGGCAGCGAGCTGGTCTGCGAACGATTCTTGCTGCATTTTCCTGAGTTGGACCAGCCCATAGATCGCGACCAACATGCAGGTCAGGAGTTGCTCGGGATCCTTGGCCTGAAGGGGCAGCGTGGGCGTGTCGTGGAAGTACCAGGCCGGCAGTGCAGAAAGAGGGGCGATTCTTCTCCCGTTGCGCATTTCCCGCACCGGCTGGCAGTGCCAAAACCCGTGGTCTCCATCACCCTCTGGAGACTCGAAGCGCCAGGCAGTGGCGACGGGAGAGCCATCGTCTGTGCCGACTATGGCCACCGTCATCCGGAGGATCTCGACTCCGTGCTCCTCGCCGTGCTTCAAATGCAGCAGCGGCACCCGGGAGCGAGCTCTGGGCAAGCGGATGAAGCCCTTGGTTTCGTCTCCATTCGCCGCGGTCAGGACCTGGGCAAGGTCGCTGTCCCCTATCAGGTCGATTTCCTTGGTTAGCTCTGGCTGGGTCGCTTCCAGGTCGTCCGGCGAGTAGCCGAGGGTTGCCAGCCACAGCAGGCAGTCGCTGAACAGCTTGGAGTACATGTCTATCCAGAAGGCACCCGAGCCGCCGGCAGGTAGGTCACCGAGCTGTCGGGGACGCCAAGCCAGCGGGTCTTGAAAGGAGAGTCGAGGTCGCTGCGAAACCGCTTTGCTTGGGACGCTTCGATGAAGCGCGATTGGTCCTCGGCGAACGCGAGCGGCGGGTCTGGGCGTGGGGCTTCCGCGGCATCGTCCAACCCCTGGTCCGAGGCGATCTTCCCCCATCGCCAGGCTGGCCGTGACAGCCAGCCGTCACCGAATCGGTGGGAGGCGATGCGGTCGGCCTCGAGGCCTGGAGTCCCCTCGCCGAGGGAAATCACTTTCTGCCATGAGCTCTCGTCAGTCGAATCGCCGCTCAGCAGCCCAGGTCTGCGTTCGATCAGATGTGGCGCGTCGACAAGGAAGTCCTGCCCCGGGAGCAGGACTCGGTCCAGCCACTTTCCGAGGCGAGCTGCCGCGACTCGAGCAATCTGGCGGTTGTCGTCCAGCAGGTCCCCGGATCGAAGGCCCATCTGGGATCCCAACACCCAATCCCTGATCGTGATGGCCGCCAGATCTTTCTGGGCCGGGACATCGAGGGGGGTGACGATGCTGCGCGGCATGGTGGTTATCTCGACCTCCTCGAAGCCGAGTACCTCGGCGAGAGGATGATCGAGTCTGCTCTCCAGCTCCTCGGCTTTTTCCCGCAGGGATTCGGCCCGGTCGGGAAGCAGGGGCCAGGCCCAGGGCCTGAAGTCATGCCAATGCTCTCGGCTCCCACACCAAAGCCCCGGATCGGCGACGCGGTCCCCTCCTATCGAAATGTCGGTTGGCAGCAACCGGTGGGCGACCATGGTCGCATCGAAGGGGTTCGGGATCCGATCCTGGTTGACGCCGACGATGTATCCGCAGGTGGAAAAACTGCGGGCCAGGTAGGCGACGCTATCCCCGCTGAAGAGATGCTGTGGGTCGTAGTCGTAGAGGTCGTAATCGACGATCAGGATGGCGGCGGCGTCGAAGATCGTCTGGGCCGCCTCGGGTGATTTCGATTCGCGCAGCTGGGTTCGACGGTTCGCCAAGACCCGGATGTCCTCGTTGAACTGAGTTTTCTTGACGATCTCGATCCTGAATCGGGACTCGATGCCCGGCAGTGCATTCAGGTTGGTTCTCCATTCCGCCGCGGTGTCTTCTTCGTCGTCGCAGAGGACGATTTTCGGCAGTTCGGTCATTTTTCTCTCCATGAGATTCTGAGTGCTGACGAGAAGTCGTCGGTTGGCTCGACGAAGGCCACGAGGCAATCGAGGTTCGAGGCGATCATGCGCACGATCGTCAAGCCCAGGCCGGTTCCGCCCGCCCCCAGGTTGCGCCGGTCCTCGGAGATCGACTGTTGCCGTGCGAAGGGCACGAAGAGCTCCTCAGCGGTGCGGAGATCGACGCCGGTGCCGGTGTCCTGGAAGTAGATTGCCGTGTTCGGCCCGGTTCGACGTGAAAACACCTCGACGACTCGCTCGTCGGCGTCGAGGGTGGCGTTGGCGGCGTTGACGAGGACGTTCTGGAAGATCGCCGTCCACTCGGCGAATCGGCCGGGGGGGAGGGCAAGGTCGGGATCGACTCCATCCGTTCGCACGGACACACCGCGCAGCAGCAGTCTCGCCTGGTGAACCGTCGCGTCGATCGTCGCCCGGGCGTCCAGGCTGAGCACCGTCTCCCGGCTCTCTTCGTCGAGAAAGGGAGTGAACAGCGACCTGGCTTCACGGTTCGCCTGGATCCAGTTCTTGACGTCATTGGCGAGCTCCTCCAGCCCGGCATCCTCGAGCTCGCGGGCATGGCGTCGCAGCCGCTTGCTGATTCGCTCGAGCTGGGCGAGTTGGCGCCCGGTCTCGTGCTCGATCGCAATAGCCGACATTCCGGCGGTCGCGAGTGACCCGAGCAGGGCCGCTTGACCCGCTGCCTGGTCGGACTCCGCTCGAGCGGTCACGATCAGGTCGCGCAAACTGTTCCGCAGGTCGTCGAGTACGCCCTCCGGTATTTGGTCGCTGTATTGGTCCAGGGCGTCTTCGAGGCGACTTGCCTGCTCGGGCAGGGGGGTCGTCTCCTGTCTCTTGGTTGACCACTCGCGGCGTGCCTGCTCCATCGCCCAGTGGTCGATCGACCACCTGACTGCGTCGCGCAGCTGTTCGTATGGCAGGTTGCCGACCAGACGGTCCCGGGAGATCTGGATCGAGAGCACCTGTCCTTTGCGGCGCTGCTCCTGCGTGGCGGCTGATCGCTCGGCTCCGGTATCGATCTCGACCACGCCGTAGAGGCGTGAGTTGGTGGGCAGGAAGTTCATGCCCTCGCTGACCTGGAACTCTTTGGGTAACAGCTTTGATTTGGAGAGCCGGTGAGCATGGTCTTGCTCGATCCCGAGCCAATCCACCGCAGGACCGTAGTAGGGGAGGTGGAAACCGGCGTCGTAGACATGTACGCCCCCGAAGTCGCGCAGGTAGTCCCTCGCCTGTTCCACCTTTATCCCGAACGGTTGGCGATGGTGGAGAGAGAAGACCCGCACCTCGAAGCTTGCGCAGTTCAACCTCAAGTTCTTGATGTCTTCCTCTCGCGTGACGACGGTGCCGTCTTTGAACTGAATGCGGGCGGTGCGCTTACCGCTTCGTTTGCCGGTTCTCGTCACGGCTCCAGTGATCCGAGCTTCCCAGAGCTCGAACACTGCCTTCATCTGCTTGTCGAACTCTTCCTTGGCGTCTTCGTCTGGGGTGCTGAGCAGGACGCGAAACCCCTGGCGTGATCCCTCGTCGGCGAACGGTGGCTGCAGGGGCCAGAGCTCTCGGCCGAGTTCGACCAGCGCTTGGGCGTCCCACTCCTGCTTGATGTCGAGAAGCCGTACTCGCGTCCCGTGGGTCGATTTACCGGCAAAGCCCTCGTTCGCGACGTATTTCCACTGGGCCGTAGCTTTGGTCAGGTCTTTGGCTTTGACAGCTTTGCGCCAGTCGACCTTGGCGTTCAGGGCCTGGTGCCTGGGCGCCTTCGTCGTCAGCTGGATTCGATCCGCGAGAAACTGGGCCGACAGCCGGCCTACGCCCTTGCTTCCAGTGACTCCGCGCCCTCCGGGTGAAACCCGGTGACGGTCCTTGTGGGGTGATCCGATCCGCATCCAGAAACTCTGGAAGGCAGGGAAATCCATGCCATGGCCGTTGTCGGTGACTTCGATCTTCTCGTTGTCGACGTGAACTTCGACCAGCGTGGCGTCGGCGTCATAACTGTTCTTGATCAGCTCGGCAAGGGCGATATGAGCCTGACCAACCAAACGCTCGCCTAGCTCCTGCAGGAGTGCCGAATCGACGGTGAAACGAATCGATTTGGCCCGGGACTGAGTCGAGTTCTTTTGTCTTGGAGCCATTGCTGACTGTGAATGTTCGCGGTCCGGCCCGACGTTCGAGTGAATCCAGCTAGATCGGGATGCGGCGGACCGTAGGGGAAGGGCGACCGTAGGCGAGCCGATGGAAGTTCGTGAAGAGATCCATCCAGCGGCCCGCTGCGCGGTCTCGTCCGGATGGGCGGTCGCTGATATCGGGGCGCCCGGATTTGAACCGGGGACCTCACCGACCCGAACGGTGCGCGCTACCAGGCTGCGCCACGCCCCGAGAGGGGTGATTATCCCAGACGCCGGGGTGGAGGCGCTCAGCGGCAGGGGCCGCTACTTTGGGCCGGGAGGCTGTTCCTAGCCAAGACCATGATGCGCAGACTGATCCCGGCTCTGGTTCTGTTGCTGCTGGCAGCGATGCCCGCGGCCGCCCACGCCTACCTGCCGCCGGGCTTCGTCGGTATCTCTCCGCAGAACTCGGGGACGGCCAAGGACTACGAACTGATGCGGGAAGCCGGCATCAAGAGTGTCCGCCAGCCGCTTGTCTGGCGCGCCATCGAGCCGGAAAACCCCGCCTTCTCGGAGCGGCAGTGGGGCTACATGGACCACGAGGTCCGGCTGGCGGCCAAGGCGGATATGGAGATCTTCCCGTTCTTGATCGGCTCGCCCGAATGGGTGGCGGCTGAAGACATCGACCTGCCGGTTGCCACCGCTTGGCAGCGGCGGGCCTGGGCCTCCTTCGTGCGGGCGGTGGTCGATCGTTACGGGATCGAAGGGTCGTTCTGGCGCGAAGAAGAAGACATCCCCTACGTCCCGATGCGGCGGTTCGAGATCTGGAACGAGGAGAACATCGTCAGCTTCGCCAACGACCCCGAACCGGCCCGCTTCGCGGAGCTGATCCGGATCGCCGGCCGGGTAATCCACCACGAGCAGCCCAGCGCCAAGGTGATCGTCGGCGGGTTCTTCGGCCGCCCGCTGCAGATCCCGCCCAATGTCGCCTCCGGCGACTTCCTCGCCCGCATGTACCGGGCCGGGCACGTGAAGCCGTACTTCGACGGCATCGGGCTGCACCCCTACGTCGCCAACGCGAAGGCGATGACGGGGCAGCTGCGCAACCTGCGCCGGATCGCGCGCAAGTACGGCGACGCGAAGGTGCCGATCTACATCACCGAGCTGGGCTGGGGCTCGGCCGACGGCCCCACCCGCTGGCAGCGCGGCCTCTACGGCCAGGCGAGGGAACTCGACCGGGCCCTCTCGATCGTCTCCGAGAACCGCTTGCGCTGGCAGATCCGCGGCGTCTGGTGGTTCACCTGGACCGATGCGGGCGGGGGATGCGTCTTCTGCGGCTCGGCCGGCCTCTTGGACGAGAAGCGCGAGGCCAAGCCGGCCTGGTACCGCTTCAACCAGTGGACCGGCGGCGACCCGGACGTGGTTCCGAAGATCGACGGCGGTGACTTGGATCAAAGCGAAGAAAGCGCGCCGGAATAGCTAGGCTCCGTTTCGGACTTCGAAACCGAAAAAGGAGCATTCCAGTGGCTTTCTCAGTACCCGACCTGCCGTACGCCTACGACGCGCTCGAGCCTCACATCGATGAGGAAACGATGCGCATCCACCACGACAAACACCACCAGGCGTATGTCGACAAAGCCAACGCCGCCCTCGAGGGCACCGAGTGGGCCGACCGCGACGTCGAGGACGTCCTCCGCAACCTCTCCGCCCTGCCCGGCGACAAGCAGGCGGCGGTCCGCAACAACGCCGGCGGCCACTACAACCACAGCCTCTTCTGGCAGATGATGGGCCCGAACGGCGGCGGCGCCCCGAGCGGCGATCTCGGCGCGGCGATCGACGAGACCTTCGGCTCCTTCGACGCCTTCAAGGAGGAGTTCAAAAACGCCGGCATCGCCCGCTTCGGCTCCGGCTGGGCCTGGCTGGTCAAGGACTCATCCGGCCTCGCCGTGGTCTCGACCCCGAACCAGGACTCGCCGATCTCCGACGGCACCACGCCGCTGCTCGGCGCCGACGTCTGGGAGCACGCCTACTACCTGAAGTACCAGAACAAGCGCCCGGAATACCTCGACGCCTTCTGGAACGTCGTCAACT
>DASTSW010000082.1:0-14663 GCA_035760445.1 Solirubrobacterales bacterium | reverse complement strand
CCGGTCTCCTCGTCGATCCGGGCGATGCCCTCGCGTTTGGCCTCGTCGACCACCGCTTCGGCGACCTTCGGCGCAACTTCGCGGTTGAAGACGCTGGGGATGATGTAGTCCTCGGCCAGGTCCTCCTCGGAGACCGCCATCGCGATCCCTTTGGCGGCGGCGAGCTTCATCTCCTCGGTGATCGAGGGGGCCCCGGCGTCCAGCGCGCCGCGGAAGATGCCGGGGAAGGCGAGCACGTTGTTGATCTGGTTCGGGTAGTCGGAGCGGCCGGTGGCCATGATCCGCACGTAGGGCGCCGCCTCCTCGGGCATCACCTCTGGAGTCGGGTTGGCCATCGCGAAGACGATCGCGTCGTCGTTCATCTTGCCCAGCGACTCGGGCTGGATGATCCCGGGACCGGAAAGGCCGACGAAGATGTCCATGCCCTCGATTACGTCGTCGGGCTCGCCCTGGATCACGTCCGGGTTGGTGGTCTCCGCGTACCAGCGCTTGGCCGCGTTCATCTCGCCGGATTCGTAGTCCTCGCGGGCGGTCGAGACCGCGCCCTTGCGGTCGCAGCCGACGATCTGGGTGATCCCGGAGGCGAGCATCATCTTCGTCACCGCTACCCCGGCGGCGCCGAGCCCTACCACCAGGACCCGCAGCTGCTCGATCGGTTTGCCGGTGATCTTCAGCGCGTTGAACAGCGCCGCCATCGTCACCACCGCGGTGCCGTGCTGGTCGTCGTGGAAGACGGGGATGTCGATCGACTCCTTCAGCCGGTCCTCGATCTCGAAGCAGCGCGGGGCGGAGATGTCCTCGAGGTTGATGCCGCCAAAGGTGGGCGCCATCAGTTCGACCGCGCGGACGATCTCGTCGGCGTCCTGGGTGTCGAGGCAGATCGGGAAGGCGTCGACCCCGGCGAACTCTTTGAACAGCATGCACTTGCCCTCCATCACCGGCATCGCCGCCTCGGGGCCGATGTCGCCGAGGCCGAGCACGGCGCTGCCGTCGGAGACGACCGCGACCGTGTTTTTCTTGATCGTGTACTCGAAGGCTTTGCTGCGGTCGTGGTGGATGTCCATGCAGACGCGGGCGACGCCGGGCGTGTAGGCCATCGAGAGGTCGTCGCGCGTCTTCACCGGGTACTTGTTGCGCTGCTCGATCTTGCCGCCGCGGTGCATCTGCATGGTGCGGTCGATGTAGTCGAGGACGCGGGCGCCGCGGGTCGAGCCGATCGCCCGCAGGATCCTCTCCCAGTGCTCGCGGTCGGTGGCGTCGATCGTGAACTCGCGCACCCGTTTGCCCTCCGGCCCGGCGCCTGGGACGAGGTCGACGCCCTGCAGCTGTCCGCCGGCCTCGGCGATCGCCGCGGTGAGGCGCCCGAGCGGCTCTTTGCGCGCATCGAGCTCGACCCGGATCGTGACGCTGTATTGGGCGCTGACGGCCATGGCGGCTATCGAATCAGATTCGCCCATTCGGCTCGGGCGCCGTCGTCGTCCATAGGATCGCCGAGTAATGAAGAACGGATGGATCTCGTGGTTGTGCCTGGCGGTTCTGGCGATCGGCGTCGCACCCGCCTCTGCCGCTGCGGCCGGCAAGAACGTCTCGCTCGAAGAATCGGACATTCCCGGCCAGGCGGTCGAGTTCGAACTCGAGGGAAGCAACGGCTACTTGGTCACCTTCGGCGCTCGCGGTGAGCCCTACATCGAGGGGAACGACCGCGAGAGTCGGCTCGGCGTCGGCGTCTTCCGTGAGGACGAGAGCGGCTTCGCGGCCTACGGGGTCCCGGCGATCGTCTCGGAGTCCTACGTCAAGGCGGATCTGGGGCCGTACGGAAAGGTCGATCTGGTTCGGCGTCCTTCGGGCCGGATGCGGACGATCCCGATTCGCTGCAGCGGGGGCGACACGTTCACCTACGAACCCGCCGACTACGAAGGCATCGTCGAATTCCGCGGCGAGCAGGGATACACGGAGGTGGAGGCGACGCGGGTGCGAGCCCTGCCGCTGCTCACCTCCTTCTGCGGCGGCGGCAGCGGCCGCGGGGAATCCAGGGGCAGCGACGAGCGGGGAGCCAGGCTGAAGGGAGTTTCCTACGCCCACGGCCGCGCCCTCTCGTTCCAGCTCAACAAGAACCACAAGCGAGGACGGGTTCTGTTCGAAGCCGAAATGAGGGAGCGTCGCGGCCGGGTCTCGATCTACCGGGCGGCCGAAGGCTGGCTGCCGCCGCCGTCCTTCCGATTCGACCCGGACCTGAAGACCGCGACCCTGAGCCCGCCGGCGCCGTTCTCCGGCTCGGCCGACCTCAGCCGCGCCCGCAACTCGGTCTCGCCGCTGTGGAGCGGCGACCTGACGATCGGGTTCCCCGGCCGCCAAGTTCCCCTCACCGGCCGCGGGATGCACGTCAGCCTCGTCCACGCTTGTTTTCAGCTCTTCGACGGACCGGAAGCGCGCTCTTGCTAGATCGCGGACGGCTCGGTCTCGCGCTGCTGGCGCTCGCCGTCCTGATCGGCGTCCAGGCTGCGCCGGCCGAGTCGGCAGCTCCCGGCTTCGACTCGTCGAATCCGATCCCCTCGCCCGGAGCCTTTGCCGTGCGCGCTTCGCACGGCTACACGATCTCCGTCTTCGCCGACACGAACAGGGGGCGATCCCGGGTGCTCGTCTCCGCGGTTAGCCGCTCCGGGCGGGTCTCGGTCAGCGCCCCGGCGGACTTGAGCAACGAAGGGATCAGGGCCGATCTCGGGCGCTACGGACGCGTCGACATGGCCTGGGTCCCGAGCGGACAGGCCGAGGAAGGGAAGACCCGCTGCCGCACCGTCCCGCCGACGCCGATCTGGTTCGCCGGCGGCCAGTACGCCGGCACCTTCTCCTTTCACGGCGAGAAAGGCTTCACCGACGTCGAAGTCGGAAGCGTCGACGGGCGCGAGGGCTGGTGGCGCTACGCGAGTTGCGGCTACACCGTCAGCGAAGGCTATCCCGGGCCCGGCTTCCTCCTCGAAGCCCAGCGATCCAGGGAACGCTCCGCACCTTCCCGGTATCTGGGGGTCGTGCAGAATCGAAGGGGTGGCAAGGTCAGCTTCCAGGCCAGCATGGGCGAGCGGCACGGTCGTCTTCAGGTCGAAAGGGGCGCCTACGTCTCGGCCGGTCGCGGATCGCTGAAAGTCGACGAGAAACTCGACCGGGCCGAAGTCCGGCCGCCGGCACCGTTCAGCGGCCGTGGCGTCTTCGACCGGATCGCAAGAAGGGGTCCGGGAACCTGGCGCGGCAACCTCGCGGTCGACTTCCCGGGTCGTTCAGACATCCCGCTGGCCGGGGGAAGATGGACCGCTTCCCTGGTGCGCGGGTCCAGGGAAATCGAACCGCTGCGCCTCGTCCACGCCTGCTTCGCGCTCTCCGGGCGACTGGAGGAGAGCTCGTGTTAGGCCGCCGCGGCCTGCTTGTCGCACTGCTAGCCCTCGTCTTGGCCGCTGGCGTCCAAGCCACCCCGGCCGCGGCTGAAGGCGAACCGGACACCGGCGCTTTCGGGGCCTTTCGGTTGAAGGGGACGAATGGCTACTCGATCCTGGTCCTGGCCCTCTCCAAACCCCAGTTCAGGAACGGGGAGGTCCTGGTCATAGCGGCGAGGAGGGAAGCGTCCGTGCTCTACCTCACCCGAGCGAGGGTGACCCCGACCACGATCGACGCCGATCTGGGTCCGGCAGGTCAGATCTCCGTTCGATTCGAGCCGAGCGGGCCGCCAGAGCGGGTCCACGCCAGCTGCAAGCGCGGCGAGTCCCTCGTCTACGAACCCGGCGCCTGGGTGGGGGAGATCGAGATCACGGGAGAGGAAGGGTTCACTGACGCCCATCGCAGTCGCGCCAGGGCCATACCGACGCCATTCCTCGAAGCCGGATGCGCGACGGTTGGCATCGGCGAAACCAGCGGGGACGGCGTGGTCGGCGCGAAACTCGTCGCCCGCTCGGCGACCAAGAAGCGGGCGATCTACCTCCAGGCGAACAAGAATCACCGCAGCGCTCGCGTCCGCGTCGAAGCGTCTCTGGAAGAAAGACGCGGTGGCTTGATCGTCTCGCGAGAAGTCGTGGGTTTCTTCCCCACCGCATCGTTCGACTTCGATCCCTCGCTGCAGTCAGCCGCACTGGCACCCGCGGCGCCGTTCGCCGGCAGCGCCAGCTTCCACCGCGATGCTGGCCTGGCGAATCAGTGGAGAGGCAACCTCTCAGTCGACTTCCCCGGCCGAGCCAATGTCCCACTTGCTGGTCACCGGTTCAAATCGGCATTGGTGCATGCGAAACGCACCGAAGAGCGCCATCGCTTCCGCCTCCCGCGCCCCAATCTCCTCACCTCGGTGACATCGCTGCTTCCAAAGCGCAAATAGGGACGAAAAACAGCTGGGTAAGGGGGCGAGTCCGAGGGCCTGTCGCCTTATGCGTCCATATGGGCGCAAAAAGCGACACAGCCGATTTCCACGTAGCGAGAATCGCAGCGCGGCAGCACGGGGTCGTGACGCGGCGGCAGCTCGAACGCTGCGGACTCGGCTCCAAGGCGATCACGATCCGAGTTCGCAAAGGGCAGCTGAATCGAGCCCACCAAGGCGTCTACGCCGTGGGGCACCGGGGCCTGAGCCTGCACGGGCGCTTCATGGCCGCCGTTCTCGCCTGCGGCTCCGGCGCGGTCCTAAGTCACACATCTGCCGCGGTCCTTTGGAAGCTCCTGCGCCCGATTGACGGCCCCATCCACGTCTCGATCCCGACCACCTCGGGCCGCAAGCGACGCCGCGGAGTCAACCTCCACCGCTGTCCCTCGCTCAACACGCCCGCAGAGCCGTCTCCCTCCCCCTCCTCCTTGCCAATTAGAGGAGGGCGAGGGAGACGGCTCCTAACCACCCACCGCGACGGAATCCCGGTGACGATCGTCCCAAGGACCATCGAGGATCTTCAATGCACCTCGCTGCCCCCGCGCCTAATTCGCCGCGCCAAGCGCCAAGCGGAGCTCAAGGGTTACCGCCTCGACGGCGTTGCCTCCGACCGCACGCGCTCGGACCTCGAGACGCTCTTCCTCGAACTTTGCGCCCGTCACCGCCTTCCCCCGCCCGAGGTCAACGTCGAGCTCGGCAACTGGGAAGTCGACTTCCTCTGGCGCGCCCAGCGCGTCGTGGTCGAGACCGACTACTGGATCTACCACCGTGGCTCGGTCGCTTTCGAGGACGACCACGCGCGTGACCTCGACCTGCGCGCCGCCGGCTACACGGTGCTGCGTTTCACCGACCGGCAGCTGGCAGAAGAGCCCGGGCGGGTCGTTGCCGACGTCGCCCGGGCTCTGGCCGAGGAGGTTTCTTCGCTTGCTGGTTAGCGGCGGGCGAAGGGGTCGATGTAGAGGTCATCGACCTGCCACTTGCCGCCGCTGCCCACCGGCGTGATCCGGATCTGGATCGCGCTGGGGATCAGGGTGCCGACGACCGTCGAGAGGGTGAGGACGGTCGACATCGGCTGGGCGGGCGCCCAGCTCGAGCTGCCGGTGGCGGTGCTCAGCGTCTTGGTGCGGACGAGGCCGAGCAGGGGGTAGGTGGCTTCCACCCTCAGAGTGGCGCTCGGGTTGCCGGTGTTCCGCGCCAGCAGCCGGAAGTGCGGCGTGTCGAGTGACATGCAGATCGGCGGGCTGACGGCGGAGCTTCCCGTCGGCAGCGACAACGACTTCGAGTCCGACTTGCTGTTGAGGAAGAAGGACTCGTTGCCGGAATCGACTGCGGCGCCGCCGCTCAGCGACCAGCCGCTGCCGCCGGCCTCGAAGCCGCCGTCGGGAGCGAGCACGTAGGAGCTGGAGTCGCCCCAGGGGCGGAACACCTGCTGCGCGTCTTTGTACGGGCAGGCATGGGCGCTGGCCGACGCGATGGACACGGCGAGGACGACGGCCGTCATCGCGAGGGTTAGCTTGGGGATGAACTTCATTCGGGTAAACCTCCTGGTCGCAGGCGAAAAAGCCTGGTTGTAAAACCAAGCTGGCGGTCGAGCCATCTCGCCCGGGGGCGAGACCTCTGACTTTGCGTCCCTGCCTCGCGACAGGTTTGCCCTTATTCAGCTGACTTCTGCACTTATGTCCGGCGAAGATCGGCCCGCGAACCACTGCACTTAACCGTGTTAGACCGCCTGTCTAGTTAATTTTCGGGCCGGCGCTTGCGAAAAAAGTGGAAAACCCGCTCATTTACAAGGGAAAAGCAGCCGATGTAGGGAGGGGCGCAGCTCGGAGACTGCGCGTTGTCCAATGGAAACCCTGTCGCCAGCAAACCACGCCGAGCATCTCTTCGCCCGCGGCCGCACCCGTGCTCTGATCAGGGCTAATGGCCGCGAGCTCTTGGTCGAGCTGCTCGCCGCGGTGGGGTTTCTGCTCGCCGCCACGGCAATGGCGGTGTTTCTCGACTCGCCCCGCTCGCTGCAGGCGGCCCCGCTGGTGGCGCTCGTCGTCGCCTACGTGATCGCCTGCCAGGCCCAGTTCGACATCGCCGATGGCTACACGGTGCCCACCGAGCTGGTGCTGGTGCCGATGCTCTTCCTGCTGCCGACGCCGGTCGTGCCGCTCGTCGTCAGCGGCAGCTGGGCGCTGGGCCGCCTGATCGACTACGCCAGCGGTCGCACCACCGTCCACCGCGCCTTCCACGTCTTCGGCGACTGCTGGCACGCGGTCGGGCCGGCGCTGGTGCTGGTCCTCTGCGGCGCCCAGGTCTTCTCCTGGACCGAGTGGCCGGTCTACGCGCTGGCCCTCGCCGCCCAGTTCGGCTTCGACTTCGCCGCGACGGCGCTGCGGGCGCGGCTGATCGACGGCGCCCGCCCCGGCGAAGTGGCCAAGGTGATCGCCCCCGTATACGGGCTCGACGCGGCGCTCGCCCCGATCGGCCTGCTGGCCACGGCCGCGGCGCTGCAGGCCGGACCCTGGGTCTGCCTCGCCGTCACCCCGCTGGCCCTGGTGCTCTCGGTCCTCTCCCGCGAGCGGCAGACCCGGATCGACCAGGCGCTCGAGCTGAGCGAGGCCTACCAGGGCACCGCGATGCTGCTCGGCGACGTGGTCGAGGCCGACGACGAGTACACCGGCAGCCACAGCCGCGGCGTGGTCGAGATCTCGCTCGCGGTCGCCGACCGCTTCGGCCTCGGCTTCGCTCAGCGCCGCAACGTCGAGTTCGCCGCCCTCCTCCACGATGTCGGCAAGATCGCCGTCCCCGACGAGATCATCAACAAGGCGGGCCCGCTCGACGACGCCGAGTGGGAGGTGATGCGCCAGCACACGATCGAGGGCGAGCGGATGCTGAAGCGGGTCGGCGGCGTCCTCGCCGAGGTCGGCAGGATCGTCCGCGCCTCGCACGAGGACTTCGACGGCTCCGGCTACCCCGACGGCCTGGCCGGCGAGGAGATCCCGGTCGAGGCCCGGATCGTCACCTGCTGCGACGCCTTCAGCGCGATGACCACCACCCGTTCCTACCGCAAGGCGATGGGCACCGAGGCCGCCGTCGCCGAGCTGCAGCGCTGCGCCGGCACCCAGTTCGACCCCGATGTCGTCGCGATCCTGGTCGACTTGGTCGAGACCGGACAGGTCTAGAAGTTCAAATTTCGAGGAGGCTCCCGGCCCAACGCACGCGCTGCCTTGGCTAGCCTGCGGCGACGATGACCAGTCAGGGGATCGATCGCGCTCGCGCGCGGCGAGTCGTCGCCGTGCTCGCCGCCTGCCTCGGAGCCCTCGCGCTGCTCCCGGCCGCAGCCGGCGCCGACGAGGCCGAAGCGCTCTATGACCCCGGCACGGTCTGGGTGATCGACCTGCAGCTGCCGCAGACCTCGGTCGAAGCGCTGGAAGCCGAACCGGAGGGGGACTACCAGCCGGGCACCTTCTCGGTCGCCCCCAGCGACGGCAGCCCGGACGGGGTCGGCTCCTTCTCCACGCCGCAGGCGATGGAAATCAGGCTGAAGGGGAGCGCCTCCTTCCGGGACCTCTCCGAAAAGGCCGCCTTCAAAATCAAATTCCCCAAAGCCGGGCCGTTCATGGGCCTGCGCAAGATGACCCTCAACAACATGGTCGAGGACCCCTCGATGACCCACGAGACCCTCTCCTACACGCTGCACCGCGCCCTCGGCGTGCCCGCCGCGCGCACCGGCTTCGTCTACCTGCGGCTGAACGGCGAAGACTTCGGCGTCTACATGAACGTCGAGAACTACGACAACGTCGCGATGGCGAAGAAGTTCGGCAGCTTCGACGGCGACGTCCAGCACGTCTACGAGGGCGAGAACGGCACCGACGTCAAACCGGAGCTGCTGGGGAAATTCGAGATCGACGAGGGACCGGACGACATCAGCGACCTGGAAGAACTCAGCGCCGCCGTCAACGAGACCGGGCCGGAACCGTGGTCGACCGTGGTCGCTCCTCACGCCAGCCTGAACGAGATGACGCGGATGTGGGCGGCGGAGAAATACAGCGGCCAGTTCGACGGCTACGCCGGCGGCCCGGCGGTCGACCACCCGAACAACTACTTCCTCGCCACCGGCCCCGACAGCCTCTTCCGCATGCTCCCCTGGGGCCAGGACGAAACCTGGAAAGAGGAAAACCACCTGCCCTTCGACGGCGACGCCGGGGTGATGTTCGAGGGTTGCCTCGCCGACAGCGGCTGCGAGGCGACCTACGAAGGGGCGCTGGAAGCCGTGCAGTCCGCGGTCCCCTCGCTGGGGCTCGACAAGCTCGCCGTCTGCACCGCCGAGATGCTCGCCCCCTGGCAGCAACTGGAAGAAGAAGAGAGCAACCGCTTCGAGTACAACGCCGCCGAGATCTTCGGCGCGGTCGCCGAAACCCGCGCCTTCATCGCCAGCCGGCCGGAGGAGCTGGCCGATTACCTCGGCAACACCGCGCCGAGCGAACCGGGTCCGGTCGACTCGTGCCCGGCGGACGAACCCGAACCCGAACAGCCCTTCGTCCAGGTTCGCGGCCAGGGGCCGCCCCCAACCGAACAGGGTCCTGCGGCGAAGCTCAACTCGATCTCACGTAAGGGCAAGCGCCTGCGGGTTAGCGTCGTTTCGCCGAGCAGCGATCCGCTGAAGCTGACCGCGAAGACGGTGGGCCGTCGCGGGGTTCGCGTCTGCGGCAGTAGCGCCACCGTCGAAGCCGGCGACGCGGTCGTTTCCTGTCGCCTCTCACGGGCTGCGATCACGAAGCTCGAAGCAGGCGCATTGCGGCTGAGCGTCAACGTTCGCTTTCTGGCCGACGGCACGTCGCTCACGCGCCAGGCCCGCCTGCCCCGCCTCTGAGGAAGTTTGAATTTCGAGTAGGCGCCGATCCCATGGCCCGCCGCCCCCGATCTAGCCTGCGGGTCGATGGTTCTACGGGTTGCCACCTTTGCCGCCTGCTGCCTGGGTCTGCTCGCGCTTCCGGGCCTCGCCGCCGCTGACGAAGCCGAATGGCTTTACGACCCCGACCAGGTGGTCGAAATCCGCCTCGGCGGGCTCTCCGCGGAAGAGCTCGACGCGCTCGAAGCCGAACCGGACGAGTACGTGCACGGCAGCTTCGAACTGCTGGTCGGCGGCGTCGCCAAAGGCACCCTGCTGGAAGATGTCGGCATCCGGCTGAAGGGCGGGGTCGGCTCCTCGCGGCCGGTCAAAACCGGCAAGTCGGGCTTCAAAGTCCGCTTCGACGAGTTCGTCAAAGGCCAGCTCTTCTTCGGGCTCAAACGCCTGACCCTGAACAACATGATCCAGGACCCATCGATGGTCCACGAGACCCTCACCTACGAGCTCTTCCGCGACCTCGGCCTGCCCGCCTCGCGCACCGGCTACGCCTACGTCAAGTTGAACGGGAGCGACTACGGCCTCTTCCTCAACCTCGAGACGCTGGACAAAATCTCGCTGCCACACTGGTTCGCGACCACCCAGCACCTCTATGAGGCCGATGCGGCCGGCACCGACGTCCGCACCGGTGAGGCAGGCACGTTCGAGGTCGACGAAGGCAGTGAGGAAAACATCAGCGACCTGAAAACGCTGATCGAAGCCGTCAACGAAAAAGCGGGCGACTGGTCCGACAACGTCAGCCCGTTCGCCAATCTGGAAGAGATGACCCGCGCCTGGGCGGTCGAACGCTACGTCTCCCACTGGGACGGCTACGCCGGGATCCAGGCTCCCTTCCGGCCCAACAACTACTACCTGCACAGCGACGCGGGCGGCGTCTTCGAAACGATGCCCTGGGGCACCGACCAGACCTGGGAACGCGAGGACCTCGAATTCGACGAGCCCGCCGGCGGGATCATGTGGAACGAGTGCATGGCCGACACCAGCTGCTGGCAGATGGTCCTCGAGGGGTTGAGCGAAGTCCGCTGCGCCGCCCTTGCTTCCGAAGTCGCGACCCGCGCGGCTAAATTGGCGGCGATGCTGGCCCCCTTCCAGGACGACGAAGACGAAGATCGGCGCGAAACCAGCCCGGAGGAAATCGCCGAAGAACTGGAAGAAGTCGAAGCCTTCGCTACGGTGCGTCCCGAGCAGCTCGAAGACTTCCTCCTCGCCGAGGGGATCCTCGGCGACGGGCCCGACCCCTGCGCCGAACCGGAAGAACCCGAAGAGCCGGAAAAACCGGCGGTGACGCCGCAGCCGGTGCCGCCGACCATCGCCCCGACCCCGCTGCTGCGCTTCGGCTCCTCGAAGCTGAAGGGGCGCATCGTCCAGACCCGGGTCGAGACGCCGGCCACCGGCACCGTCTCCCAGAAGGTGACCGCCAAGCTCGACGGCCGCCGCGTCAAGGCCTGCTCCGACACCGAGACCAGGGCCGGCGCCGCGGTGGTGAAGATTCGCTGCCAGATCTCGAAAGCGATCCAGGAAGCGCGCGCGGACGGCCCGCTGAAACTGCGCATCCGGGTCGGCTTCACCCCTGAGCAGGACGGCAACCCGAGCTTCGTCAGCCGCATTCTCAAAGCGCCGAAGCGCGGCTGAGCGGCAGCGCGCCGCCGCGCCGCGGCGGCGCCTAGAGTTGCGGCGTGGCCGCTGACCCGCCCCAGCTCTTCCTGATCGACGGCAACAGCCTCGCCTACCGCGCCTTCTTCGCCCTGCCGGAGTCGATCGGGACCAGCGACGGCCGCCCGACCAACGCGATCTACGGGCTCGCCTCGATGCTGGTGAAAATCATCGACGAGCACCACCCGCAGGGCGTGGTCGTCGCCTGGGATGCCGGCTGGAGCGGCCGCGAGAAAACCTACGACCTCTACAAGGCCCAGCGCAAACCACGGCCGGACCTGCTGCGCGAGCAGTGGCCGCACCTGATGCCGCTGGTCGAGGCCTTCGGTTACACCAACGTCAAGGTCGACGGCTACGAGGCCGACGACGTGATCGCCTCGCTGACGAAGCAGGCGCGCGAGCAGGGGATCGAGGTGATGGTCGTGACCGGCGACCGCGACGCCTACCAGCTGGTCGCCGATGGGGTGCGGGTGATGAGCACCTCGCGGGGGATCACCGAGACGAAGATCTACGACCGGGCCGCGGTCGAGGAACGCTACGGGGTACCGCCGGAGCTGATCACCGACCTGATGGGGCTGCGCGGCGACACCTCCGACAACATCCCCGGCGTCCCCGGGATCGGCGAGAAAACCGCGACCCAGCTGCTGCAGCAGTTCGGCTCGCTGGAAGCGGTGCTGGAAAGCGTCGACCAGATCTCCGGCGCCAAACGCAAACAGAACCTGACCGAGCACGCCGACGACGCCCGGCTCTCCAAAGAGCTGGCGACGCTGCAGTACGACATCGAGACCGGGGTGGACCTCGAGGCGGCGATGGCGAGCGAGCCCGACCGCGGCGCCCTGCGCGAGTTCATGCGCGAGTTCGAGCTGCGGGCGGTGCTGGAGCGGCTGGAAGAAGCGCTGCCCGAGGGCGACGCGGTCCCCGGCCGCAGGGTCGAGACCGAGCTCGAGGTCGAGGTGACCGAGGGCAAGCCGGAGGACCTGGGGGAGGGACCGCTGGCGCTGGCGATCGCCGGCGATCGCTGGGCCGCGGCCGAAGCCGACCGCCTGCTCGCCGGCCACGGCAGCCTCGACGAGCTCGCCGTCGCGCTCGGCGCCAAGCCCTTCGCCGCCCACGACGCGAAGTCGCTCGGCGGCAGCCTCCACGGCCTGTTCGCCGCCGCGGCGCGGGAGGGGGTCGAGCTCGAGCTCGACCCCGACACGACGGTCGCCGCCTACCTGGTGGAGCCGCAGCGCCGCACCTACGACCTGGTCGAGCTGTCGGCCGACGCCGGCATCGGGCTCGCCGAGGGCGCCACCGCGGAGAAAGCCGAGGAGGACGGGCAGCTTGCCCTGGGCGAGGAGCTGGAGGCCGGCCTCGACCCGGCCGAGGAAGCGCGCCTGGTCGCCGCCCTCGCCGCCGTCCAGGGGCCGCGGATCGAGGAGCTGGGGCTGGAGCAACTGCTGCGCGAGGTCGAGCTGCCGCTGGTCGCGGTCCTGGCGGCGATGGAGCGGGTCGGGATCAAGCTCGACGCCAAGCGGCTGGCCGAGGTCGGCGCCGGCTTCGGCGAGCGGATCGAGACCCTGGAGAAGGAGATCTTCGAGCTGGCCGAGGAGGAGTTCACGATCGGCTCGCCCCAGCAGGTCGGCCGCATCCTCTTCGAAAAGCTCGGCCTGACGAAAAAGCGGCGCGGCAAAACCGGCTTCTCGACCGACGCCCGCGTCCTCGCCCAGATCCGCGACGAGCACCCGATCGTCGAGAAGATCGAGTCCTGGCGTGAGCTGACCAAGCTGAAGAACACCTACCTCGACTCGCTGCCGGAGTTGATCGACACCAAGACCGGCCGCGTCCACACCACCTTCAACCAGACCGCGACCACCACCGGCCGCCTCTCCAGCACCAACCCCAACCTGCAGAACATCCCGATCCGGACCGAGATCGGTCGCCCGGTGCGCGCCTGCTTCGTCGCCGAGGAGGGCTGGCAGCTGCTCTCCGCCGACTACAGCCAGGTCGAGCTCCGCGTCCTCGCCCATGTCGCCGACGAGGAGGTGCTGAAAGAGGTCTTCCGCGAGGGCGAAGACGTCCACGCCGCGACCGCCGCCGAGGTCTTCGAGATCGAGCGCGACGAGGTCGATGTCGGTCAGCGCTCGAAGGCGAAGATGGTCAACTTCGGGATCGTCTACGGGCTGACCGGGTTCGGTTTGGCAGACCGCCTGAACATCCCCCGCAAGGAGGGCGAGGAATTCGTCTCCCGCTATCTCGAACGCTTCCCCGCGGTGCGCGCCTTCCGCGAGCAGGTGATCGAGCGGGCCCAGGAGGAGGGGTTCGTGACCACCCTGATGGGCCGGCGCCGGGCGATCCCGGAGCTGCGCTCGGGCAACCCCAACACCCGCCGGCTCGGTGAGCGCCTCGCGGTCAACACCGTGATCCAGGGCACCGCCGCCGACATCATCAAGGTGGCGATGGTGCACTGCCAGCGGGCGTTGGAGGAGACCGGGGGGGAGACCCGCCTGATCCTCCAGATCCACGACGAGCTGCTCTTCGAGGGCCCGCCGTCCGAGATGAAAGCGGCGGCCGAGCTGGTGGAGCGCGAGATGTGCGCCGCCTACCAGCTCGATCCGCCGCTCGAGGTCGACGTCGGCGTCGGCCAGGACTGGCTCGACGCCAAGTAGCTACGCGACTTTGCCCGAGAGCTCGACCTCCCTGAAGGTGGCTTTGCCGTTCTCCAGCTTCAGCTCGGCCTCCTCGACCACGGCGCCGGGAACCAGCTCGGCGGTAGTGCAGAGGCGATCGTCGTCGCCGTGCTCGCCGTGGTCATCATCGCCGTCGTGACCGGGCCCGGAGCTCTCGCTGCCGGGACCTGAGTTGTCGCTCGGGCCGGAGTTGTCGTCACCCGACTCGTCGCCGCTGCCTGGCCCGGAGCTGTCGCCGCCGTTGTCGTCACCCGGCTCTTCCTCGCCGTGGCCGCCGTTGTCGTCGCCGGGCTCGGCCTCGCCGCTGCCGGAACCGGAGTCGCTGGCGCTCGCCGACGCTGAGGAATCGTCGTCGCACTTGATCTCGGTGCTGTCGGTGACGAAGCCGGCGATCGTGTCGGTGCCGAACAGGTCGATCACCAGGCGGCCGGTTTCGGCGTCGAAGGACGAGATCGTGCCGGCCTGCTCGTCACCGTCCATCACCCCGTCGTCGTCGCTGTCGCTGTCCCGCGGGTCGTCGCCGGAGAGGAACTCTGCGCGGTTGCGCAGGTGGTCGCGGTCCTGGTCGAGCCGCGCCTGGTTGGTCTTCAGGGAGAGCTTGTGGCGCTTCTCCCAGCGGTCTGGGATGCGGTCGTGGTTGCGGTCCTTGGCGACGGCCAGGCTGGGCATGGCCAGGAGCGCGAGCGCTCCCAGCGCCAGCGCGAGCCAGGTCAGGCCGAGGCGGGGTCGCCGTGCTTTCGTCAGGGTCATGCCATTCCTCCAGGGTTCGGGTTGAACTGGTGGCGCTGAAACCCCGGGGCCCGACGAAGATCACGCCGCTCTGGACGTACGTTCGTCGGAGTGGTCAGTCGAGGCCGTCGAGCTCGCCGCTGCCGCTGCCGGAGCTCTCGCTGCCAGAACCCGAGTTGTCGTCGTCGGGCTCTTCTTCGACGACCGGCTCAGGGGTGGTTTCGGGCTCGACCTCGCCGCTGCCGGGACCGGAGCTATCGCCGTCGCCGCCACCGCTCGAGCCACTGCCGCTGTCGCCCGACCCGCTGCCCGAGCCCGAGCC
>DASTSW010000081.1:0-5927 GCA_035760445.1 Solirubrobacterales bacterium | reverse complement strand
TCGACGTCGGCAACACGCAAACCCACCTGGGCGCCTTCGAGGGTGAGCAGCTGGTCGAGCACTGGCGTTTCCAGACCCGCTCGGGGGCGACCGGCGACGAGCTGGCCGAGCGCATCGCCGGCCTCTTCGCGCTCAGCGGCTGCGAGTTCAAGGACGTCGACGCGGTCTGCGTCTCCTCGGTCGTGCCGCCGCTCGGCAGCCAGTTCGAGGAGCTCGCCGGGCGTTACCTCGACGCCAGCTGCCTGGCGATCGGTCCCGGGGTCAAGACCGGGATGCCGATCCGGATCGAGAACCCGCTCGAGGTCGGCGCCGACCGCCTGGTCAACGCGATCGCCGCCTACGAGCGCTTCGGCGAGGCCTGCGTCTCGGTCGACTTCGGCACCGGGATCAACATCGACTGCGTCTCCGCCGACGGCGAGTACCTCGGCGGCGCCATCGGCCCCGGCCTCGCGCCCTCGCTCAGCGCCCTGATCGAGCGCGCCGCCCGGATCACCCGGATGGATCTCGAAGAGCCCCAGGAAGCGATCGGCCGCTCGACCCGCGCTGCGATCAACTCCGGCTTCATCTTCGGCTTCGCCGGTCTGATCGACGGCATCGTCCGCCGGATCGAAGAGGAGCTGCCGAACCCGCGGCTGCTCGCCACCGGCGGCTACGCCTCGGCCGTCGTCCCCTTCACCGAGACGATCGACGAGGTCGACGATCTGCTGACCTTGAAGGGCCTGCGACTGATCCATGAGCGCAATCGCTGACAATGCAGGTTCTCGCCCGGCCCTGACCGACCCCTTCGAGATCGGCGGTGTGCCGATCGCCAACCGGGTCCTGCTGGCGCCGCTGGCCGGAATCGGCAACTGGTTCGTCCGCCTGCAGGCCAAACGCCACGGCGCCGGGCTCGCCGTCTCGGAGATGGTCTCCAGCTTCGCCCTCCACTACCGCAACGAGCGCACCCTGCGCGACCTGATGCGGATCCACCCCGACGAGCATCCGGTCTCGATCCAGCTCTTCGGCCACGACGCCGAGGTGATGCGCTCCGGCGCCGAGATCGCCGCCCAGGCCGGCGCCGACCTGATCGACATCAACATGGGCTGCCCGGTGCCGAAGGTGCGCAAGACCGGGGCCGGCGCCCAGCTGCTGCGCGACCCCGACCTCGCCCTGGCCCTCGCCCGCGGCGCCGCCGAGGGCAGCGGCCTGCCGGTGACGGTGAAGCTGCGCTCCGGGATCGAGGCGGGCGACCGCTCGGGATACGAGTTGGCGATCCGCCTCGCCGAGGAGGCCGGCGTCGCCGCAATCGCCTTCCACCCGCGCGCCGCGACCAAGGGCCACAAGGGCCAACCCGACTACGACCTGACCCGCGAGCTGGTCGAAAGCATCGAGGTGCCGGTGATCGTCTCCGGCGGCCTCGCCAGCGCCGAGGCCGCCCGCCGCGCCTACGAGGAGTCCGGCGCCGACGCGGTGATGATTGCCCGCGGCTCGTTCGGCAACCCTTGGGTGTTCGAAGAACTGACCGGCCGCCGCACCGAGCCGCCGGGGCGCGAGGAGATCGTCGCCGAGTGGCTGTGGGTGATCGACCGCGCCGAGGAGCACCTGGGGGAGGAGCGGGCGACCCGTTACCTGCGCAAATTCCACCCCTGGTACGTGGAAAGGATCGAGGCGCCGAAGGTGGTCGCCGACGAGCTCCAGCGCAGCGCCGATCTGCCCCGCGCCCGAGAGCTCGTCGCCTCGCTGGCGAGCCCCGCTGCGGTCGCTTGAACAGGTCGTCCAGAGCCCCCTTTGGTCGGCCAGCCACCCCCGCTATAATCGCCCGCTCCCTGCCCGGGTGTGCCGCCTTTTCTTGGGTGCATCAGGGCGTTTTTTTAGGTCTGGGAGACCGGCCAGGCTCCCTTTTCCAAAACCAAAGCGAGGTAGTTCAAGTGCGTCAGGCCGTCATCACCCCCGAGGGGCTGGAGAAACTTAAAGAGGAGATCGAGTTCCTCTCGACGACCAAACGCCGAGAGGTTGCGGCCCGGATCAAGGAGGCGCGCGAATTCGGCGACATCTCCGAGAACGCCGAATATGACGACGCCAAGAACGAACAGGCCCTGCTCGAGGGCCGGATCGCTCAGCTGGAAGAGAAACTGCGCCGCGCCAAGGTGATCGACGAGAAGTCGCTCAACACCGACGAGGTCGGCTTCGGCTCGATCGTCCACGTCAAAGATCAGAAAACCGGCGACTCGCAGAAATTCCAGATCGTCGGCTCGACCGAGGCCAACCCGCTCGAGCACAAGCTCTCGAACGAGTCGCCGATCGGCAAGGCCCTGATCGGCAAAAAGCGCAACGACATCGTCACCGTCGAGGTCCCGCGCGGGCCGAAGAAAAAACTGAAAATCACGAAGATCGAGAAGTCCTGACGCGCGGTAGGCTCGCGCCCCGATGAGCGAGCCCCCCGAGCAGCCGCAGGACCTTTCGCAGGTTCTCGAGGACCGGCGCGAGAAGCTGGAGCGGATCCGCGAGGCGGGGATCGAGCCGTTCCCGCACGAGTTCTCCGGGCGCGAGGAGATCGCCGAGGTGCGGGCGGCCCACCAGGGTCTCCAGGCCGGGGCCGAGACCGACTCCCGCCACCGGGTCGCCGGCCGGATCGTCGCCCGCCGCGGCCACGGCAAGGCCTGCTTCCTCGACCTTCGCGACGGCAGCGACCAGATCCAGCTGCATGCCCGCAAGGACGTGCTCGGCGACGAGGCCTACGAGCTGCTGGTCGACCTCGACCTCGGCGACATCATCGGCGCCGAGGGGACGGCGATGGCGACCCGCCGCGGCGGCGAGCTCTCGCTGGCGATCGACCACTGGCGGCTGCTGGCCAAGAGCCTGCGTCCCCCGCCCGACAAGTTCCACGGCCTCGAGGACACCGAGACCCGCTTCCGCCGCCGCGAGCTCGACCTGATCGCCAACGAGGAGAGCCGCCGCATCTTCCACACCCGCGCCCGCGCGATCTCCGAGATCCGCCGCTGGTTCGACGAGCACGGCTTCGTCGAGGTCGAGACGCCGGTCCTGCAGCCGCTCTATGGCGGCGCCCTGGCGCGGCCGTTCACCACCCACCACAACGCCCTCGACCGCGACTTCTATCTGCGGATCGCGACCGAGCTCTACCTCAAGCGCCTCGTGGTCGGCGGCATCGACCGCGTCTACGAGCTCGGCAAGGACTTCCGCAACGAGGGCGTCTCCCACAAGCACAACCCCGAGTTCACGATGCTCGAGTGGTACGAGGCCTACTCCGACTACGAGAAGACCGCGCACGATCTGGAGATGCTGGTCGCCGAGGTCGCCGAGCGGGTGCTGGGGACGACCAAAGTCAAACGTGGCGAGACGGAGATCGACTTTGCGCCGCCCTGGCGGCGGATCACCCTGCGCGAGGCGATCCTCGAGCGCGCCGGGATCGACATCACCGAGCACCCGACCCGCGAGGCGTTGGCGAAGGCGATTAGGACCGAGCCCGATCCGAAGGAGGGCTGGGGAAAGCTGGTCGACGGCCTGCTCTCCAAGGAGGTCGAGCCGGGGTTGATCCAGCCGACCTTCATCTTCGACTACCCGGTCGAGCTCTCGCCGTTTGCCAAGGCCCACCGCTCGGAGGAGGGGATGGTCGAGCGTTGGGAGGCCTTCGCCGGCGGGGTCGAGATCGCCAACTCCTTCACCGAGCTGAACGACCCCGATGAGCAGCGGCGACGCTTCGAACAGCAGGCCGCCGAGGTCGCCCGCGGCGACGAAGAGGCGCAGCCTTTCGACGAGGCTTTCGTCGAGGCGCTCGAACAGGGGATGCCGCCGACCGGTGGCGTCGGCCTCGGGATCGACCGCCTGGTGATGATGTTCACCGGCGCCCAAACGCTGCGCGAAGTGCTGCTGTTTCCCGCGATGCGCACGTAAGGCACAAGAATTCGTGCCAGAAGCCTCCTGAAATATCGCTCTTAGCGTGTTCAGGCGCTCACAAGCCGGACCCTTGCCCCCGCTAGAGTTAAGGGACAGATGAGCGCCCCCCGATAGGGGACTAAGGGGTTCAGCGGTACAAACCGGGATGTCCCGGTTTTGAACCAGGAAGAGGTCTTCATTGTTCGAGCGATTCACTGAGAGGGCTCGCCAGGTCGTCGTCCTAGCGCAGGAGGAGGCCCGGACGCTCAAGCACAACTACATCGGCACCGAGCACATCCTGCTCGGGCTGCTGCGCGAGGAGGAGGGTCTTGCCGCCCGCGTCCTCGAGTCCCTCGACATCACGGTGGAACGCGTTCGCTCGCAGGTCGTCCGCATCGTCGGATCGGGCGAGGAGGTCACCTCGGGCCAGATCCCGTTCACCCCTCGGGCCAAGAAGGTCCTCGAGCTGGCCCTGCGCGAGGCGCTCTCGCTCGGCCACAACTACATCGGCACCGAGCACATCCTGCTCGGCCTCGTGCGTGAGAACGAGGGCGTCGCGGCCCGCATCCTGCTCGACTTCGACGCCGACTCGGACAAGATCCGCAACGAGGTGATCCGCATGCTCTCCGGCCCCGGCGGCCGTCGACAGGGCGGCGGCGGTGGCGGCTCCGGCGAGGGCAAAAAGTCTTCGAAACTGCTCGACCAGTTCGGGCGCAACCTCACCCGCCTCGCCGAGGAGGGCAAGCTCGACCCGGTGATCGGTCGCGAGACCGAGATCGAGCGGATCATGCAGATCCTCTCCCGCCGGACCAAGAACAACCCGGTGCTGCTGGGCGAGCCGGGCGTCGGCAAGACCGCCGTGGTCGAGGGCCTGGCCGCGCGGATCAACAGCGGCGAGGTGCCGGAGCTGCTGAAGAACAAGCAGATCTACACCCTCGACCTGGCTGCCCTGGTCGCCGGCTCCAAGTACCGCGGCGAGTTCGAGGAGCGCCTCAAGAAGGTGATGAAAGAGATCACCCAGCGCGGCGACATCATCCTCTTCATCGACGAGCTCCACAACCTGGTCGGCGCCGGCGCCGCCGAGGGCGCGATCGACGCCGCCTCGATCCTCAAGCCTGCCCTGGCCCGCGGTGAGCTGCAGACGATCGGCGCCACCACCCTCGACGAGTACCGCAAGTACCTCGAGCGCGACTCGGCGCTGGAGCGCCGCTTCGCCCAGATCAAGGTCGACCAGCCCTCGCCCGAGGACACGGTGAAGATCCTCGAGGGGCTGCGCGAGCGCTACGAACAGCACCACCGGGTGACGATCCGCGACGACGCGCTGGAAGCCGCCGCCGAGCTCGCCGACCGCTACATCTCCGACCGCTTCCTGCCGGACAAGGCGATCGACCTGATCGACGAGGCCGGCTCGCGGATGCGGATCAAGAGCATGAGCACGCCTCCCGTCTACCGCGACCTCGAGGACGAAATCGAGAAGACGCGGCGCGAGAAGGAGGCCGCGATCGAGGCCCAGGAGTTCGAAAAAGCCGCCAACCTGCGCGACACCGAGCGCCAGCTGACCACCCGCAAGCGCCAGCTCGAAGACGAGTGGGCGGAGGGCGAGAACGGCGAACGGCCCGAGGTCGGCGAGGAGGAGATCGCCGACATCGTCTCGATGTGGACCGGGATCCCCGTCTTCAAACTGACCGAGGCCGAGACCAAGAAGCTGATCCGCATGGAGGAGGAACTCCACAAGCGCGTGATCGGCCAGGAGGTCGCGATCACCGCTGTCTCGAAAGCGATCCGCCGCTCCCGCGCCGGGATCAAGGATCCGAAGCGGCCGGCCGGCTCGTTCATCTTCCTCGGCCCCTCGGGGGTCGGCAAGACCGAGCTCGCCCGCACCCTCGCCGAGTTCCTCTTCGGCGACGAGGAGTCGATGGTCCGGATCGACATGTCCGAGTACATGGAGAAGCACGCGGTCAGCCGCCTGGTCGGCTCGCCCCCGGGCTACATCGGCTACGACGAGGGCGGCCAGCTGACCGAGGCCGTGCGCCGCAAGCCGTACTCGGTGCTGC
>DASTSW010000080.1:0-63921 GCA_035760445.1 Solirubrobacterales bacterium | reverse complement strand
GTTGTTGCGTGTCGGGATTGGGGCACACGGCCCTCCTCGCGACAGCTGGTGAAGGACGTTCGCGCCCACGGTGTCTCGCGGGAAAGCTGCTCGCCCTTGGGCGTGTCTGCTGAGCCGTGTCGTGAGGAGGGGGTCGGTGGGGGTGTCCCGGGCACTCAGCATGGAGCCGGGCTACAAGCTCATGAGGCGCCAGCAGTCAGACGTTTCTCCCGGCGGAGGTGCGCCCGGGGCACCCCCACCGACTTCCTCCAACCACCTACGTCCGAATCCGGGCCTCTTCCAGGTCGAGGTCGCGCTCGATCTGGCGCTGCGTTTGATCCCGCAGCCTTCCGCTGCCGCGGAGGCTGAGTAGCTCGCTTCGCTCGATTCCTATGAGCTCCCGTCGTAGCTCGCCGTAGTCGGCGATCCGCTGCTCTCTGGCCGCGGCCTCGGGGTCCTCGCCGCCGAGTACCGCCTGGCACATGCGGAAGCGGGCTCGGTAGAGGTCGCGGAGGCGTTGTAGCTGGGTCTCGCTGGCGCGCTCGTCACGCTCCATCTCGTCGATCCGGTCGAGAGCCGATTGGGCCGCCTCCATCCGTGCCACCGCCTCTTCGTCCGACCAGCGGCGCGGCTGCTCGAGGCGCAAGGCGCGGACCACGAAGGGCAGCGAGAGGCCCTGGCCGACCAGGGTGACGAGGATCAGGGCGAAGGTGAGGAAGATGATCTGCGGCCGGCCGTCGACGCTGAGCGGCACCGCCAGCGCCGCGGCCAGGGAGACGGCGCCGCGCATCCCACTCCAGCCGACGGCGAAGCGTTCGCCCAGGGTTTCGCCGGCGTCGCCGCGCATCGCGAAGACGAAAGCGAGGCGGGTGGCGATCGAAGCGACCGCGATCGCCGCCACCGGAAGCAGCAGCTCGGCCACCCCGTCGGAGCTCTGTTCGAGGGTGTCGACGATCTCCGGTAGCTGCAGGCCGAGAAGGACGAAGAGGGCGAGCTCGAGGCCGAAGATGAGGACGCTCCAGAAGGCGATCGCGTTGAGGCGGACGTCGGCGTCGAGTGAGCGCGGCGAGCGGTAGCCGGCATAGAGACCGGCGGCGACGGCGGCGAGGATGCCGGAGACGTGCAGCTCCTCGGCGCCGATGTAGGCGCCGTAGGCGGTCAGTAGCGAGAGCATGATCGCCAGGTCGGAGTCGTGCTGGCGGCGGAGGACGAGGTCGGAGACGTAGGCGACCGCCAGGCCGACGACGATGCCGCCGGCGGCGACGCCGACGAACTCCAGGCCGGCGTGGCCGAGGCTGAAGGCGGTGCCGGTGGCTACCCCGATCGCGATCCGGTAGAGGACCAGGGCGGTGCCGTCGTTGATCATCGACTCGCCTTCGACCAGCAGGCGCACCCGCTCTGGGGCGCTGAGGCGGCGGAAGATCGAGATCGGCGCGACCGCGTCGGTGGGGGCGAGGATCGCCCCGAGGATCGCCGCCTCGGCCCAGCTCAGCGCCGGGACCAGGGTGTGGGCGACCACCGCGACCACCGCGGCGGTGAGGAAGACGAGGCCGATCGAGAGCAGCGCCAGCGGCCGCATCACCGCCCGCAGCTCGAGCGGCGAGGAGCGCCAGGCGGCCGAGTAGACCAGTGGCGGCAGGAAGAGGAGGAAGATCGTGTCCGGCTCGAGTTCGACGTCCGGCAGGCCGGGGATGAAGGCGATCCCGAGGCCACCGAGGACGAGGACGATCGGCGCCGGGATCTTGCCGTAGTCGGCAAGCCGGACCAGGAGGGCGGCGGCGAGGAGAAGGACGAGGATCGACTCGATGTCCTGCATGGGCACATAACATCGTGTTCCGTGGACGACCTGCTCTCACCCCCGCTGGAGGACATCGATCACGTCCGTGGCGAGCGCGGGGCGGCGCTGGAGCTGGTGATGTTTGGCGACTTCCAGTGCCCCTACTGCCTCGGCGCCCAGTCGATCCTTCGCCGGGTGCGCGAGCGCCTGGATGACCGGCTCATCTTCGGCTTCCGCCACCTGCCGATCCCCGAGCGCCACCCGCTGGCGCCGCTGGCCGCGGAGGCGAGCGAGGCGGCCGCTGCGCAGGGCCGCTTCTGGGAGTTCCACGACGCGCTCTACGCCAACCAGCCACGCCTCTCGCGCGAGACGATCCTCGAGCTGGCGGGCGAGCAAGGCTTCGACGTCGCGCGGATGGAGAGCGAGATCGACTCCGGCGCCCACCGCGACCGCATCGCCCGCGACGTCGCCTCGGCCGAAGCGAGCGGGGCGACCGGCACGCCCACCTTCTTCATCAACGGCAAGCGCTTCTTCGGCGCCTACGACGCCGGCTCCCTGGTCGAGGCGTTGGAAGCCTGAACGGGTACGCAGCCGTTCCCTTGCATATACTGCCGCCGTCTTGACTGGGCAGGGGACTTCCATTCGGATCGGCTGGGCCGCGCTTGCCGCGTCCGCTGCGCTGCTGGCGCTGGCCGCGATCGCCCCGGCGTCCGCGCTGGCGGGCTCGATCGGTGGCACGGTCACCGATGCCTCGACCCACGAACCGGTCGCCGGGCTCGAAGTCTGCGCCTACCCGCTCGAAAACGAAGAAGAAGAAATCTTCGAAGAATGGTTCTGCGAAAAAACGAACGCCAGCGGCGAATACACGATCGCCGATCTGGATGAAGGCGAATACGGGGTTGAGTTCTGGGGCCGCCCGCTGAATTACGTGCCGCAGTACTTCGATGGCCATGGGGAATGGTGGGAATGGGATCCGGTTGTCGTCGGCGCTGGGGCGGTCACCGGCATCGACGCGGAAATGGTCGAAGGGGGCGGAGTCGAAGGCTCGGTCGACAGGGCCAGCGGCGGGACCCCGGTTGTGGACGCCTCGGTCTGCGCTTGGACGATGGAAAGCGAAGAATTCGGCGGCTGCGCGAAAACCAACTCCAGCGGCGAGTACGCGCTCAAAGGTATGCCAGCCGGCGAATACGAAGTCTCATTCTGGGCGGAAGAACAGGACCTGCAGAGGCAGTACTACGACCACAAGGCGCACTGGTGGGAAGCCGATCCGGTCAGCGTCTCGCTCGGCGCGGTCAGCATCGGGATCGACGCCGATCTGCTCCCAGCGGCGAAGGTCGAAGGCCAGGTGCGACGCGCGAGCAACGGCGCTCCGCTGACCGAAGTCGAAGTCTGCATTTGGAGCACCGACCCCGAAGGTGCGGGCCGGTGCACCACCCCGGGCAATGACGGGCGCTATTCGATCGGCGGTCTCCCCGGAGACAGCTACAAGGTCGAATTCTGGCCCTACGAAGAAGATCTGCCGATCCAGTACTGGAACCACAAGCCCAGCTGGGAGGAAGCCGATGTGCTGTCGCTCTCGAACGGGACGGTGGCGAACGGCATCGACGCCGACCTTGGCTCGCCGCCGCCGACGGTGACGGTGATACCGCCACCCCCGCCAGTCGCAAAGAAGCCCCAGCCCCGTCGCAAGCACTGCAAGAAGGGCTTCCGCAAGAAGCGGGTCCACGGCAAGGTGCGCTGCGTGAAGCGGAAGAAGCGCAAGCACGCCCGACAGGTGCGTAGCCGCCCCGGCGCTCCGAGCCGCGCTGCCTTCCGTCCTGGTCGCTGACCCCGGCGCGCTGCGCTAGTTTCGCGGCGGGATGAAGGCTCTGGTCCAGCGCGTCAGCCAGGCGGCGGTCGACGTCGAGGGCGAGCGGGTGGCCCAAATCGGGCCGGGGATGCTGATCCTGCTCGGCGTCGGGGTCGGCGACGGCCCCGAGGAGGCCGACCGGCTGGCCGAGAAGGTCCGCAAGCTGAGGATCTTCGACGACGCCGAGGGGCGGATGAACGAGCCGCTCGGTGAGCGCGAGGTCCTCGCCGTCAGCCAGTTCACGCTCTACGGTGACGCTCGCCGCGGCAACCGGCCCAGCTACGTCGGCGCGGCGCGGCCGGAGGTGGCCGAGCCGCTCTACGACCGCTTCTGCGAGCGGCTGGGGGCGAAGAAGGGCGTGTTCGGCGCCTGCATGGGGGTGGCGCTGATCAACGACGGGCCGGTGACCCTGATGGTCGAGGTGCCGCCGCTCAGCGAGCAGTAACAGCTAGTTCAGCAAACCCAGCTCGCCGGCGCGGTGGCTGGCCTCGACCCGGGAGCGGCAGTCGAGCTTGCCGAGCAGGTTGCGGACGTGCATGTCCACGGTGCGCTGGCTGATGAAGAGCTCCTGGGCGATCTCCCGGTTGGTGCGGCCGACGGCGACGTGGCGCAGGACCTCGAGCTCGCGGCGGGTCAGCTGGGCGCCGTCCTCCGAGGCTGCTGCGGCGCGGCTGCCGAGCCGCTGGGCGACCGACTCGCCCAGCGCCGCGACCTCCTTTGCCGCCTCGGCGGCCAGCGGCCGCGCGCCCAGCTTGGTCGCGCAGCGGTAGGCGTCGCAGAGTCGCTCCAGACCCTCGTCGCGTTCGCCCGCGGCGGCGAGGGCGACCCCGGCGCGCAGTTCGACCTGGGCTCGCTCGTGCGGGATCGCCAGGTTGCGGTGCAGCTCGACCGCCCGCGAGAAGCTGTCGGCGGCCCCGGTCGCGTCGCCTTCAAGCAGGGCCAGCTCGCCGACCGCCTGGGCGAGGGCGGCGACGGCGTCGTCGTGCCCTCCCTCGGCGGCCATCTTGCCCAGCGCCGCCGCGCACAGCTGGGCGTCCTTGGGGCGGCCTTGGCGGGCGAACCAGCTGGCGGCCCAACGCACGCCCCAGACCGCGTAGTGGTGGTCCTCGCTCTCCTCCCAGCGGGCGAGCAGCTCGCGGCAGCGGCTCGTCACCTCGTCGTCGAGACCTTCGGCGGCGGCGACGATCGCCAGGCTCGTGGTCGAGTCGACGTACATGTTGAAATGGCGGACCGTGGAGGAGACCTCGCGCGAGGCGGTCAGTAGCCGCCGGGCGGAGCTGAGCTTGCCTTCGAAGGCGTGGATCGCGCCGATCAGGCCCTCGGCAACCCAGATCGCCGTGTCGGATTCGATCAACTCGCGGCCAAGCTCCTCGGCCCGCGCCCATTCGCCGCGCTCACGGAGGACGTAGACGAGACAGGTGACGCAGGCGACCTCGGTGCCGGCGTCGGGGTCGGTGCGGCAGAGGTCGAGGGCGGTGTCGAGCGCCTCCTCGGCCTGGCGGTAGTCGGCGCCGTCGTAGAGGACGAGGCTGAGGCGCTGGTAGAGCTCGGCGGCGATCGGGGTGAGGTCGTGCTCCAGGGCAAGGGAGAGGCCGCCGCGGACCGACTCGAGGCCGCGCTCGTAGTCGCCGCCCTTGGCCTCGACCACGCCGCGGAGGCCGTGTACCCGGGCGACGATGTCGACCCGCTCGGCCTCCTCGGCTGCCTCGGTTGCCGCCTGCGAGAACGCGATCGCCTCCCCGTACTCGGCTCGCCGCCGGTGGTGGTCGGCGAGCGCCAGCCGCTCCAGTGCGGCCTCCGCCGGGCGGCCGGCGGAGGCGAAACCCTCCGCGGCGAGGCGCCGGGCGGCCTGCGCCTGCTCCCACTCCCCGCTCAATCCGAGGACCGCGGCCAGGCGACGCTGCGCTTCGGCTTGGCCGAGGCGGTCGCCGGCGCGCTCCCGGACCGCCGCCAGCTCGCGCCAGGCTTTGACCGCTTCGCTGAGGTCACCGGTCAGCTCGGCGCAGCGGCCGTAACGGGCGAGGGTCTCGGCCCGCAGCTCCTCCGCCTCGTCCCCGGGCCACAGCTCCAGCGCTTGGCGCGCCGCCCGGACCGCGTCGCGGTGGGCGTGGAGGGACTCGGACTCGCGCCCGGCGGCGACCAGCGCTTCGCGGGCCCGCGCCTCTTCGCCGGCTCCCAGCCAGTGGGTGGCGATCTCCAGGCTGGATCCGTCGCGGGTCGCGAGCGCCTCGGCGAGGCGCCGGTGGAGGTCGCGGCGGCGCATCCAGGGGACCTCGGCGTAGAGCGCCTCCTGGGCGAGCGCGTGGCGAAACGTCGCCTGCCGCCGGTCGCCCTCCTCCAGCAGTCCCGCCTCGAGTAGCTCGGCCAGCCCGTCCTCTGGGGCGAACTCGCTCGCCAGCTCGAGGTCGATCCGCTGGCCGATCACCGCTGCCACCTCGGCCGCCTCGCGGGCGGTGGGCGAGAGGTCGGAGGAGCCGACCAGGACCGCCTCCTTGATCGAGTCGGGGATCGGGACCTCGCTGCGCTCGGCGAGCTCCAACCCGCGCGGACCCGGGCGCAGCGAGTTGCGCACGTTTAGCGCCGCGACCAGCTCGCCGACGAAGAAGGGCGAGCCCAGGGTGCGGTCGTGGACGGTCCGCACCAACGCGGAAGAGGGGTCTTCCGGCAGCAGCTCCGTCAGCAGCCGGGCGACGCCGTCGCGGTCGAGCGGCTCCAGGGTCGTCTCGCGCAGGTTGCCGCCGCGGCGCAGCTCGTTGCGCAGCCAGCGCAGCCGGTGCTCGCGCGGCAGGCCGTCGGTGCGGTAGGCGGCGACGACCAGGACCGGCATCTGCTGCAGTGGCTCCGCCAAGGCGGCGAGCAGCTCCAGAGTGGTGTCGTCGGACCACTGCAGGTCGTCGAGGACGACGACCGCCGGCACCTCGGTTCCAAGGTGGGCCAGGGCGCAACGGATCGACTCGAAGATGGTGGCCCGGTCACTCTCGGTCGCCGGCTCGCCGAGCTCGGGCAGGAGCAGGGCGAGGTGGGGGAGGAGCGGGCCGCAGCCGGCCAGCGCTCCGGGCTCGTTGCGCAGGCGCGAGCGCAGTGCCGCGACGATCGGGCCGTAGGCGGCGGTGACTCCTTCCGACGCCGCGCCCCAGAGGGGCGATTCGGCCAGCGCCGCGGCTTCCCGGGCGAGGCTGCTCTTGCCGACGCCGGCCTCGCCGGCGACGAGGACGAGCGACCCGGACCCTTCGCGCGCCCGCTCGAACGCGTCGGTCAGCGCGGCGATCTCGTTCGCCCGGCCGACCAGGGGAGTCGACGTGCTCATTGCGTCTCAGTCTAGGCGCGAGATGCGGGGTGCCTTTGTCCACCTACGGCTGACAAAGGCACCCCGCTGTCGAGCTAGTGCGTCGCCGGGACCGGGTCGGGCCGGACCACGACCGTGTCGAGGATCGGGACGATCTCGTCGCACGGCAGGCCGGACTTCTCGGCATGGGCGCGGATCGTCTCCGGGCTGTCGCCTTCGTAGATGCAGAAGGTGCCGACCTCGCCGCTCTCCTCCGAGAGGGCGTAGCTGCGGATCCAGCGGACGCCCGAGCCGGGTTCGTCTCCAACTTCCGCCGACCGTTCCCCAGCAACCTGCAGGTCCTCCGGGGTCCGCCAACCGTTGCGACGAAGAATTCCGTAGAGCTTCATGACTTTTGTCTCCTTGTTCGTGTGCTTGACGCTGCACAACGAACCTAGGCCCGCAAAACCCCCGTCGCATCAGTGAGATTGCCGTATTTTCGAGACGGCATGCCGTACCTGCTCTACGAGAACCCCGTATCCGGCAACTGCTACAAGGTCCGGCTGCTCTTACATCTGCTCGGGATCGAGTACGAGCGCCGAGTCCAACGCGATCCTCTGGTACTTCGCCGACGGCACCGGAGTGCCTGCCCGACGACCCCTACGAGCGCGCCTAGGTCCTGCAGTGGATGTTCTTCGAGCAGTACAAGAACGAGCCAGCGATCGCCGTTCTCCGCTTCTGGCTATCGACCCTCGATACGCCGCCCCGACGGGGCAGACATCGAGACCCGCCGAGCCAGCGGCCACCAGACGCTCGATGGAGCGCCACCTAACCGATCACGACTACTTCGTAGGCGGCCGATTCACCATCGCCGACATCGCCCTCTACGCCTACACCCACATGGCGCCCGAGGCGGGCTTCGACCTCGAGTCCTACCCGGCCGTACGAGCTCACCACCGCGAGCTAGCCGACGCGACCATGCGAATGGACCCGGGCGAAGCCCTCGGGGCCGGCGACAGACTGGCCCAGTTCATTCAAGAGACCGCAACGAAGGCGAAGCTCTTCGACCGGATTTGGAATACCCGCTAGCGGCCGCTGGGGAGGATTGCTGCCGATCCACTCACGGTCTGCGCGTGCCGTATGTCCGTGATCGTGGGGATGCCGACGATGCCCAGGTCTCGGGAGACTGCCGCGACTGGGAGCCGATCTTCCAAATGAAGATGTTCGCTGGGCAGTGTTTGAGCCCCTAGGAGGCAGACCAGCGAACTGACAAGGGCGGCGGCGCCGAAGTCCTGAAGCGTGGCGGCCCAGGCGAGAAACCGGGTTGCGTCATTCATGCAGCCGAATATCGCTCTTCGGCCGGACGGTCAGCGGCAACTTCGCTTGCCGCGGCGATGCCGGAGGAGGGTCTACGTGGGGTGCGGGTGGCTACGGGTATTCGGCATCACGCGCCTCGGCATCGTCAGCTGAGTTCCGTCCATCTCCGTGAGGTGCTTTGGCACTTCTGCGCCGGGTCAGGCGCGTGGCCGAGTAGAACTAGTCGTCGTCCCCGGCGTCGGTGATGCGGATTCCGCGCTGCTCGCAGAAGGCCATGAAGACGAACCGGGCCAGATGCACGAAAGCGACGGCTCCGTCCCGGATCTTCTCCTGCGTCTCGAATTCGTCGTCGTGGCCGCCCAGCGCAAGGCCGGCGGCAATCTGATCGGCAAACGGGAAGGTGTGATGGCCGCCGGCGTGGATGCTGACCTCGACGTTGTCCGCTTCAGCGACGACCGCGGCAAGGCTGACCGTCGAGTCGGGCGATTTGCCGGGGTCTGGGTGCGGGTAATGGAAGGTGCCCTGGCGGACCGTCGACAGGGCCTTCGGGCCGATCCGCTGCTCTAGGCCGCAGACCGTCGACACCGCCTTCGCGCCGTCAGGAGACAGGCCACGCAGCAGCTTGGCGACGTCCGGCTCGTGTTGGCGCCAAGCCTTCAGGGCGTCGATGCCCTCGAAGAGGAAGCCGTTCGCGAGCCGCACCTTCTGCGAGAAGCGGCCCAGCTGGCGGTCCTCTTCGCTGGCGCCGTCGGGGTTGGCGTCCAAGGCCTGGTGGATCGAGCTCTCGATGTCGTTGGCCGCCATCGCCATCGACATCACGAAGAGGGCGACTCGATCGTCTGGCTTGAAGCCTTTCTGAACGCTCAACGGAGTCACGGTTCGACCCTAGTTGGCCGCGCAGACGGGCGGCAGCCGGCGGGCCGACGTGCTGGCACTTACGCTGGCACCCGTGCCGATCAGAGCGCCGGGCAGGGCCTTTCTGGCCCTGCATCTAATGCCGGAGGAGGGACTCGAACCCCCGACACGCGGATTATGATTCCGCTGCTCTAACCAGCTGAGCTACTCCGGCGGGGAGGGGGATGGTAGCGGTGGGGAAGAGGCGTGGAGAGTCTCCTCAGACGGGCTGGTCGGCGATCCGGCCGGTGCTGGTGGCGTTCCTCTTGGTGACCGATGCTTTTGCCGTGGTGACGCTGGCGATCGTGCGGCCGGAAAGCTGGCTGGGACCCTTCTTTGGTTTCGGGGTGGTGCTGTTCGGGCTGGTTTGGTTTGAGGTTTGGGCCATTGGACACCGTCGCGACGACGATTGAGTTCATTGCAGTACTTTTGGTGGAGCGGATTCCAGTATTCTCTCCGCGAGCTCGCAAGGAGCAGGGGAAAACGAACGCGTTGGGGGCGCAAGATGGCTAGGGTGAGCCGGTGACCGCGGAGCTAGACAGGGCGGTGAAGACCGTGGTCCGGCAGTGCATGGGGATCTCGCCCGGCGAGGACGTATTGGTCGTCTGCAACCCGGTGACCGAAGAGATCGGCGCACTGATGCGAATCGAGGCGCAAGGCGATGGCGCGGACGCCACCCTGGCGGTGATCTCCGAGCGGGACTCGGCCGCCGCCGAGCCACCGCGCGCCGTAGCGGCAGCGATGGCCGCGGCCGACGTCGTCCTGGCGCCGACCATCCAGTCGATCTCCCACACCGCCGCCCGCAAGGCGGCGAGCGACGCCGGGGTCAGGGTCGGCAGCCTCCCGGGAGTGACCGAGGAGATGCTGGCTCGGCTGATGACAGCCGACCTGAAAGAGATCCGCCGCCGCGGCTGGGCCGTCACCGCCGCGCTCAATCGCAGCTCCGAGGCGCGGATCACCTGCAGCAACGGCAGCGATCTGCGAATCGGGCTCGAGGGCCGGATGGGGATCGTCGACGCGGGCGAACTTGGCAACCGCGGCGCCTTCGGCAACCTGCCCTGCGGCGAGGGCTTCATTGCCCCGGTCGAGGGCACCAGCAACGGCACCCTCGTCATCGATGGTTCGATCGCCGGCGTCGGCCTGCTGGAGACGCCGGTCGAGCTGAAGGTCCGCGACGGCCACTTGGTCGAGGCGAGTGGCACGGACGGCGCCAAGCTGCTCGAGCTCCTCACCGCTCACGGCGAGGACGGAACCAACGTCGCCGAGCTCGGGATCGGCACCAACGAGGAAGCCCTCCTCACCGGCAACATCCTCGAGGACGAGAAGATCCTCGGCAGCTGCCACGTTGCCTTCGGTGCCTCGGCCGCGATCGGGGGCACCGTCCAGGTTCCGGTCCACCTCGACTGCGTGGTGCTGGAGCCGACGGTCGAACTCGACGGCGAGAAAGTCGCCAGCGGCGGCGACCTGCTGGTCTGAGGAGCCGCGCCGATGCCGCCCCTGCTCGCGGTGCCGAACGTCTCCGAGGCGAGCGACGGCGAGCGCCTGGACCGGCTGCAGACCGCCTTCACCCGCGGCGTCACCCTGCTCGACCGCCACTCCGACGCCGACCACGGCCGCACCGTCTTCACCCTCGCCGGCACCCCCGCGGCGCTGACCGAGGCGCTCGCCGCCGGTGCCGAGGAGGCGCTGGAGACGATCGCGATGGACGCCTACCGCGGCGCCCACCCGGCGATCGGGGCGCTCGACGTCTGCCCGCTCGTCTTCCTCGACCCGGCGGACCGCGAGGCCGCTCGCACCGAGGCGGTCGCGGTCGCGACCCAGATCGCCGGCCTCGGCGTCCCCGTCTTCCTCTACGGCGAGCTGGCCCGCGACCCCGGCCGGGCCGAGCGCTCCTACTTCCGCAACGGCGGCCTGGCGGAGCTCTGGCTGCGGATGGAGTCGGGAGAGCTGAGTCCTGACTTCGGCCCCGACTTGCCTCACCGGACCGGGGGCGCCACCCTGGTCACCGCCCGCCCGCCGCTCGCCGCCTTCAACCTCGAGCTCGACAGCGACGACCTCGAGGTCGCCCGAGCCGTCGCCGCCGGGCTGCGTGAGGCGGGCGGCGGCCCGCCGGGGGTGCGGGCGATCGGGCTGCTGCTCTCCAGCGGCCGAGCCCAGGTCTCGACCAACGTCCACGACCCGCTGTCGGTCCCGCTCGGCGAGGTAGTCGCGTTGGTCCGCGAGCTGGCCGCGCCGCTTGGCGCCCGCCCGGTCGAGACCGAGCTGGTCGGCCTGATCCCGCAGGCGGCGCTCGTTGGCTACCCGGACGACGTGCCTATCCGCGGCTTCGACCCCGCCCGGCAGGTGATCGAGCGGCGGCTGGATCAGCCGACCGACTAGATTCCCGCCCATGGCTCAAACGAACAAAAAGCGCCGCCGCAAGCGCCGCGGCACCCAGGGCGGCCGGGTCGACACCCGTCCCCGCACCGGTCGTCCCCGCAGTCGCGAGGAAGCCAAAGCCCGCGCTCGCTCGAAACGCAAGCCGGTGGCGAAACAGGACCTGCCGCCGACCTGGCGCGGCGCCTTCGGCCGCGGTGCCGTCGCAGCCCTGATCTTCGCCGCGGTGCTGGCTCTGTTGCTGGGCAAATCGCTCGGCGCCGCGCTGCTCTTCGGCGCTTTCATGATGGTCTTCTACGTCCCCGCCGGCTACTTCATCGACATGACGATGTGGCGGCGGCGGGAGCGAGCCCGGATTCGCGCCCGGGACGAATAGAGCGGCCGATGGCCCTCGACGTCGAGATGCTCACGGTCGGCCCGATCGCCGAGAACTGCTTCCTGCTCCGGCGCCCGGAATCCGACCGTCTCCTCGTCGTCGATCCGGGCGAAGAAGCGGAGCGGATCCTCGCCGCGGTCGAGGCGAAGGGGGCGGAGGTCGAGGCGATCCTCCTCACCCACTGCCACTTCGACCACATCGGCGCCGTCGCGCCGCTGGCGGAGGCGACCGGGGCGCCCGTCTACTGCCCCGAGATCGAGGTGCCGATCCTCGCCGACATCATGGCCTTCGTCCCCTGGGCCGAGTTCGGCCCGTTCGAGAGCTACGAGGCCGACGAGACCGTCAAAGGTGGCGAGACGCTGGAGCTGGCCGGGCTGGAGCTCGACGTCGTCTTCACCCCCGGGCACAGCCCCGGCCACGTCACCTACTCGGTCCAGGGTGAGCCGGCGATCTTCTCCGGCGACGTTCTCTTCCAGGGCTCGGTCGGCCGGGTCGACCTGCCGGGCGGCGACGGGCCGACCCTGCTGGCCTCGATCGCCAACCTGCTCGATTCGCACCCGGAAGAGACCGTCGTCCATCCCGGCCACATGGGGCTGACGACGCTCGGCGCCGAGCGCGCCACCAACCCTTTCCTCGGCTCGCTGACGTAAGGTCGGCGCACGATGGCGAGCAAGTACCAAGCCCCCCGGGGGACCTTCGACATCCTGCCCGAGCAGGCGCGCTCGCGGGGGCGCCTGGAACGCGCCGCGGCGGAGATCTTCGCTCGCGCCGGGTACGAGCCGATCGCCACGCCGGTCTTCGAGGACACCGCCCTGTTCGAGCGCGGGGTCGGCCAGTCGACCGACATCGTCCGCAAGGAGATGTTCACCTTCGAGGACAAGGGCGAGCGCAGCCTCACCCTGCGGCCGGAGGGGACCGCCTCGATCTGCCGGGCCTACCTCGAGCATGGGATGCACAAGCAGGCGCAGCCGGTGAAGCTCTCCTACCTCGGGCCGTTCTTCCGCCACGAGCGGCCGCAGGCCGGCCGCTACCGCCAGTTCCACCAGCTGGGGCTGGAGTGCATCGGCACCGACTCGCCGCTCGCCGACGCCGAGGTGATCATGCTGCTCTCCGACCTGCTGGGGGAGCTCGGCGTGCCGGGGGTCGAGCTGCGGCTTGGCAGCCTCGGCTCGCTGGACGCGCGCCGCGCCTACCTGGAGGACCTCAAATCCCACCTGCACGCGCACGAGGGGGACCTCTCGAAAGACGTGCGCGAGCGGATCGACATCAACCCGCTGCGCGCCTTCGACGCCGACGACGAGGGGACGCAGGGAGTGATGGCAAGCGCGCCGACGATCATCGGCCAGCTCGAGGGCGAGGACGCCGAGCACTTCGAGGCGGTCAAAGGGCAGCTCGACGCGGCCGGGATCGCCTACGTCGTCGACCCGACCCTGGTCCGCGGCCTCGACTACTACACGCGGACGATCTTCTCCTTCGTCTGCGACGCCCTCGGGGCGCAGTCGGAGATCGGTGGCGGCGGCCGCTACGACGGCCTGGTCGAGCAGCTCGGCGGCGCCCCGACCCCGGCGGTCGGTTTCGCCGCGGGGATCGAGCGGATTCTTCTGGCCCTGGACGAAGAGGAGCCCGCCGCCGGCCGCGACGCCTTCGTCGCGATCGCCGACGAGAGCCAGCGGGAGCGGGCGATGGCGCTGGCGGTCGAGCTGCGCCACGCCGGCCTCTCGGCCGAGGTCGACCTCGCCGGCCGCGGCCTCAAGGGCCAGCTCAAGCACGCCGACCGGCTCGGCGCCCGCCGCGTCCTCATCCTCGAGGCCGACGGCAGCGCCCAGCTGCGCGATATGGGGACCGGCGAGCAGCGGCCGGCAGATCCCGGCAAGCTTCTCGACGAGATGACGGGAGGGGACTCTTGAGCGAGACGCCGGCGCTGCGCGCCAACGCCTACCGCGACGCCTGGTGCGGCCAGGTGCTGGCCGACCGGGTCGACGCCGAGGTGCGGGTCGCCGGCTGGGTCAACCGCCGCCGCGACCACGGCGGCCTGATCTTCATCGACCTGCGCGACCGCACCGGGATCGTCCAGCTGGTCTTCAATCCGGACAAGTCCGGCGAGTCGTTCGAGCTGGCGCACAAGCTGCGGGCCGAGGACGTGCTGAGCGCGACCGGCAGAGTCGTGCGCCGCTCCGAGGACACGGTCAACCCGGACCTGGCGACCGGCGAGGTCGAGCTGCTGGTCACCGGGGCGGATCTGCTGGCCGGCTCGGAGACGCCGCCCTTCCAGGTCGAGGGCTTCAGCGGCGAGGTCGGCGAGGACGCCCGCCTCCGCTACCGCTACATCGACCTGCGACGGGGGGCGATGCAGGAGGCGCTGCTGCTGCGCCACCGGGTCGTCGGCGCGATGCGCGAGTTCCTCGGCGGCGAGGGCTTCCTCGACATCGAGACCCCGGTCCTGACCCGCTCGACCCCCGAGGGCGCCCGCGACTTCCTCGTCCCCAGCCGCCAGCAGGCCGGGTCCTTCTACGCGCTGCCGCAATCGCCGCAGCTGTTCAAGCAGCTGCTGATGATGTCCGGCTTCGAGCGCTACTACCAGGTGGCGCGCTGCTTCCGCGACGAGGCGACCCGCGCCGACCGCCAGGCCGAGTTCACCCAGCTCGACGTCGAGATGTCCTTCGTCGACGTCGAGGACGTGCTCGAGGTCAACGAGCGGCTGCTGGCTCACGTCTTCGAGCGGGTCGGCGGCCCGCAGGTGGAGCTGCCGATGCAGCGGATGGGCTACGACGAGGCGATGGACCGTTTCGGCACCGACCGGCCGGACCTGCGCTTCGGGCTGGAGCTGGTCGACCTCGGCGACGCCCTGCGCGAGACCGAGTTCAAGGTCTTCCGCTCGGTGCTGGACGGCGGCGGCTCGATTCGCGGCCTCAACGCCGGCCGCCGCGAGATGCCGCGCTCGGAGCTCGACGGCCTGATCTCCCGCGCCCAGGAGCTGGGGGCGAAGGGGCTGGTCTGGGCCTTCCGCGAGGGCGAGGGCTGGCGCTCGCCAACGGCGAAGTTCCTCAGCGAGGCGGAGCTCGCAGACCTCAACCAGCGCCTCGGCGCCGAGGAGGGGGACCTGCTGCTGCTGGTCGCCGATGAGCGCTCGGTGACCGACGCGGTGCTGGGCCAGCTGCGGCTCGACCTCGCCGAGCGCTTCGACCTGATCGACGAGAACGAGAACCGCTTGGCCTGGATCGTCGACTGGCCGCTGATGGAGTGGAACGCCGGCGAGAAACGCTGGGACGCGCTGCACCACCCGTTCACCGCCCCGGCCGGCGAGTTCGACCCCGACAACCCGGGCGCCGCCCGCGCCCAGGCCTACGACGTGGTCTGGAACGGGCAGGAGTTGGGCGGCGGCTCGATCCGTATCCACGACGCAGCCACCCAGGAGGCGGTCTTCGCCGCGCTCGGGATCGACAAGGAGACCGCCGAGGCGCGCTTCGGCTTCCTGCTCGAGGCGCTGCGCTTCGGGGCGCCGCCGCACGGCGGCATCGCCTACGGGGTCGATCGCATCGTCCAGCGCCTCTCCGGCGCGGAGACGATCCGCGACGTGATCGCCTTCCCGAAGACGGCCTCGGGCTTCGACCTGCTGACCGGCGCCCCGGCCCCGGTCGACGATCTGCAGCTGCGCGAGCTCAGCATCGGCATCCACAAACCGAAACTGCCGGGGCACTGAAATGGGCCTGCGGGACTGGATACCCCGCAGGTGGCGCCCGGCTCCCGGGCCTGGATTGACGCCGGTCCACGTCGACGAGCCCGCCTTCGACAGCTGGGAGGTGGTGCGCGACTTCGCCGACCTGCGGACCGCCCGCGCCTGGCACCAGGCGCTGATCGAGGCCGACATCGAGGCGGTCCTCACCGCCGACTGGCCGCTCGACCGCTTCGGCCACGGCGACATCTCCCTCCGCGTCCCGGCCGACCGCTGGAGCGAAGCCGAGTGGCATCTCTCCAACCTCGACGACGACTTCTAGGCACGAAAAAGGCTCCAACCCGCCGTTGCCGCCTCTGGCTTTGATCCCTTCAAGTGAAGGTGGGTGCCTGCTCCTGATCCCAAGAGACCCGGAGACTTGTCAGCTCCCGCGCCGTTTGTGTTGGGTCAAACGGTGAGACGGCTATCGAACGGGTTCGAGCCTGCGCCCAACTTACCACCGCGAGCCCCTCGTCAAACGCGACGCGGTCCCGTGACGGAGTCGGCACAAAGTGCGCACCACATGTGCGCCCATGCCTCTCACCATCGGCGCCATGGCAATCGAACCTGCGATCGAGCACCTCAGAGGTGTCGGATCATCGGCTCGCGAGAAGGACGTGGCGATGGCGGCGCTCGCGAAGCGACAGTACGGCGTGGTGGCGCGGCGGCAGTTGCTGGCGCTGGGCTTTAGTCGAAGGGCAGTCGCCGGCCGCCTCCAGAGAGGGCAGTTGCATGAAGTCTTTTTGGGCGTCTATGTCGTCGGAGCGCGTCGGATCGGGCGACGCGGGCGGTGGATGGCGGCGGTTCTCTCGGCGGGGGAGGGGGCGGTGTTGAGTCATCGATCCGCCGCTCGGCTCTGGCGGCTGATGCCGCCCGTAGCGGAAAGGATCGATGTCACCTGTCCTCCCGGGCGGGTGGTGCGACGGAAAGGGATCGTGGCTCACGAGTCCGTGGTCGCCGGCGACGAGTGGGTCGCTGAGGACGGGATTCCGGTTACCTCGGCCTTCCGGACGATCTTCGACCTTGCTGCGGTGGTATCCAGCCGAGAGCTGGAGCGGGCTTGGCACGAGGCCGAAGTTCGGCAGCTCACGGACCGCGTGTCGTTGCCGATGCTGCTGGAGCGGTATCCGGGGCGGCGGGGGACGCGGGCGCTGAGGGCGCTCCTGGGCTCCGACACACCGGTTGGCATCACGCGCAATGAATTCGAGGAGGCGTTCCTGGTGCTGATCGACGCCTACGGGCTGCCGCGGCCGCGAATGAACGCCGACCTCTCGTTGCGCGGGCGCTTCATCGAGGTGGATGCGCTCTGGGAGGGCCACCGGCTCGCCGTAGAGCTCGACAGCCGTGGCGTCCACGGGACCAAGAAGCGCTTCGAGTCGGACCGGCAGCGCGATCGCATCCTCGTCGCTGAAGGGTGGAAAACGATGCGCGTCACCTGGCGACAGCTGCGCGACGAACCGGACGCGATCGCTTCTGATCTGAAGTTGGCGCTCGAACAGCCCGCCCCCACGCACACCTCACTTAGCTAGGTAGGTGTGCGTGGGGGCGGGCTTCCCCGGGCGGTTGGGGAAATGGCGCTCTACCCTTGGTTTCGTGGAACGAGAGCTTTTCGAGGCCTATTTGGGCGATGAGAGCCGGTTTGGGCCGGTGCCCGAGGGTGCCTTTACGGGCGCTGCGGGTGGCGCTGCCTGTGGCGATCTGTCGCGGATCTCTCTCACGGTCGCCGACGGGCGGATCGATTCCGTCACCGTCGATACGGAGGGTTGCGGCGCCACGAAGGCCGCCACCGCCGCCGTCGCCGAGATGGTCGACGGCGCCCCCGTCCTCGACGCTGCCCTCATAGACATCGACACCGTCGACGCCGCGATCGGCGGCCTCACTCCAGCCAAGCGCCACGCCGCCCAACTGGCCGCTGACGCCCTCCACCGAGCGCTCCAAGGCGTCGCCTCCTCGTCCCTTGATCTGAACGCGGACCCAGGACGATTGGCCACCTCACCCAGAAGGGGTGGCCAATCGTCCCGCCCGCAACGCGTCGCCGTCGCCATGTCCGGCGGCGTCGACTCTGCCGTCGCCGCCCTTCTCGCCCGCGAGGAAGGGGCTGAGGTCATCGGAATCACGGTCAAGCTCTGGGCCGACCCCGAGACCGATGGGACGAAGGCTTGCTGCTCGCCGGAGGCGGTGCTCGGCGCCCGCGCGCTGGCCCACCAGCTCGGGATGCCGCACTTCACGCTCGACCTCGAGGCGGATTTCCGCCGGCGCGTGGTCGATCGCTTCGTCGGCGGCTACGCCGAGGGCCGCACGCCCAACCCCTGCATCCTCTGCAACGGCGAAGTCCGGCTGGCGGCGATGGTCGACCTGGCCGAGCGGGTCGGCGCCGAGCGCCTCCTGACCGGCCACTACGCGCGGATCGTCGAGGACGGTGACGGGCCGCTGCTCGCTGGCGCCGCCGACCAGGCCAAGGACCAGAGCTACATGCTCGCCGCGTTGCCGCCCGAGCTGCTCGGCCGCCTCGGCTTCCCGCTGACCGAGCTGACCAAGCCCGAGGTACGGGAGATCGCCGCCCGCCACGACCTCGCCGTCGCCCGCAAGGCCGAGAGTCAGGACCTCTGCTTCCTCGCCGGTCAGGGCAAGCGCGGCTTCCTCCGTCGCCACGGCGGCCTGCGCGAGCGCGACGGCGCGATCGTCGACTCGGCTGGCCGCACCCTCGGCCGCCACCGTGGCCACCACGACTTCACCGTCGGCCAGCGCCGCGGGATCGGCGTCGCCGCCCCCGAGGCGCTCTACGTGCTCGCCACCGACGCGGTCACCAACACGGTCACGGTCGGTACCCGCGCCGAGTTGGAGCAGCGCTCCGTCCAGGTCCGCGATGCGGTCCTGCACCGCGACAGCGCCACGGTCGACGCGGTCAAGCTGCGCTACCGCTCCCGCGCCCTCCCCGCCACCGTCGCGGCGGCGGGGATAGGGCGTCACTCCTCCCTGGAGGTGGAGCTGGGCGAGGCCTTCGCGGGCGTCGCCCCGGGGCAGACGGCGGTGCTGATGGCCGGCGACCGGATCGTCGGCCACGGCACCATCGCCGCTTAGGACCCGGTAGTCGAGTCCTCTTCCTGCTGTTTGTCCTTCTGCATCTGCGCGACCGCTTTCACGCAGCGGCTGAAGGCGGTCCCCTTTTCGCCTTTGACGTGCTTCTTGCTTTCGTCCTTGCACGCCTGCTTCGGGGTGAGGTCCTGGTTGTCGGCCTGCTTCATCGTGCGCACGCAGCGGCTGAACTCGGTCCCCTGCTCGCCCTTCACGTGCTTCTTGCTTTTGCCCTGGCAGTAAAAGCCGTAGGCCTTGCCCTTCGGGCTGGTCGACGGATGCGTCGGGTGGGTGGGGTGTTCCGGCGCGTAATTCGGACCGGAAGCGACGCCCGTCGCGGGCACCAGCCCCAGCGCAAGCACCGCGAGGGTCGATGCGACCTTCATGCTCAGCTTCATGGTTGCCTCCTTCGACAGTGGGTCGATTCGATGCCCCTTGAACGCGCGTGTTGGCGGTTCGTAAGGCCCCATTTCGCCCTCGCCGCCCCAGATCGAACAAATATTTAGGCTTCCTAACATGAGGGCGAAGGAGATACGGGAGACCTACCTGTCGTTTTTTGCTGAGCGGGGACACAAGATCGTCCCCTCGGCCTCGCTCGTCCCCTCGGTCCACGACCCCTCGGTTTTGCTGACCACGGCTGGGATGCAACCGTTCAAGCCTTACTTCCTGGGCCGCGAACAGCCGCCGGCGCCGCGCCTCGCCGACGTGCAGAAATGCTTCCGCACCACCGACATCGAGGAGGTCGGCAACACCGCCCGCCACATGACCTTCTTCGAGATGCTCGGCAACTGGAGCTTCGGCGACTACTTCAAGGCCGAGTCGATCCCCTGGGGCTGGGAGCTGTCCACCCAGGGATTCGGGATGGATCCGGAGCGGATCTGGGTGACCGTCTTCGGCGGCGACGAGGAGCTCGGCCTCGGCCCCGATGAGGAGGCGATCGAGATCTGGCGCGCGACCGGCGTCTCGGAGGAGCGGATCGTCCGCCTCGGCCGCGAGGACAACTTCTGGCAGGCCGGCCCGACCGGACCCTGTGGCCCCTGCTCGGAGCTCTACCTCGACCGCGGTCCTGAGTTCGGCGCCGAGGGCCAGCGCCCGGGCGACGACACCGACCGCTTCCTCGAGTTCTGGAACCACGTCTTCATGAGCTACGACCTTGCCGAGGACGGCAGCCTCGCCGAGCTGCCGATGAAGAACATCGACACCGGCATGGGACTGGACCGGATGGCCGCCGTCCTCCAGGACGTCCCCTCGGTCTTCGAGACCGATCACGTGCGGCCGCTGGTCGATCTCGCCGAGGAGCTCTCCGGTCACCGCTACGACGAGGGCGGGACGGTCACCCGGGCGATGCGGATCGTCGCCGACCACAGCCGCGGCGCCGCCTTCCTGATCGCCGACGGCGTCGTCCCCTCCAATGAGGACCGCGGCTACATCCTGCGCCGGATCATGCGCCGGGCGATCCAGCAGGGCCACACCCTGGGTCTGGAGGCTCCCTGGATCGGTCGGTTCGCCGAGCGGACGATCGAGCTGATGGGTGACGACTATCCGGAGTTGGTGGCAGAGAAGGAGAACATCAGCCGCTGGGTCCGCGACGAGGAGGAGAGCTTCGGCCGCACCCTGGATCGCGGCACCGTCCTGCTCGAGGAGCTCATCTCCGAAGCCGGGGAGAGCGAGACCTCCTGGGTCGACGCGTCCGCGGCGTTCAAGCTGCACGACACCTACGGCTTCCCTTACGACCTGACCAAGGAGCTCTTGGCCGAACGCGGCCTCTCGGTCGATGACCAGGGCTTCCAGGAGCTGATGGAGGAGCAGCGGCAGCGGGCGCGCACGGCGAGCGCTACCGCCCACGGATCGGAGAACACCCACGAGCGGGTGCTCGCCTTCGCCGAAGCGGCGCCGCCGACCCGCTTCGTCGGCTACGAAACCCTGCGCGCCACGACCGGCCTCGCCGCGGTCGAGCCGGCCGACGGCAAGGCGCTGGTCAAGCTCGAGGAGAGCCCGTTCTACGCCGAGGGCGGGGGGCAGGTCGCCGACTCTGGCGTGCTGCGCTGGAACGGCAACGAGGCGCGGGTCCTCGACGTCTACCGGCTGGGCGAGGACCAGGCGCTGGAGATCGAGGCGAGCGCCGCGATCGAGCCCGGCGTCCCGGTCGAGGCCGAGGTCGACGCCGAGGCGCGCCACGCGACGATGCGCAACCACACCGCCACCCACCTCCTGCACGCCGCTCTGCGCGAGCGGCTCGGCACCCACGTCCGCCAGGCCGGCTCCGCCGTCCGTCCCGACAAGCTGCGCTTCGATTTCACCCACGGTCAGGCCCTCAGCCCCGAGGAGCTGCGCGACGTCGAGGAGCGGATCAACGAGTGGGTCAAGGCCAGCCGCCCGGTGCGCTGGCTGAACATGAACCGCGCCGACGCAGAGAAGCTCGGCGCGATGGCCCTGTTCGGCGAGAAATACGGCGAGTGGGTGCGGGTGGTCGAGGTCGACGGCGTCTCCCGCGAGCTCTGCGGCGGCACCCACGTCGCCAACACCGCAGAGGTCGGGATCTTCAAGATCGTCACCGAGGGGTCTAGCGCCGCCAACGTGCGCCGGGTCGAGGCGATCACCGGCCCGGTCGCGATCGACTGGTACCGCGAGCGCGAGGCGCAGCTGCAGGAGGCGGGCGAGCTGCTCGGCAACCCGCAGGACCCGGTCGCCGCCGCCCGCCGAGCCGCCGAGGAGCTGAAGCAGGCGAGCGCCGGTGCCGAGAAGGCCCAGCGCGAGCAGCTCGGCAGCGCCGCCGAGGAGCTGGCGGGCGCCGCCGCGGACCTACCCGGCGGCGGTCGCCTCGTCGCCACGGTGGTCGACGCCAGCCTGCAGGCCAACCCGAAGCAGCTGCTCGATCTCGCCAACCGGATTCAGTCGAAGCTCGGTCAGCCCTCCGCCGTCGTCCTCGGCGGCGAGTTCGGCGGCAAGGCCGGGCTGATCGCCCTCGTCTCCAAGGACGCGGTCGAGCGTGGCCTCGCCGCCGGCTCGATCATCCGCGAGATCGCCCCGATCGTCGGTGGCGGCGGCGGCGGCCGCGACGACATGGCGCAGGCCGGCGGCAAGGACCCGGCCAAGCTCGACGAGGCGCTGGCGGCGGCGCGGGCAGCAATCGAGCGGGAGCTCGGCTGACGGGTCATGCGGGTGCTGGCTCTCGACCATGGCACCGTCCGGATCGGCTGCGCGCTCTCGGACCCGAGCGGGACGCTGGCGACGCCGCTGCCGACGATCGAGCCGCCCGAGGCGCGCGCGGTCGCCGAGCTGGTCGATGAGCACGGAGTCGAGAAGGTGGTAGTCGGTCTGCCTCTCCACCTCAGCGGCGAGGAGGGGAGTCAGGCAGGTTTGGCGCGCAGCTTCTGCCGGGAACTGGAGGCGATGCTCTCGATTCCGGTTGAGACCTACGACGAGCGACTGACCACGCGGATGGCCGATGCCAGCCGGCGCGGTGGCGCCAGCGCCGCCCGCGACTCGCTCGCGGCCGCTCACCTGCTGGAGTCCTACCTGGAGAGCCGGGGATGAGCGACGACTGGCTCAAGGACGACCCCTTCGCCGATCCCGAGGATCCGGCCGCGCGCGAGCGCGAGCAGCGGCGCCGCGAGCGCGAGGAGAAGCGCCAGAAGAAGGCGGCGAAGCAGGAGGCCAAGGCCGAGGAGAAGGCGCCGCCGCCTCCCCCACCGCCACCCCAGGAGCCACCGCTTCCCCCGCGCACGCCCGAGCAGGAGTTCTGGGACGAGGAGCCGGAGCCGCCCGCTGAGCCCGAGGTCCCGGAGATACCCGTGCGGCCCGAGGAGCCGGAGGAACCCAATCTGAGGGTCCCGCCGCCGCCGCACCCGACCGTCGCCTCCGGCAACGGCAGCGGCCGGCGCCCGCGGCAGCGCCCGCCGGTGCTCAGCGCGATCGCCCGCCATCCGTTCCTGATCTTCGCCGTGATCGCGGCCCTGTTCTTCCTCTGGTTCCTCAACTCGCTCTTCCAGCCAGGCCACGGCGACGGCACCGGCCAGGTGCAGGTGACGGTCCCGAAAGGCTCGAGCGTCAGCGAAGTCGGCGACCTGCTCGCCGACGAAGACGTGATCGCCAACTCGACCCTCTTCCAGGTCCGGGTGACGCTCGCCGGCAAGCGCTCGGAAATCTATTCCGGCCGTTTCACCCTCGCCCACGACATGAGCTATGGCGAGGCGATCGACGCCCTCTCGCAGGCGCCGGTCAAGCGCACGCTGTCGGTGACGATCCCCGAGGGCTACACGCGCTCGCAGGCAGCGCAGCTGGTCGAGGAAGCCGGCGTCCCCGGCGACTACACCAAGGCGACGATCAAATCGAAGTACCTCGACCCGGCCGAATACGGCGGCAAGAACGCCAAGGACCTCGAAGGCTTCCTCTTTCCCGACACCTTCGAACTGAAGCCCAACGCCCCGGTCGATGACCTGGTCGAGCTGCAGCTGAAGGACTTCAGGGGACGGATCAAAGGTGTCGACATGAAGTACGCGAAGTCGAAAAACCTGACGGTCTTCGACGTGGTGACGATCGCCTCGATGGTCGAGGACGAGGCCGGGGTCGACAACCAGCGCGGGCTGGTCGCCTCGGTGATCTACAACCGCCTGCGGGACGGGATGCCGCTGGGAATCGACGCGACGATTCGCTTCGCCACCGGCAACTACACGCAGCCGTTGACCGAATCGGAACTGGCGATCGACTCGCCCTACAACAGCCGCACCAACGTTGGCCTGCCGCCGGGCCCGATCAGCAACCCCGGCCTGGCCTCGATCGAAGCGGCGGCGCACCCGCCGAAGACCGACTACCTCTTCTACGTGACCACCCCGGGTGCCTGCGGCAAGCTGACCTTCGCCAAGACCGAAGCCGAATTCGAAGCGGCGGTCGAGAAGTACAACTCCGCCCGCGAAGCGGCAGGCGGCAACTCGCCGGACAGCTGCGAGGAATAGGCGATGCCAAAGCTCGCGGTGCTCGGCCATCCCGTCTCTCACTCGCGATCGCCGGCGATGCAGAACGCCGCCCTGGCGGCGCTCGGGCTCGGCGATTGGGCCTACCAGGCGATCGACGCCGCGCCGGAGGTCTTCGAGATGACGGTCCGCGAGCTGGCCGCCGTTGGCTACGCGGGCATCAACGTCACCGTCCCGCACAAGGAAGCGGCGCTGGCGCTGGCCGAAGAGGCGAGCGAAGCCTCACGGCAGATCGGTGCTGCCAACACGCTGGTCTTCTCCGGCAAGCGGATCGAGGCCCACAACACCGACGCCGACGGGTTGCTGGCCTCGTTGCCGGACTCGCCGCGCGGCCGCCGGGCGCTGGTCCTCGGCGCCGGCGGTGCCGCCCGGGCGGTGCTCTGGGCACTACTCTGGGAAGGGGCGAGGGTGGAGGTCTGGAATCGCACCCACGAGCGGGCCGAGGCGATCTGCGACGAGATCGGCGGCACGGCGGTCAGGGCCCCGCGGCAGGAGGAGTACGACCTGATCGTCAACACCAGCACCGTGGGACTGGACGGCGGCAACCCCTTCGACCACCTGCCCCTGGAGCGCGGCGGGTTCAACGACTCGCAGACGGTCGTCGACATGGTCTACGGCGAGCGCCGCAGCCGCCTGCTGAAAGCGGCGGAAGGCGCCCGTGCCGCGGTCGTCGACGGCCTCGAGATCCTCGTCCAGCAGGGCGCCCGCTCGCTGGAAATCTGGACCGGTCGCACTCCGGACATCGACGTCATGCGCGAGGCGGCGGCGCGCCGATAGCCTTGCCCCGATGACGACGTTCCGTTTCACCACCGCGGGGGAGTCGCACGGGCCCGGGCTCGTGGCGATCGTCGAGGGCATGCCGGCGGGCCTGGAGCTCGACCGCGAGGCGCTCGACCGCGACATGGCGCGGCGCCAGCTCGGCCACGGGCGCGGCGGCCGGATGAAGATCGAGACCGACACGGTCGAGGTTCGCTCCGGGGTCCGCCACGGCCGCACCCTCGGTGGCCCGATCGCCCTGCTGGTCGCCAACCGCGATTACAAGAACTGGGAAGAGCGGATGAACCCCTGGCCTGTCGAGGGGTTCGAGCCCGACGAGGTCCACCTGCCGCGGCCGGGCCACGCCGACCTGGTCGGCGCCCAGAAGTACGGCCACTCGGACATCCGCAACATCCTCGAGCGGGCCAGCGCGCGCGAGACCGCGGCCCGGGTTGCCGCCGGCACGATCGCCCGCGGCTTCCTCTCCGCTCTCGGGGTGGAGATCCACAGCCACGTCCTGCAGATCGCCTCGGTCCGCGCCGAGGAGCGGCCCGACCTGAAGCCGGAGGACTTCGCCGGCGTCGACGATGACCCGGTCCGCTGTCTCGACCCGGAGGCCAGCAAGGCGATGGTCGAGGAGATCAACCGCCTGCGCAAGGCCAACGAGAGCCTCGGCGGCAGCCTCGAGGTGCTCGTCTTCGGCCTCGTCCCCGGGCTCGGCTCCCACATCTCCTGGGAAGACCGGCTCGACGGCCGCCTCGCCGGCGCCGTCGCCTCGATCCAGTCGATCAAGGGGGTGGCGATCGGCGAAGCCTGGGACGTCGCCGGGCGGCCCGGCTCCGAGGCCCATGATGAGATCTTCTGGTCGGAGAAGGACGGCTACTTCCGCGAAACGAACCATGCCGGCGGCCTCGAGGGCGGGATGACCAACGGCCAGCCGCTCTCGGTGCGGGCGGCGATCAAGCCGATCTCGACCCTGACCAAGCCGCTGCGCTCGGTCGACACCGAGACCAAGCAGCCGGCGCAGGCGCTGCGCGAGCGGACCGACTCGACCGTCGTCCCCGCCGCCGCGGTGGTCGCCGAGGCGATGGTGGCGCTGACCCTGGCGCGCTGCTACCGCGAGAAGTTCGGCGGCGACCACATCGACGACGTGCTCGCGGCGGTCGACCACTACAAGCAGCGCATCGACTTCCGGGGCTGAGCCGGTGAGCAAGCCGGCGATCGTCTTCATCGGCTTCATGGGGGCCGGCAAGAGCACGGCGCTTGCCGCCGCGCGCAGGGCTGGCCTGGAGACGACCGAGATCGACGCGGCGATGGAAGCGGCGTTCGGCAAGCCGATCAGCCAGGCCTTCGAAGAGGACGGCGAGGAGGCCTTCCGGACCCTCGAGGCCGAGGTGGTGGGGGAGCTGCTGGAGAGCGCCGACGGCGGCGCCATCGCCCTTGGTGGCGGCAGCGTCCTCTCCGAGCGGGTGCGCAAGGCGCTCGACCGCCACACCGTCGTCCTCCTGGAGATCGACGCGGCCGAGGCCTGGCGCCGGATCAAGGGCACCGACCGGCCGCTGGCCACCAGCGAAGCCGACGTCGAGGCGCTGCTTGGCGAGCGCCTACCGCTCTACGAGGAGCTGGCCGATGCGGTGGTGCCGATGGCCGACGCGGGCGTGGTGGAGCGGGCGCTGCCGGCGATACAGGCGCTTGGGGAGATGCCGGGGGGGACGAGGCTGCTGTGGGCATCGAGCGCGTCGGGGGACTATCCGGTCGTGGTTGGGCCGGAACTGCTTGCCTGCGGGTGGTGGCCCCTGCGGAGCCGCCGCTTTTGCGTCACTCACCCTGGTTTGGGCGAGTACGCGCGACAGATCGAACCACTGGCTGTGCAGATCGAGGTGGCTCCCGGCGAGGCTTCGAAGTCAATGCACGACGCTGAGGTAGTTCTCCGCGAGCTGGCGCGTGCGGGGATGACCCGCGAAGACCACGTGGTCGCGCTCGGCGGCGGTGTAGTGGGGGACCTAGCCGGACTCTGTGCCCACATGTACCAGCGCGGGGTACCAATCGTGCAGGTGCCTACCACGCTCGTCTCTCAGGTCGATTCGGCCTACGGCGGTAAGACCGGAGTGGACCTGCCGGAGGGAAAGAACTACGCGGGCGCCTACCACCTTCCGTCCGGGGTACTCGCGGACACTGGCGCCCTGAAGACGCTACCGCGCGTGGAGCTGGCGGGAGGTTTCGTCGAGGCGCTGAAGACGGGCCTGCTGGCGGGCGGTTCGTTGTGGGAGCGCGTGCGAGGAATCGACAAGCTTGACCCCGGGGACCTTGATGACGTTGTCTTCGCCTGCGCCCGCTACAAGTGCGCGATCGTCGCGGCCGACGAGCGGGACAGCGGACTGCGGAATGTCCTCAACCTTGGCCACACCGTCGGGCACGGAATCGAGGCGGCAAGCAACTACGCGCGGTACCGGCACGGCGAAGCGATCGGACTCGGTCTGCTCGCCGCCCTGAGGCTGTCGGATGCGTCCGACCTTCGCGACGAGGTGGAGGAGATCCTCGTGCGGCACGATCTTCCTACGCGCCTCGATCCCGAAGTCAAGACGGACCCGATACTCGCTGCCCTCCAGCGCGATAAGAAGCGCACCGCCGCCGGCGTCGGCTTCGTCCTCCTCTCCGAGCCCGGCCAACCCCGCACCGGCCAGATCATCGATGAGGCTAAGGTCCGGGCAGCCGTGGAGGAGCTCTACTAGTGCCAACCGTCAGCAACCGCGTCGCCGTCCTGCACGGGGTCAACTTCGACGTCTTGGAGAAGCGGCCGGCGGAGATCTATGGCGGTCTCTCGCTGTCGCAGCTGGAGGCGAAGATCTCCGATTGGGCGCATGAGCTGCAGCTGGAACCGATCTTCTTCCAGACCAACTCCGAGGGTGAGTTCTGCGAATACCTGCATCGCTCCGAAGACCTCGCCGACGCGGCGATCGTCAACGCCGGCGCCTGGACCCACTACAGCCGGGCGATCGCCGACGCGCTGCAGCTGACCGGTCTGCCCGCGGTCGAGGTCCACCTCTCCGCGGTCGAGGAACGCGACGACTGGCGCAAGCTCTCGGTCTTCGACGGCCTCGTCCTCGCCAAGATCTCCGGCAAGGGGCCGGACGGCTACCGCGAGGGGCTGGAGCTGCTCGCCCGCGAGCTCGGCGCCGGCTCCTGATGCGCGATCGCGGCGACCGGCTGGAGGCAAAGCTCGCCGAGCGCGAGCTCGACCAGACGCTGGTCACCGACCTGACCAACGTCCGCTACCTGACCGGCTTCACCGGCACCAACGGCGCCTGCGTCTGCGGCCCCGGCGTGCGCCTCTTCCTCACCGACTTCCGCTACACCGAGCGCGCCGCCGAGGAGGTCGAGGGCTGGGAGACGGTGACGATCAGCGGCGACTGGCTGAAGGGGATCGTCGAGCGGCTGGAGGGCCGGGTCGGGTTCGAGGACGACCACATGTCGGTCCGCCTGCTGGGGAAACTGAAGGAGAAGCTCGCCGACGGCACCGAGCTGGTCGCCGCCGGCGGCCAGGTCGAGGAGCTGCGGCGAGTCAAGGATGAGGACGAGCTGGCGAAGATCGCCGAGGCCTCGAAGCTCGCCGACGAGGTCTGGGACTGGACGCTGGCGCAGGGCCTCGCCGGGCGCCGCGAGCGCGATGTCGCCCGCGCCGCCGAAGCGCGGATCCGCGAGCTCGGTGGCGACCCGTCATTTCCGGCGATCGTCGCCGCCGGCCCGAACGGGGCGTTGCCCCACGCCGAGCCCGGCGAGCGGGAGATCGGACGCGGCGAGCTGGTCGTCTTCGACATGGGCGCCAAGGTCGACGGCTACTGCTCCGACGGCACCCGCACCTACGCCACCGGCGAGCCCGGCCCGGAGGCGCGCAAGGTCTATGAGGTCGTCCGCGTCGCCCAGCAGGCGGGGCTGGACGCGATCCGGGCCGGGATCAAGGGCGAGGACCCCGACAGCGCCGCCCGCAAGCTGATCGACGACGCCGGCTACGGCGAGCACTTCGGCCACGCGCTCGGTCACGGTGTCGGGCTGGAGGTACACGAGGGGCCGCGGCTATCGCAGCGCTCCGAGGACGTGCTCGCCCCGGGAGAAGTGGTCACGGTCGAGCCCGGCATCTACCTCCCGGGCAACCTCGGGGTGCGAATCGAGGATCTCGTGGTCGTCACCGAGGACGGTCTGCGGAATCTCAGCAGCTTGTCCAAAGAGCTGCAGCTGGTCGAGTAGCGCCGCCGATTGCATAGGCGCCACTAATCGTTCAGATTCAAGCCCGGTTTCCGGGCCGCCGATGCGGCTGAATGGGAAAGACCCGGGACACCCTCGTCTCGATCCACGAGGAAGCGCGGCGCGAGCGGCTGCTCGACATGGAGGAGCGCCTGCGCCGCTACCGGTTCGCCACCTTCGCAATCCTCGCCCTGGCGCTGGCGGCCGGCGGGGGCGCCTCGCTCGGTTACGGCTACTGGTGGATCGCGCCGCTCGTCGCCGGGCTCGCCGGCTTCGCGGTTGCCGACCGCCACATGCGCAACAGTGCCCGGCCCGCGCTCTGGGTCGCCGGCGCCTGGGCGGCGCTGCCGGTCATCCTCGCCGCCTCAGTGTTGCTCACCGGCGGTGCCACCAGCCCGGTCCTCGTCTGGTTCGGCCTGCCCGCGGTGACGCTCGGCTTCCGCTTCGAGGTGCGGGGGATGATCGCCGGGACGGTCTTCCTGATCGCGATGTTCCTCGTCGCCGCCGTGCTCCCGGATCCGAACGCGGCCTGGGAACACCACGAGCAGCTGGTCGCGATCGCCGCTCTGGTGATCAGCGCCGTGATTCTCTCCGGCGCCCTGATCGAGTCCGACCGCGCCCATCGGCGCCGCTCGACCCTCGATCCGCTCACCGGTCTCTTCAACCGCAACGCCCTCGAGCAGCGCCTCTCCGAGCTCGACGGTCAGCCCTGCGACCCCAGCGAGGGCCTGTCCCACGCCTTCCTCCTCTGCGACCTGGACCACTTCAAGCGGGTCAACGACCAGTTCGGCCACGCCGCCGGCGACGCCGTCCTCCAGGACGTTGCCTACACGATGCGGGCGACCCTGCGCGCCGGTGACTCGATCTACCGGGTCGGCGGCGAGGAGATCCTGGTCATGCTCCCCGGCGCCGGCCACGCCGACGCGCTGGAAATCGCCGAACGCCTGCGCCAGGAAGTCCGCGACCGCCGCCCGGTCGGCGTCCCGGTCACCCTCAGCATCGGCGTAGCAGTCGCCGAGCCGGGCCTGGTCGACACCGAGGAGATGCTCTCCCGAGCGGACTCCGCTCTCTACGCCGCCAAGGCCGGCGGCCGCAACCAGGTCTTCGCCGACTCAGAGACCGAGATCGAGTTCGTCGCCTGAGGTGGCCGGGTGAGGGTGCCGGGATCCCTCTCCGTCATTGCGCGACACGCCCCAGATCAGATTGCATATCGCCGAACATTCCTCCGAGGGACACCGGCACCCTCCCTCAGCAGCTTCCGAAGGACGCCTCTCCGCGAGTCCGCGTGAGTGCCCCGTATAGGTGTACTAGCGCGGACTCGGTGCAGAACTGATCTGCAGTAGCTGTCGAGAGGAGGGACGGGTACACCTCTCACAGAGGCTCCTGAGACCACAGTTGCGCCCAGCACTTCGCTCAGCTGCGCGACGGTCTCTGGGAGAGGTGTACCCGTCCCTCCCTAACCACCCAGCCGAGAAGTTCAGCGGCTCAGGTCCCAGTCGCTGCTGAGGCGGGCGCCGAAGGCGGCTAGGAGTTCGACGGTGGCCTCTACGTCGCGGAGGTCGACCATCTCGACCGGGGAGTGCATGTAGCGGAGGGGGATCGAGACGAGGCCGGTGGGGATGCCGGCGCGGGAGATCTGGAGGACGTCGGCGTCGGTGCTGGTGCCGCGGCCGCTGGCGCTGATCGAGTAGTCGATGCCCTCGGCCTCGGCGGTCTCGACCAGCAGCTCGAAGACCTTGGGCGAGAGGGTGGAGCCGCGGCCGATCGCCGGGCCGGAGCCGAAGGAGTGGCTGCCGATCTCCTTCTCGTCGACCCCGGGCGCGTCGGTCGCGTGCGTGACGTCGACGGCGATCGCGATGTCGGGGCGGACCTGGAAGGCGGCGGTGCGGGCGCCGAAGAGGCCGATCTCCTCCTGGACCGCGGCGACCGCGGCGAAGGAGCCGCCGGGGCCGCCCTTGTCCTCGACGCAGCGGCGCAGGCTCTCCAGGGCGGTGTAGGCGCCGAGACGGTTGTCCATCGCCCGCGAGACGAGGCGGTCGCCGGCAACCGGCATCGGCTCGGCGGCGATTACCACCGGGTCGCCGACCCGGACCAGCCCCTCGGCCTCCTCGCGGTCGGCGGCGCCGATGTCGATGTGCATGCCCTTCAGCTCGACCACCTTTTTGCGCTGGTCGGGCTCGAGCAGGTGGATCGGCTTGCGCCCGGCGACGCCGGGGACGAGCCCATCCTTGCCGCGCACCTCGACCCGCTGGCCGACGAGGATCTGCGGGTCCCAGCCGCCGACCGGGGCGAACCAGAGGAAGCCCTGCTCGTCGATGTGGGTGACGATCAGGCCGATCTCGTCGATGTGGCCGACGACGGCAAGCAGGGGAGAGGAATCGCCGACGCGGGCGATCGTCGAGCCAATCCCGTCGACGCTGACCTCGGCGAAGGAGGCCGCCTCGCGCCAGACCTCAGCAGCCGGACCCTCGTAACCCGAAGGGGCGCCGGCGCGCAGCAGCTTGTCTAGGAGGTCTGGAGTGGTCAAAAGACTCGGGGAGTATGCCTAAGTGTGGGCCGCGCTTGCTTCGCGGCGGAACCGCTCCCGGTCCGGCCCGTAACCGCGGTGCTCATACGCGATCAACAGCCAAATCAGGATGACGGCGACCGCCAGGGTGACGAGCGCGGGCATCGCCGTCGCGACCGGGACCAGGAACAGTAGGACGATCGCCAGGCCGAGCCGCTTGCGATTGACCGTCTGCACATGGCGGTAGCGGAACGCGACCAGGCCGAGCAGGTAGAGGGCGAGGCCGCCGAGCAGGGCGAAGGCGGGAACGTCGTGCAGGTGTTCGTCGTAGTGCGCGATCGTCACCTTCAGGCCGAAGGCGACCAGGACGATGCCGGCTCCCATCAGCAGGTGGATGTAGGAGTAGGAGTCGCGGGCGAGCTCGTTCTGCACGCGCCCGACTTCGGCTTCGCCGAGCCGCCGGGCCGAGATCAGGGCGACGACGTCGAAGTAGGTCCACCACAGTGCGGCGGTGAGGAAGATGCCGAGCACGGCGGCAGTGCCGATTCCGAGGTCGAGGGCGCCGGAGGCACCGACGCCGATCGCGACGATCGACTCGCCGAGGGCGATGATGATGATCAGCCCATGGCGCTCGGCGAAGTGGCCGGGGACGATCTTCCATCCGTCGGAGCCGAAGAAGTAGGGACCGGCCATGTCGAGGAAGATCGCCAGCGCCCAGAGCGCCCCCTGGGCGAAGCCGTCGAAGGACGAGGCGACGACGAGGAGGCCGACCGCGACTGCGGTGCTAACCGCGAGCCCCAATACCGAGCGGCGCAGGTCCGTGTCGTCGGCGCCGGCGAGCCAGAAGAGCGCGATGTGGGCGGTGCGGTAGAAGCCGATCGCCAGGGCGAAGGTGAGAGCGAGGTTGCCGAACGCCTCCTGGACGCAGAGCGAGACGATCAGCATCGCCGCCATCGCGGCGAAGATGACCAGCCGGACCACCCCGGCCTCGGGGTCGATGACGCTGGTCAGCCACGCGTAGCCGACCCAGGCCCACCAGAGCACGCCGAGGATCAACAGGCCCTGAACCAGTCCTTCCCAGGACTGGTTGTGCGACATCAGCGCCGTGCACTGGGTGAGCGCGAGGACGAAGACGAGGTCGAAGAAGAGCTCCAACGGCGTCACCCGCTCGCCCTCGCGGCGGGTTGCGCCCAAGCGGTGGTGGGTTTCGGATGAGCCCTCCAAGCCGCCCATCGTTGCAGCCTGATCGGTTAGCGTGGCCTCGGATGGTGGGAGAGAATCGAGTGGCAGTTGTGACGGGAGCGTCGACGGGGATCGGCAAGGCGACGGCTGTCCGGCTGGCGCGCGACCCGGGGACCGAGTTGGTCCTCGTCGCCCGCCGCGAGGAGCTGCTGCGCGAGCTGGCCGAGTCGCTGCCCTGTCGCGCCACCTACCTCGCCGTCGACCTGACCGCCGACGACGCACCCCAGCGGGTCCGCGCTCACCTCGAGGCGGAGCACGGCGGCCGGCTCCACCTGCTGGTCAACAACGCCGGCGCCGCCTGGCGCGGCAGCTTCGCCGAGGGCGGGGCGGCCAACGTCCGCCGCCACATGGAGCTCAACTTCGACGCCGTCGTCCGCCTCACCGAGGCGCTGCTGCCGCTGCTCCGCGCTTCGGCTCCGAGCGCGATCGTCAACGTCGCCAGCACCGCCGGCCGCGTCTCCCGCGCCCGTACCGGCTCCTACAGCGCCAGCAAGTTCGCCTTGATCGGCTGGAACGACGCGCTCTACGCCGAGGAGAAGGCCGAGGGCGTCCATGTGGGCATGGTCCTGCCCGGCTACGTCCGCACCGAGGGCTTTCCGGCCACCGAGCTGCGCGAGAAAGCGCTCACCCGCTGGGTCGTTTCCGAGCCGGAGAAGGTCGCCGAGGCGATCTACGAGTGCGGTCCCGGCGGCAAGGCCGAGCGCTACGTCCCGCGCCCCTACGCGCTGGCCGCGATCGCCCGCATCGTCACTCCCCGCCTGACCCGGCGAATCCTCAGCGGCGGCGCCGCATCCAACCTCACGACCAGCACCGGCGGCGCTGACCACGGTCCGGACTCGGGCTAATGCCCCTGATCGCCGACATCATCGTCGCGCTGGCTCTGGTGGCGGTCGCTGTCGTCGCCACCGTCTCGACGAAGAAGGTGCGGCAGGTCAACCGCCGCTTCCGCATGCTCGACGAAATCTCCCGCGTCGCCGACGAAGGCATGACCCTGGACGAGACGCTGGAGTCGATCGTCGAGATCGTCGTTCCAGAGCTGGGGGACATCTGCGCGATCGACGTGATCGAAGAGGTCGGCGTGCGCCGCGCGGCGTTGCGGGCCGACGGTCCCGACGCCGCCGAGATCGCGGCGCGGCTGAAGGCCCGCGGACCGCGGCTGCAGGAGCAGATCGCCAGTGACGCCAGCCGCGAGCGCCAGGAGCCGCGCCGCTTCGAGCTGAAGACCGTGGACGACCTGCGCGAGTTCGCCAGCGACGAGGAGGACCTCGAGTTCCTCACCAGCCTCGGGGTGCGCTCCGGGGTGACGGTCGAGCTGCGGGCCCGCGGCCGGCCGACGGGGATGCTGACGGTCAGCGTCGGCTCCTCCGGGCGCCGCTACAGCGACGCCGACATCCACTTCGTCACGATCCTCGCCGGCCGCGTCGCCCTCGCGCTCGACAACGCCGGCCTCTTCTCCGATCTGGAGCGGATCGAGCGCGAACGGGCCGAGATCGCCGAGACGCTGCAGCGCGGCCTGCTGCCGCCGCCGCTGCCGCACATCCCCGGCTGGTCGGTGGCGGCGACCTACCGGCCGGCGGGGGCGGAGAACGAAGTCGGCGGCGACTTCTACGACGCCTTCCGCATCGCCGGCGGCTGGATGGTCGTGATCGGCGACGTCACCGGGCGCGGCGCCAAAGCGGCCGCCGTCACCGCCCATGCGCGCTACACCCTGCGGACCGCCGCGGCCCTGACCGGCGACCCCGTGGTCGCCCTGCGGACGCTGAACCGCGAGCTGCTGGCCCGCAGCGGCACCGCGCTCTGCAGCGTCGCCGCGATGGCGGTCTCCGAAGACCCCACCGAGCCTGTTCAGCTGGCTGTGGCGGGCCACCCGCCGCCGCTGCTGGTCGATGGCGACACGGTCACCGAGGCCACCGCCCCGGCCCCGGTCCTGGGCGCTTTCCCGAACGAGGAGTGGGTGCTGGAGGCGACCGCTGTTGCCCCGAACCAGCAGCTGGTCGTGGTCACCGACGGGGTGACCGAGGCCCACGGCAGCGAGGAGCGCTTCGGCGAGGGGCGGCTGCGCGCCCAGCTCACCGGGGTCGTCAGCCCCGCTCTGGCGACCCAGCAGATCGAGGTGGCGCTGAACGAGTTCGTCGGCGGCACCCTGGAGGACGACGCCGCGATCATCGCCATTGCTCCCGCGACCGCCGACGTCGAGCCGGCTCCCGAGCGCGAGCAGGAGCTGGTCGAGCGCCTCTACAACGCCTTCAACCAGCGCGACGCCGGAGAGATCGTCGCCCTCTGCGACCAGCGGATGGGGTTCTTCCCGATCGGCACCGCCGAACAGGTCGGCCGCGAGGCCCCCTACGTCGGCCCCGAGGGGCTGAGCGAGTACATGCGCGACGTCGAACGCGCCTGGGACGAGCTGCAGATCGTGCCCAAGGTGGTCGAGAGCCACGGCCGCTCCCTGCTGGTGCGGGGGAGGGTCTACGCCCGCAGCCGCCCGCTCGGCATCCGCGACATGCCGGTCGCCTGGATCTGGGACCTGGCCGACGGCAAATTCACCCGCGGCGAGGTCTTCCGCGATCCCGAGGAAGCCGTCCGCCGCCTCGCGACGGCGACCTGAGACCGATCTCTAGGATTCGCCGCCGTGACCATTTCGACGAACCAATTCAAGAACGGCACCCATATCGAGATCGACGGCAAGATCTGGAAGATCATCGAGTTCCAGCACGTGAAGCCGGGCAAGGGCGGCGCCTTCGTGCGGACCAAGCTGCGGCGGATCGAGGACGGGTCGGTGATCGACAAAACCTTCAGGGCGGGGGAGAAGTTCCGCCCGGTCCGGACCGAATCGAAAAAGATGCAGTACCTCTACGACTCGGGCGACGCGGCGGTCTTCATGGACTCGACCGACTACGACCAGATCGAAATCGCCAAAGAGTCGCTCGGCGAGGCGATGAAGTGGGTCCTGGCCAACGACGAGGTCGACGTGCTCTTCGTCGACGAACAGCCCTCCGACGTGCAGGTGCCGAGCGCGATCGAGATGAAGGTCACCCAGACCGATCCGGGACTGAAGGGCGACACCGCCTCCGGTGGCGGCAACAAGCCGGCCACCCTGGAGTCAGGCGTGGTCGTCCACGTGCCGCTCTTCATCGAAGAGGGCGAAACCGTCCGGGTCGACACCCGCAGCGGCGAGTACATCTCCCGCGCCTAGGAGGACCCTGGCGAAAATCCTGCACGCGCCTGGCGGCGGCGGACACTGCGCGGGGCGGCGTCCTCAGTCGGCCGAATAGCGCCGCTATTCGGCCTCCCTGCGTCCTTGCCCCGCTTGGTCCGGCGCTCGCCAGTCACGCACATGATTTCCACCAGTGCCCTCCTATGCGCGAATTCGGCCTTCCAGTCATGGAGAAAGATCGACTCCGTTACGCCTCGCGCGTGCTGGTCGAGATCCTGCGCTGAAAGAATGTCCGCATGCGCAGATCCGACCAGCGGCGGGACGCCGTCTTCGTCAACTACCAGCGCGACGTGACCGGGCGGCCGCTGGAGGAGCTGCTGGCTGAGGCTCGGCCGCTGACCCGCGAGCTGGCCGAGGGCGTCGACACCCACCGCGAAGAGCTCGACGAGACGATCGCCGCCCACGCCAAGGGCTGGACCGTGGATCGCATCGCCCCGCTCGACGTGAACGTGATGCGGACTGCCCTCTTCGAGATGGAGTTCCTGGAGACGCCGGCCGAGGTGGCGATCAACGAGGCGATCGAGATCGCCAAGGAGTACTGCGGCGCCGACGCGCCGAAGTTCATCAACGGCATCCTTGGCGCCGTCGTGCGCGAGCGGGAGCCGGCGGGATGAGCGTTCGGTTGCGAGAGATCAGCGCCCGCCTGCGGGAGATCACCGCGCAGCTGGAGGGCGGCGAGGCAAGCGACGAGACGGCCGCCCAGCTTGCCGCCGAGGCCGCCGACCTGGCAGCCGAGGCGGTCGAGGAGGCCAATCGCGAGGCCCGCCAGCAGGCGAGCGCCGAGTAGGCCCTTGAGCTATCCCGACGACCTGCGCGGGCTGGTCGACGACGCCCTCGTGCAACTGAGCTTCTCCCCGACTGCGGCAACCGCCGGCCTGGAGGAGGCGATGCGGTACTCGCTTCTGGCGGGGGGCAAGCGGGTGCGCCCGGTGCTTGCCCTCGCCACCGCCCGCGCCCTCGGCGCCGAGCCCGAGCGCTTCCTGCCGGTGGCTAGCGCGATCGAGCTGATCCACACCTACTCGCTGATCCACGACGACCTCCCGGCGATGGACGACGATGAGCTGCGGCGCGGCCTGCCGACCTCGCACGTCAAGTTCGGCGAGGACGTGGCGATCCTCGCCGGCGACGGCCTCTTCGCCGAGGCGATGCGGCTCTTCTGCGAGCAGCCGGGCGAGCCGGATCGGGTCCTGGCGGCGCTGCGCGAGCTGGCCGGGGCGACCGGCGTCGACGGCATGGTCGGCGGCCAGTACGTGGACGTGATCGGCGCCGAGTCCGACGCCGAGGGCTTGCGGGCGCTGCACGCGCTGAAGACCGGGCGGCTGATCGCCGCCAGCGTCAACGTGATCCTTCTCCTGGAGGGCCTGCCGGAACCTGAGACAATGCCGTATCGCCGTTTTGCCGACGAGCTGGGCGTGCTGTTCCAGATCGTCGACGACATCCTCGACGTGACCGGGTCCGACGAGCGGCTCGGCAAGCCACAAGGAAGCGACGAGAGACATGGCAAACTCACCTACGTCAGCCTTTTCGGCCTCGAGCGGGCCCGCGAGCTGGCGGCCGAGTCGCACGCCAAGGCGACCGCGGCGCTGGCGCAGGCAAGCGGCGAGACCGAGGACCTGAGGCGCGTGGCCGACTACATCTTCACGAGGAACGAATGAGCGAAAAGCCCCCCACCCAGGGCGACGCAGACGAGAGAGACCAGATCGAGGAGCCGCTGCTGCCGGGCATCGACAGCCCTGTGGATCTCCACGATCTCGATGACGAGCAGCTACAGCAGGTCGCGCAGGAGATGCGCACCTACATCATCGACACGATCGGCGAGATCGGCGGCCACTTCGGCGCCAACCTCGGCACCTGCGAGCTCACCGTCGCCCTCCACAGCCTGCTCGACTCGCCCCGCGACAAGGTCCTCTGGGACGTCGGGCACCAGGCCTACCCGCACAAGATCCTCACCGGCCGGCGCGAGCGGCTATCGACGATCCGCCAGTACGACGGCCTCGCCCCGTTCTGCTCGATCCCCGAGTCCGAGCACGACATCATGGGCGCCGGCCACGCCTCGACCTCGATCGGCTACGCCGTCGGCCTGAAGGAGGCGATGCGCCACGGGATCGGCGAGGACGGCAGGGTCGCCGCGGTGATCGGCGACGGCGCCCTCACCGGCGGCGTCGCTTACGAGGCGATGCTCGCTGCGGGTGGACTGCAGACGCCGATGGTGATCGTCCTCAACGACAACGGGATGTCGATCTCACCCAACGTCGGCGCCCTCTCCCGATACTTCAACCGGATCCGCCTCAACCCGCGCCTCTGGCACGCCCGCGAGGGGGTCGAGGACCGGCTGACGAAGCTGCCGCTGGGGCTGGGGAGGCGGATCGAGCGGCTGGGGCCGGAGATCAAGTCGGCGATCAAGGCCTACTGGGCGCCGGGGCTCTTCTTCGAGGAGCTCGACCTCGCCTACATGGGGGTGATCGACGGCCACGACGTGCATGCCCTGCGCGAGGCGCTGAAGGAGGCCTTCGAGGCCGACCGCCCGGTCGTCGTCCACATCCACACGGTCAAGGGCAAGGGCTTCGCGCCGGCCGAAGAAGGCGGCCTGGAGTCGATGGAGGAGTGGCACGCGGCGAAGCCGAAGTCGATCGTCAACGGCGAACCGGCCGAGGCGAAGCCGGTGCCGGTGACCGAAACCGACTCCCCCGAGGGAATCGAGGTGCTGGAGAAGCCGCCCGCCGCTGGCTCGCCGCCCCAGTACACGAAGGTCTTCGCCGGGGCGATGGTCGCCGAGGCCGAGGCAGACGAGCGAGTGATCGGGATAACCGCGGCGATGGCCGGGGGGACCGGCCTGCAGCAGCTTGCAGATGAGGTCCCCGAGCAGTACTACGACGTCGGCATCGCCGAGCAGAATGCCGTCCTCCTGGCCTCGGGTTTGGCCCTGCAGGGGGCGAAGCCGGTCTGCGCGATCTACTCGACCTTCCTGCAGCGGGCCTTTGATCAGATCGTCCACGACGTCTGCCTGCAGAACCTCGATGTGACCTTCGCGATGGACCGGGCCGGCCTGGTCGGCGACGACGGCCCCACTCACCACGGGGCCTTCGACATCTCCTACTTCCGCCCGATTCCCAACGTGGTGCTGATGGCGCCCCGCGACGAGGCGATGCTGGTCCACATGCTGCACACGGCGATCGCCCACGACGGTCCGGCGGCGCTGCGCTACCCGCGCGGCGCGGCTGAGGGCGTCGATCTGCCCGCCGCGGCCGAGCTGCTGCCGATCGGCAGGGGCGAGGTGCTGGCCGAGGGCGAGCGGGTGGCCCTGCTCGGCTACGGATACGGCGTCACCGTCGCCTGCGAAGCCGCCGAGATCCTCGCCAAGCACGGCCTGAGGGCGACCGTCGCCGACGCTCGCTTCGCCAAGCCGATCGACGCCGAGCTGACCGAGCGCCTGGCGCGCGAGCACGAGCTGCTGGTGACGATCGAGGAGAACGCGCTGCCCGGAGGGTTCGGATCGGCTGTGCTCGAGCACCTCGAGGACGCCTGCGCCGAATCGCCGGCGGAGCGAGCGCGGGTGCTGCGAATCGGCCTGCCGGACTCCTACGTGACCCACGGCAAGCCGGCGCTGCTGCGGGCAGAGGTTGGCCTCACCGGAGAGTCGGTCGCCGACCGGGTCCTGAGCTCGCTGCCACAGCCTGCGCTGACCTGAATCGGCTAGACAAGCCGACTAACGGTCTAATCAATTTTGACGATTGATTCAATTGGCGCAATCGATTAGCCTGCCCGAGTCTCTCCCGGTGAACAGGAGAAGTCGGCTATAAGCCAGCGCTTCTGGGGGAACGCCAAGGGGAGGAGAGACGCGCTCTATATGTGTGGATCCGCTTGGGGAATCGGATCTCTCGCGCCCGCCTCTCGAGGCCGGGGCGCGAGGCGCGTCCGCAAACGGCCAAAGAAAAGGGCGCCCCCCTTGCGGGTGGGCGCCCTTTCTTACCGTCTTAGCTCAGTGGATCAAGGATCGCTGGCTTTGACGGACGGGGCGTAGCCCGTTTCCATCTTGCCTTCGAGAATCGCGGTGTTGGTACCCGCCGGAGACGGGACACCGACAACGGAACTGACCAGCGGATCGACCAGGAACGAGAAGATCCCGCCGCAGCCACTGGTGGCCGGAGCCGCGAAGGAGTTGTCCACGAGGCGTTGTTTGGAGAGCCTCAGGATCGAACCGTCTTCGTTGGTTTCCGGTTCGCCGACAAAGCCTTTGATCGGTTTGTTCGGCGCGGGCGGCGAGGTTTCGCCGACCGTCAGTTTCCAGTAAATCGGGCTGGCGCTCGAACCCATGTAGCAGCTGCTACCGAGGATCGGGTTGTCCAGCTTGATTTTCACCGGCATGATGATGGTCGGATCATTGAGTTCGCTCAACAGGGCGTTGAGGTCGACTTTGACCTCGGTAGCCGGACGGGCGAGTTCGACCGTCGCGGTGACCCCGGTGAAGCCTTCGTTGATCAGGCCGTTGAACCAGTCCTGGATGAATTTCGGCCACCAGGTCGGAGCAACGACTCCAAGCAGGCCGCCGGGTACCGGCTGCGCAGCTTTCGAGAGGGTGACTCCGTTTTTGGCACCGTAGAACTGGGTCGCGCCGGTTGATTCATTGACTTCGACGCCACCCTGCAGGATGACCGGGTTTTTGATCGGCACGGCTTTTTTGCCCGTGGTAACCGTTCCCGAGGTCGTTTTGTTGTAGATGCAGAGGAACAGATTTTTTTCCGTCGGGCACTGGGCGAATACCGCGAATTCTCCTGTAGGAGCGGCAGACGCTGAAGCGGCCGGAATAAGCATTGCGCAAAGCAATGCGCCGACCAGGAAGAGCCTCTTCATGGACTGGTCCTTTCGATTTCTTTTGGCTTTTTCCGCTGCCTTTCCCGGAGGCAGCCGGCACGGAACGGAACAGATTCCGAGTAGAAGGCACCTTCGTACCAGATCAAATCCATTTGTGCATCCCGAAAATTGATTAGACAGACTGACAATCACTAAAAAAACGCCACTGTCTGCATGGAATTAACAAGTACCCAAACTGGGAAGCCTTTTTGTTGCTTTCCGAGGCCCATGCCGGGAGACTCCGCGCGTGTCGATGACGAACTTCGATAGACGGAGCGTGCAGAAGGCGGCCGGCAGGGCCGGACGCGCCGCCGTGCCCCGCTCCGATCACGCCAGTTGGGACTTCGCGTCGCGGGACCCCCTTGCGATCCTGAGGCAGCAGGACGAGGCGCGGGTCGCCGAGCTGGTGCCGATCCGCTACGGCCGCATGCTGGCCTCGCCCTTCGCCTTCTTTCGCGGCGGGGCGGCGGTGATGGCCGCCGATCTGGCGACGACGCCGAGCGCAGGCTTCGAGGTGCAGCTCTGTGGCGACGCGCATCTCTCCAACTTCGGCGTCTTCGCTGCCCCAGACCGCCGCCTGGTCTTCGACTGCAACGACTTCGACGAGACCTGCCGCGGTCCGTTCGAGTGGGACCTGAAGCGGCTGGCGGCCAGCCTCGCGATCGCCGGTCGGTCGCGCGGCTTCGGCAAGCGGGACCGGCGGCAAGCGGTCCTCAGCGGCTCCGCCGGCTACCGCAAGGCGATGCGCGCCTTCGCCTCGATGCGCAACATCGACGTCTGGTACGCCCGGATCGAGGTCGAGTCCCGGCTCGCCGAGCTGCGCCCGCACCTCGACCAGGGGAATCTGCGGAAAGTCGAGCGCAACCTCGCCAAGGCCCGCTCCAAGGACAGCTTGCGCGCCCTGCGCAAGCTCACCGTCGAGGAGGACGGCGAACTGCGGATCATCAGCGATCCGCCGCTGATCACGCCGCTGGAGGAGCTGAGCGATGCACCCGGTGCCGAAGCGCAGCTGCAAGCGGTGCTCGACGCCTACCGCGACTCGCTCGGCGACGACTTGCAGCGTCTCGTCACTTCGTATCGCTACGCGCACGCCGCCCGCAAGGTGGTGGGAGTGGGGAGTGTCGGCACCCGCGCCTGGATCGTGCTGCTGCTGGGACGGGACACCTCCGACCCGCTGTTCCTGCAGGCCAAGGAAGCCCAGCGCTCGGTGCTCGAGCCCTACGTCGGCGCCAGCCCCTACGACCACCCCGGCCGCCGCGTGGTCGAGGGCCAGCGTTTGATGCAGGCGGCCAGCGACGTATTCCTCGGCTGGGTCACCGCCGAGGGTCTGGAAGGACGGCGGCACTTCTACGTGCGCCAGCTCTGGGACGGCAAGGGGTCGGCTGATGTCGAGCGGATGTCGCCGCGCGACCTCTCCGTCTATGCCTCCCTCTGCGGCGAGGCGCTGGCGCGCGCCCACGCCCGTTCCGGCGACCGCTTCGCGATCGCCTCCTACCTCGGCAAGGGCGACGTCTTCGACGAATCGATGGCCCGTTTCGCCGAGAGCTACGCCGAGCAGAACGAGCGCGACTTCGAGCGGGTCGCCGCCGCCGCGGAGCGCGGCGAGCTCCAGGTCGAGAGCGGGGCCTGAGTGACCCTCCTCCGCCGCGCCGCCTTCGTCCTCTTCCTGGACGCGGCGATTCTGCTGCTGCTCTCGGAGATCATGAGCGGCTTCGTCCTCGACGGCGCCGGGTCGGCGCTGGCGGCGGCGGCCCTGATCGGCCTGCTCAACTCCCTCGTCTGGCCGGCCCTGGTTCGCTTCGCCCTGCCGCTGACGGTGCTGACGCTCGGGCTCGGAGCGCTGCTGTTGAACGGCTTGCTGGTGACGGTCGCGATCGACGCCTTGCCCGGGGCGGAGATCTCCGGCGTGCTCGAGGGAACGGTGGTGACGATCGTGCTCGCCGCCGTCACCACCGGGCTCTACGCCCTGTTCGCGGTCGACGAAGACGACTCCTGGTACCGCAACGTGGTCCGCCGCCAAGCCCGGCGCCGGGGGCAGGTGGTCGAGACCGACGTCCCAGGGATCCTCTTCCTCGAGATCGACGGCCTCGCCCACGACGTCCTCTGGCGGGCGATCACGGATGGCAGCGCGCCGAATCTCGCCAGCTGGCTGCGGTCGGGATCGCACCGGCTGAACCGCTGGGAAACCGACTGGTCCTCGCAGACCGGTGCCTGCCAGGCCGGTCTGCTGCACGGCTCCAACGAGGACATGCCGGCCTTCCGCTGGTGGGAGAAGGACCGCGGCGCGGCGATCGTCACCAACCACCCCCGCGACGCGGAAGAGATCGAGCGCCGCCACTCCGATGGCAAGGGGTTGCTGCACGCCGACGGCGCCAGCCGCGCCAACATCCTCTCCGGCGACGCGCCGCACTCGATGCTGACGATGAGCACGGCGCTGCGTCGCCGCCGGCCGATCGGCAAGGACTACGCGGCCTACTTCGCCCGCCCCTACGCGGCGGCGCGGACCCTGGTCCTCGCTCTGGCCGAGGTCGGCCGCGAGCGGCGCGCGGCCAGGACCCAGGTCCGCGACGACGTGCGCCCGCGGATCGCCCGCAGCCGCTCCTATGCCTTCGTCCGTGCTTGGGCGACGGTCGTGCAGCGGGACCTACAGGTCGCGACCGTGGTCAGCGACGCGCTCGCCGGGCGGCCCGTCGTCTACACCACCTTCCTCGCCTACGACGAGGTCGCCCACCACTCGGGCATCGAGCGCCCCGACGCGCTCGCCGTGCTCCACGACCTCGACCGCCAGATCGCCCGCATCGCCGCCGCCTGCGCCGACGCGCCGCGACCCTACCGTCTGGTCGTTCTCTCCGACCACGGGCAGTCGCAGGGCGAAACCTTCCTCGATCGCTACGGCCAGACGCTCGAGGACCTGGTCCGCTCCGCCTGCGAGCCCGACAGCGTGATCGCCTCCGAAGCGGGAGACGACGACGCGCTCTCCTACCTCAGCGCCGGCCTCACCGAGGTGGCGCGTGACGACACCGTCGCGGCGCGCACGGTCCGGGCGGCTACCCGCGACCGTCTCGCCGACGGCGCCGTGACGCTCGACTCCGACGCGCGCCGGGACGTCACCGAAAGCCACGGGGGAGCCCTGCCGGAGCTCTCGGTGATGGCTTCCGGCTGCCTTGGACTGATCACCTTCCCGCGCGAGCCCGGCCGGGTCAGCCTCGAGCGGCTCGAAGTGCTCTACCCGCGGCTGCTGCCGGCGCTGCGCGAACATCCCGGGGTTGGCTTCATCCTCGTCCGCTCCGAGCGCGATGGGGCGATGGCGATCGGCGCTGGAGGGATCCGCTTCCTCGACACCGATCGGGTCGAGGGGGAAGACCCGTTGGCGCCGTACGGACCCAACGCCGCCGACCACCTGCGCCGTACCGACGGCTTCTCCCACTGTCCCGACCTGATGGTCAACAGCACCTACTGGACCGAGTTCGGCGAGGTGGCTGCCTTCGAGGAGCTGGTCGGCTCGCACGGAGGCATGGGGGGGACCCAGAGCTTCCCGTTCGTGCTGCACCCGAGCGACCTGAGCTGGCCCGAGGACGAGGTGATCGGCGCCGAGCGGGTGCACCGGATCTTCCGCGGCTGGCTCGCGGAGCTGGGGCAGGACGCTTACGCCAGCGGGGTCGATTCGCCGGGTGAGAGCACGCGAGCCTCGACCTGAGGTGCGAGCTGGCGCAGGCTGGCGCTGAACCGCTCGGCAGGCTTGCGTAGCGGGGCGCTGCGGAGACGCCGCAGGCCGAAGGGGTAGAGCGTGCCCCAGTGGATCGGCACCGCGAGGCGGGGCGACAGCGCCGCTGCCGCCCGGGCGGCTCCCTCGGGGTCGAGGTGGCCCTCGCCGATGTTCGGGCCCCAGCCCCAGATCGGCAGCAGGGCGAGGTCCAGCCCGGCGCCAAGCGCCTCCATCGCCGGGAAGTAGTCGGTGTCGCCGGCGAAGTAGACGCTCCGTTGTCCGCTGACGAGGAAGCCGATCGCCTGGGGGTCGGGGGCGAAGCGACGGCGTCCGCCGTCGTGGTCGGCCTCGACCGCGGCGACGGTCAGGCCGCCGACCGCCGCGGACTCGCCGGGTGCCAGCTCGGTGACGGCCGAAAAGCCGTGGCGCGCAAAGAAGTCGCGCGAGCCGGGCGGCACCAGCAGCCGGGTCGCGGGGTCGAGCCGGCGCAGGGAGGCGAGGTCGGCGTGGTCGTGGTGCAGGTGGGAGATGAGTACGGCGTCAAGTCGCTCGCTCGTCGTCGGTGCCGGCGTCGCCCCGTGGCGCACCAGCGGGCCGACCCGCTTGCGCAGGATCGGATCGGTCAGCAGGCGGGTCCCGTCGAGCTCGACGAGGACGGTTGCGTGTCCGACGTAGGTGACACTGTCCGAGCCCTTCATGCCCCGCCGAGTATGGCTTCGCCGAGAAAAAGGCGCGACCGAGGACGAAGTCATCGAGATCGAGCCCGGTGCCCTGAGCGGCCTGTTCGCCGCCCCTCAGTGGCTGCGTGACCTCGGCTTCTCCTCCTGGCTTCTGGTCGGGGTCGGCGCCGCTCTGGTCGCCTTTATCTGGCTCCTCTCGTTGACCGAGACGATCGTCATGCCGGTGATCACGGCGGGGATCATCGCCTCGGTAGCCTCGCCGCTGGTCGACTGGATGCACCGCCGCCGGATCCCGCGCGGGATCGGCGCCGCCCTGGTCATGGTGGGGATCATCCTGATTGCGCTCGGCGTCGGCCTGCTCGTCCTGGTCGGAATTGGGAGCGAGGCCAGCAGCCTCTCCACCGGGCTCGAGGAAGGGGCGAACCAACTGCAGGCCTGGGCCCAGGATCTGGGAGTGGAAGCCTCAACCGCAGCCGACGCCAACGCCAACGCGAGCGCCGGGTTGAGCAGCGCCTTCGCGGCGCTGACGCACGGACTCCTCGGGGGAATCGACCGACTTGCCTCGCTCGCCGTCTTCCTCTCGTTCACCGCCCTCAGCCTCTTCTTCCTGCTCAAGGACGGGCCGACGATCGGCGCCTTCGTCGAGCGCCACCTCGGCGTTCCCCCCAGCGTCGCCCGCTCGATCCTCGGCCGGGTCGCCGGCAGCATGCGCGGCTACTTCCTCGGCGTCACCATCGTCTCCCTCTGGAGCTCGCTGATCGTCGGTGCCGGCGCTCTCATCCTCGGGGTCCCCCTGATCGGGACGATCGCCGTCGTCACCTTTCTCGGCGGCTACGTCCCTTACATCGGCGCCTGGGTCGCGGGCGTCTTCGCGGTCCTGATCGCCCTCGGCGGTGAGGGGACGGAGGTCGCGATCGCGGTGGCCGTCCTCGTCCTGCTCGCCAACGGCGTCCTCCAGCAGCTGGTCCAGCCGATCGCCTACGGGGCGGCGCTGAAGCTCCATCCCCTGGTGGTCCTGATCGCGACGATCGCCGGCGGCTGTCTGTTCGGGACCGTGGGGCTGGTCCTGGCGGCGCCGCTCCTCTCGGCCGCGGTGAGGATCCAGGCGGACCTCACGGCAGCCGAGAAGGAGGGGGCGCGGGATGGAGCCCCCGCGCCCGATACCGCCTAGCTCATTCTTCCCAGCGGGCGGTCAGCTGGTAGATGATCGTTACGTCGAGGAGGATCATCAGGAACGCCCAGAGCGGGGCGGCGGGGAACCAGACGATCTGGGTTACGGCGTTGATCGAGACGAAGAAGATCGCCGACCAGCGAGCCCACTCGGTCCCGGCGAAGAGGCCGAGACCGGTGATCGCGACGATCGAGCCGAGGATCAGGTGGACCCAGCCCCAGGTCGAGACGTCGGCGATGATCACGCCGCCCTGGCCGCCGACGAAGACGATTTCGTCGTTGAGGATGCCGGCCAGGCCCCAGAGGGCGTCCAGCGAGCCGACGATCAGCATCAGGGCTCCGGCGAAGACGGTCCATCCCGTCGGCTGTCTTTCCTCGACTCTGCGCCGGCTGGCGCCACTGCTCTCCATAGCTATTCCTCTCCCTTGGTTGACAAAACAAGCAGACCCTAGAACCGGGCGGTTCCCAAAGCAACAGAGCAGTACTCCCGGCTGCAAAGCAGCCGGGAGCCGGCTCAAGGCCTCAGGAGCCCTTCGCCTTTGCGGACACGGGCATCGTCCGCTCGCAAGTGATCAGCACGTTGAGTCACCCCCTCTCGAGTTCCTTTGGTGGAAATCATTTCACCAATAGGGGATGATCCAGCGCTATTTGTGGCTGGCCCAGGGGACAGACTAGGATTGAGCACTCAAGACTTCGAGGAGGAGCAGTGGCAACCAAGGCTCAGCGCCGGCAGGCAACCCAGAATCGGATCAAGGCGATGTCGCACCCGCTACGGGCGGAGGCGTTCAGGCTGATCCGCGATCGCGGCCCGTTGAGTCCCGCGGAGGTGGCCCGGATCCTGGAAGCGGATCTGAGGGACGTCAGCTACCACGTGAGGAAATTGAGCGAGTTCAGCTGCGTCGAGGAAGTGCAGCACCGGCACGTCCGCGGGGCTGTCGAGCATTTCTATCGCGCAACCGAGCAGCACATGATCGATACGGAGGAGTGGAACGAGCTGGCGGAATCGGAGCCGCAGATGGCCGAGGTGATCACCGACGAATGCATGCAGGGGATCGTCGACGACTACACCGCCTCGCGCCACGCCTCGATCGTCGCGCTCGACGAGGAGTTCTGGATCGTGCGAACGCCGATGATCCTGGATCCCGAGGGCGTTCAGGAAGCGCTCGAGGCCTCGGCCGAATACGAGGACCGGATGACCGAGATCGCAACCCGCAGCGCCGAGCGCCGCCTTGCCGCGGACACCGAGGAGGTGCCCGTCTCTTCCTCTGCGGTCCTCTTCAAAATGCCGAAGTCGCGACGCCGGCTGCCGTGACCAGGCGGCGCGATGTCGCGGGCTGAATCCGCGCAGGACGCCTACGACCGGTTCGCCGCCGTCTACGACGAGTGCACCTCCGCAAACGACTACGAGCTCTGGCTGGGGGAGACGCTGCTGCCGGAGCTGGAGCGCCTCGGCCTGCGGAAAGGCCGGGCTCTTGACGTCGGCTGCGGGACGGGGCGGGCCTTCGAGCCGCTGCTGAGCCGGGGCTGGGAGATGGTCGGCTGCGACGTGTCGGCGGCGATGCTGGACCGGGCGCGCGAGAAATTCGTCGGCCGGGTGGATCTGTTCCAGGCCGACGCCCGGGAGCTTCCCCGGGTGGATTCCGAGCCGGGCGATCGCTTCCAGCTGGTGTTGATGCTCAACGACGTGCTGAATTACGTCACCGAGGAGGACGACCTGCGCCAAGTGTTCACCGGCATCGAGCGCAATCTGGATCCCTCGCAGGGGCTGCTGGCCTTCGACGTCAACACGCTGTCGCTGTTCCGCCAGGACTTCGCGGAGGGCCCCATGGAGGACGGGGACTGGGAGTGGCTCGGGCTGTCGGCGAAGTTCGAGCCCGGGCGGATCTACGAATCCCGGCTCTCGGGCCGGGGAGTGGAGGCCCACGTTCATCGCCAGAGGCATTGGCCTGCCGAGCAGATACGCGATGCCCTTGCGGCGGCCGGCCTACGTTGCCGGGCGGCTTTCGGTCAGCGCGAGGAGGCCGATCGGATCCTCCTGTCCGTCCCGCCGGATGAGGAGAGGGACTCCAAGGTCGTCTACGTCGCCTCGTGCCAGCAGCGCTAACCGCTGGAAATTTCTCCAGCGCTGGAGAGTTGACCCCACCCACCGTCTTCGGATTCACTCGCTCATCACGATGGGAAAGCGGGGAGACGCAGTCGACCAGGATCTCGTGCGCGCCCTCGCTCACCCGCTGCGCCTCCGGATCCTCCAGGCCCTGGGCGACGGTCCCAGCAGTCCAAAGAAAATCTCAGAGCTCCTCGGCGAGCGGCTCAGCAACGTCTCGTACCACGTTCGCGTGCTGGACAAATGCAACTGCGTTCAGCTGATCGACACCCGTCCGGCCCGGGGTGCGCTCGAGCACATCTATGAAGTGAGGCCGCAGCTGTCGGCTTCGGATCCGCGACAGGACTAGCGGTCGGGCCTGGCGCTTGCCGCCGAGGCGGTGGGAATACTGCCTGGCGATGACGCCCGCACCGCCCGACGACGGCCCTCGGATGCGGGCGGCGCTGGACCTGAGTGGCGAGGACCAGCGGCGCGTCGAGGCCGAGGTGCGCCAAATGGTGGCCGAACTCCGCGCCCGGCCGTCCCAGGAAAAAGAGGACGCCCTGGGCGTGGCGATCGCGACCATGCCCCCGGCGGAGAGGGATTACGTCACCACGGTTCTGCTGCAGATGCTCGCCGAGAACGCTTCTTGATCGAGTATTCCCCACAACAGAAAACGCCCCGCCGGGGGAGGCGGGGCGCTTCTGGGGTTACTACAGGGAGGAGAGATATTTATCTCTATATATGTGTGGATCCGTGGGAGGTAGGTGAGCCCGGTTGGTGTCGAGTGCGTCGCTGTGGGAAGCAGCGAGGCGATATGTCGACGCGGGGTTCAGCCTTTGAAGTCTTTGTCCTGATCTCCTAGATCGGTTTCCTCTTGCGAATCCTTGAACAGCGTACGAACGTATGTGCGACTTGTGTGTGAGTGGGGTCACAGAGACGCTGCAAATCACGGTCTCTCCGGTTTCGTTACCCGATTTGATGCAGAGGTTTGAATCAAATTCGGTAACCCCGTCCTGAGCAATGTCGCATTTCGTTCTGAAGCCCGAATAAAAGGCCAGTCCAGGAGCCTCGCTGTAGCTTTCGGCGGGTGAAGAAGTCCCGGATAGACGCGGTTTTGGCCGAGCGCGGCCTCTTTCCGTCGCGCTCAGCGGCGGCGGGTGCCGTGCGGGCGGGCGAAGTTCGCATCGGCACGGATGGGCCGGTGGCGCTGCGGCCGAGCCAGCTGGTCGAGCCCGACGCCAGCCTGGTCGTCGACGAGGGCCCGCGCTACGTATCCCGCGGGGGGACCAAGCTCGAGAACGCGCTCGAGGCGCTGGCGATCGACGTTGCCGGCCTCGACTGCCTCGACGTGGGCGCCTCCACCGGGGGCTTCACCGACTGCCTGCTGCAGCGCGGCGCCGCTCGCATCGCGGCGATCGACGTCGCCTACGGCCAGCTCGACGTGCGCATGCGCCGCGACCCGCGGGTCGCGGTGATCGAGCGGCTCAACGCCCGGGAGCTCGCGCCGGCCGACCTGCCGTTCGCACCCTCGCTGGCGACGATCGACGTCTCCTTCATCTCTCTGACCAAGGTGCTGCCGGCGGTGGCCCGCTGCCTCGCGCCGGGGGGCGAGACGCTGGCGATGGTCAAGCCGCAGTTCGAGCTCGGCCGCGAGCGGGTGGGACGGGGGGTCGTTCGCGATGCCGCCGACCGCCGCGAGGCGATCGTCAAGGTTGCCCGGGCGGCGCAGGAGCTGGGGCTGCCGGTCCGTGGTGTTGCCTCCTCCGGCTTGCCGGGACCTAAGGGGAATCGCGAGACCTTCGTCTGGTGCGGGGGAGACGGCCCCGTGGTCGAGGACCTGGAGGCCGCCGTCGCCGAGGTCGAGGGGGACGAGTGAAAACCGCGGCCCTGATCACCCACTCGCACCCGCCGAGCGCCTCGGAAGCGGTCGCGGTCGCGGCCGAGGTCGCCCACGACCTGGGCTGGCGGCTGGCGGCGACCGAGGAGGAGCTGGCGAAGCACGGTGCCTCCGGCGAGGGCATCGACGTCACCGCCGAACACACGCTGCCCGAGATCTGCCTGGTGCTCGGTGGCGACGGCTCGATCCTCCACGCGCTGCGCCGCTACGCCCACACCGAGGTGCCGGTCTTCGGCGTCAACTTCGGCACCGTCGGCTTCCTCGCCGCGGTCGAGCGCGACCAGGCGGCGGAGGGCATCCGCCGGGCGCTGCAGGGCGAAATCGAGACGGTGCCGCTGCCCGGCCTCGAGGTGAAGGTAGACGGCAAGGAGCAGGTGGGGATGAACGACATCACCCTCACCCGGCGCCCCCACGACCGGGTCGCCGAGCTCAGCTACCGGATCGCCGGCGAGGAGGTGGGACACGTCCGCTGCGACGGACTCGTCGCCGCAACCCCGGTCGGCTCCACCGGCTACAACCTTGCCAACCAGGGCCCGATCCTTGCCTGGGGGGTGAAGGGGTACGTGGTCAGCTACATCTCGCCGCACTCGCTGACGGCGCGGGCGCTGGTCGTCGGCCCGGCCGATGTCCTCCATGTCGGCAACGCGCCCGAGCGCGAGCCGGTCGAAGTCGCCGTCGACGGCGTCAAGGTTGCCGACCTCGCCGCCGGCGCCTCGCTGGAGGTCCGGTTCGTCGATTCGGTCAGCACACTGGCGCAGCTGCCGGGCACGAGCTTCTACCAGCGGATCAGAGAGAAGTTCGGCCACCTGGCTGTCTAGAGCGACCTCGCGAGCCGACCGGATCGGTTCTTTAGGGTTGCCCGCCATGGAGCGCAAGTGGTGGACCCTGCTGCTGGTCTCGATCGCGACGTTCATGCTGCTGCTCGACGTCACCGTCGTCAACGTCGCCCTGCCCGACATCCAGCGGGAACTGAACGCCAGCCTCTCCAGCCTGCAGTGGGTGGTCGACGCCTACTCGCTGATGCTGGCCGCCTTCCTGTTGACCGCGGGCTCGCTCGGCGACCGGCTGGGCCGGCGGCGGGTCTTCACGATCGGGTTCGGGATCTTCACCTTCGCCTCTTTCCTCTGCGGGATCGCCGAGGACCCGACCCTGCTCAACCTGGCCCGCGGCCTGCAGGGGATCGGCGGGGCCGGCATGTTCGCCACCTCGCTGGCGCTGATCGGCCAGGAGTTCCACGGCAAGGACCGGGCCACCGCCTTCGGGGTCTGGGGGGCGACGGTCGGCGGCGCCGTCGCGGTCGGGCCGCTGGTCGGCGGCGTCCTCACCGAGAACCTCGGCTGGGAGTGGATCTTCTTCGTCAACGTCCCGATCGGGATTGCGGCGATGGTCCTCACCGAGCGCCAGATCGTCAACGTCTCGGCCCAGGACCCCGAGCCGATCGACGTGCCGGGCCTGGTCACCTTCTCCTCGGGGCTCTTCCTCCTGATCTTCGGCCTGATCCGCGGCAACCCGGAGGGGTGGGGGAGCCCGCTGATCCTCGCTTGCCTGTTCGGCGCCGCCGCCCTGCTGGCGCTCTTCATCGCGATTGAGCGCCGCAGCGACCACCCGATGCTGGACCTAACTCTATTTCGAAAGCCAGCCTTCAACGGCGTCTCGGCGGTCGCTTTCGCGCTCTCGGCGGGAATGTTCGCCCTCTTCCTCTACCTGACCCTCTACATGCAGGGGGTGCTCGACTTCTCGCCGCTGGAGGCCGGCCTGCGCTTCTTGCCGCTGACCGTCCTCGGCTTCGTCGTCGCCCCGATCTCGGGCGCGCTCTCGCACCGGGTCCCGATCAGGATCCTGCTCGGCACCGGGCTGACGATCGTCGGGGTTGGCCTGCTGCTGATGCACGGCGTTTCGCCCGACTCGACCTGGACGACGCTGCTGTTCGGCTTCCTCCTCGCCGGGATCGGGATCGGGACGACCAACCCGGGGATCGGGCAGGCGGCGATCGCCGTCGTCCCGGTCGAGAAATCGGGGATGGGCTCGGGAATCAACACCACCTTCCGCCAGGTCGGGATCGCCACCGGTGTCGCCGGGCTGGGTGCGGTGTTCCAGGGCCGGGTCGACTCGGAGCTGCACCACCTGCTCCCGCGCGCCCCCGACGGCCTCGGCGAAGCGGTCGCCTCCGGCGGCTCGCGGGCGGTGGCCGAACTGCCCTTGCCGCCGGCGGTTCACGAGAAAGCCGTCCACGCCGCCGACATCGCCTTCGTCAACGGCTTCAACGACATCATCCTGATCGCCGCGATCATCTCCTTCATCGGCGCCGCGCTCGGGTTCTGGCTGGTCCGCTCCGAGGACTTCGTCCAGCCGACCGACGGCCCAAGCGAGCCAGCCGGCGGCTGACACAGGTTCGCGCGGAAGATTTCGCGAAGAATTTTCTTTCTGCGCGCCACACGAGACAACACGCTTCGTAGGGTTGAATCATGGCGGTGGTGGCGAGAGAAGCGTGGACCGACGAGCGGCTGGACGACCTGGCGAAGCGGATGGACAGAGGCTTCGACGAGGTCAAGGGCGAAATTCGCGATCTCAGGTTGGAGGTCGGCAATATGCAGCGGGCGATGATCATCGGTTTCGCCAGCATCGTCGCGAGCACTGTTGCCAGCGCGATCGCTGCCGTGCTCGTCGCTTGACGCTGAGGCGGAAATAGCGCGGAAACGCAACTAGTCGGTCCGCGCCCGTTGCTACACAGATTCCATGCTGCGCGAGTTGCGAATCGAGAACCTGCTGCTGATCGAGCGGGCCGAACTGCGGCTGGGCGAGGGGCTGAACGCGATCACCGGCGAGACCGGCGCCGGCAAGACGGTTCTCGCCCACTCGCTCGACCTGCTGATGGGCGGTAAGGCGAAGGCGCAGATCGTTCGCCCCGGCGCCCAGGAGGCCTGGGTCGAGGGCGTGTTCGACCTGCCGGAGGGGCTGCTGGACGAGCCGGAGATGGCAGAGCTGGCCGAGCGGCTGCCGGAAGGCGCCGAGGAGGTGGTGCTGGGCCGGCGGGTCTCGGCCGGCGGCCGGACCAGCGCCTTCGTCGCCGGCCGCGCTGCGACGGCCGCCGACCTGAAGCTGCTGGGCGGGCGGCTGGTCGCCTTCTTCGGCCAGCACGAGCACCGGCGCCTGACGATCTCCTCGGCCCAGCTGGAGATCCTCGACGGGTTTGCCGGCGAGGAGCATCTGAAGCTGCGGAGCGACTACCGCGACGCCCATCGCGAGTGCGGCCGCCTGGCGGCGGAGCTGGCCGAGCTGCGCGAGCGCGAGGGGTCGCGCGAGCGCGACCTGGACCTCTATCGCTACGAGCTCTCCGAGATCGAGGCGGTCGCGCCGGTCCCAGAGGAGCGGGCCGAGATCGCCGCCGAGCGCGAGCGGCTGCGCCACGCCGAGGGGCTGCGGGAAGCCGCATCCAACGCTCATGCCGGGCTGGCGGGCGCCGATGCTGACGGTGGCGGCGCTGCTGCTGCGCTGGCACAGGCCGAAGCCTCCCTGCAGGGCGCCGCCGGTCTTGACCCGGCGCTCGATGCGTTGGCCGCTCGGGTCGCGTCCCTCGTGGTCGAGGTCGGCGACGCGGCCTCGGAGCTGCGCGATTACGCCGAGGGGATCGCCGCCGACCCGGCTTCGCTGCAGACGATCGAGGAGCGACTGGAAGCGATCGATCGGCTCGAGCGCAAGCACGGCGGCAGCGTCGAGACGGTTCTGGCGCACGCCGAGCGCTGCCGCGAGGAGATCGCCCAGCTCGAGGGAGCCGGCGAGCGCAGTGCCGAGGCCGAGGTGGCGCTGGCCCAGGCCGAGGCGCAACGGGAGGAGCTGGGCGAGAAGCTGAGCGCGGGCCGCGAGGCGGCCGCCGGGCCGCTGCAGGAGCGGGTCGCCGCTGAGCTCGAGCGGCTGTCGATGGCCGGCGCCTCGCTCGAGGTGGTGCTCGAGCCGCACCCCGATGGCTACGGCGCCTCCGGACGCGAGACGGTCGAGCTGCGGGTTGCTCCCAACCCGGGGATCGAGGCGGCGCCGCTGCGCGACGCGGCTTCGGGCGGCGAGCTCTCGCGGGTGATGCTGGCACTCAGCGGCCTCGGCCAGGCGGCGAGCGCCGGGACGATGGTCTTCGACGAGATCGACGCCGGGATCGGCGGCAAGACGGCGCGGGTGGTCGGCGAGCGGTTGCAGGCCCTGGGCCGCGATCGCCAGGTGCTCTGCATCACCCACCTTCCCCAGGTCGCCTCCCTCGCCGACGTCCACTTCCGGCTCGAAAAGGACGTTGCCGGCGAGCAGGCGCTGGCCAGCGTCGAGCGCCTCGAGGGCGAGGGCGTGGTGGCCGAGATCCGCCGCATGCTCGGCGCGGATAGCTCCGACGACGCAGCAACCCAGCACGCCCGCGAGCTGCTCGCCGCCTGAGCTTGCGGTGGCGGACATCCTTCACCTAACCTGATCCGGTGGCCACCGTTAGTCGTCGTCGCCTTCCCGCCCTGCTCGGGCGCAGGAACGGCGCGCGGCCGGATGCGCCGATCGAAGCGACCGCGCGCCTGGGTGAGCGGACCAAGCACCTGGTCAAGCGCTTGCGCCCAGGTGAGATCGCGGTCATCGACCACGTCGACATCGACCGGATCGCCGCCGAGGAGCTGATCGAAGCCGAGGTGGTCGCGGTCCTCAACGCCTCGCCTTCCTCGCAGGGGCGCTACCCCAACGCTGGGCCGCTGATGCTGGCGGGGGCCGGGATCAAGCTGATCGACGCGCCGGACGCCGGCCTCTTCGAGTGCCTCAAAGACGGCGACCGGGTGCGGATCGTCGACGAGGCGATCTTCGTCGGCGACGAGGAGGTGGCCCGCGGCCGGGTATTGCGCGTCGCCGAGCTGGAACAAGAAATGCAGGAGCACCGGGCGCGGATCGACGAGGCGCTGGCCGAATTCGCCGAGAACACCGTCGCCCATGTGCGCGAAGAGACCGACCTCTTGACCGGCAACATCGCCTTCCCGCCGACCCGTGCCTCGTTCCGCGACCGCCACGCCCTGATCGTCGTCCGCGGAGACCGCCACCGCCGCGACCTGAAAGCGCTGCGCGCCTACATCCGCGACGTGCGGCCGCTGATCGTCGCGGTCGACGGTGGCGCCGACGGGGTGCTGGAAGCGGGCCTGAAGCCGGACGTGATCCTCGGCGACATGGACTCGGCCAGCGACGCGGCGCTCTGCTGCGGCGCCGAGCTGATCGTCCACGCCTACCCCGACGGACGTGCGCCGGGCCGCGAGCGGCTACAGGAGGCCGGTCTCGACCACCAGGTCGTCCCCGCCGCCGGCACCAGCGAGGACGTGGCGATGCTGATGGCTCACGAGAAGGGGGCGGCGCTGATCGTCAGCGTCGGCGCCCACTTCAACCTGATCGAGTTCCTCGATCGCAAGCGCGGCGGCATGTCCTCGACCTTCCTCACCAGGCTGAAGATCGGCGAGCGTCTGGTCGACGCCAAGGGCGTCAGCCGGCTCTACAACCCGAGCTCGACCCTGGCGCCGCTGGCCTTCCTCGCGGTCGCCTTCCTGGTCCTGCTGACGATCCTGGTGATCACCTCCCCGGCCCTCAACGACGTCTTCGAACTGGTCTGGCTGAAGATCCGGATCTGGCTGGGCATCGACTAGTAAATCCCGCGGCCGCATCAGCGGCGGCGTGTTGGCACTAGCCTTCCCACGTCGATGGGGTACTCCGCGCGCTACCACGCCGCTTCACTAATCGCCGTCTTCATCGCGCTCGCGATCGGGATCCTGGTCGGCGCCGAGTTCGGCGGCGACGCTCTCACCAACACCCGCCGCGACCTCGAGCGCAGCCTGGTCGGCAACCTCCAGGACGCCCGCTCGCAGGTCAACGACCTCAACGGCGACCTCAACAAGTCCAACGAGTTCGCCTCGCGCGTGTATCCGGTGCTGACCCGGGATCGGCTGGAGGGGAGGCGCGTCGCGATCTTCGCGCTCGGCGGGCTGCCCAGCGACATCACCGGCGAAGTCGAGGAGGCGCTGGCGCCGACCGGCGGCCGGTTGGTCGGGGTGGGGGTGGTGCGCGAGCCGGTCGACGTCAGCGGCCTCGCCGAAGACCTGGCCAAAACCCGCTTTGCGGACCTGCGCACGAATCCCGATGCCCTGACCGAACTCGGCACCGGCCTGGGGCGCCAGCTGATGTTGGGAGGGACGCTCCCCGAGGTCGTCCGCGGCCACTTCTTCTCGCGCGCCAGCGGCAGCTTCGGCGGGCTCGACGGGGTGATCGTCGTCCGCGACCAGCCGGAAGACATGGGTCCGGTACAGGATGAAAAGACCGACGAATTCGAGGAAGCGCTGGCAAGCGGCATCACTGCCACGCGGGTGCCGGCGGTGGGGGTGGAGACCTCGACTGACGACACGTCCAACATCTCCTACTTCCAGTCGAACGGCCTTGCCAGCGTCGATGACGTCGACTTGACGGCGGGGCAGCTGGCGATGGTCTTCGCCCTGCTCGGCGCCGACGGCAGCTTTGGTGTCAAGGGGAGCGCCGACCAGCTGCTGCCGGACCTGCTTGCCGAGGCCGAATAGGTGTACTGGGTCGGGCTGCCGCTGGCGGTGGCGATCTCGTTGTTCCTGGTGCCGGCTGGGGCACGCGGGCTGCGCGACGCTGGCCTGGTCCGGGAGAACTATCGCGGCGCGCTGCTCGCCTTCCCGCTGGGAGCGGTGCTGGCGACGGCGGCGCTGGTTGCCCTGGCGCCGCTTGCCTTCCTCGACGATCGCGCCGACCTCGACCTGCTGGAGCCGGAACTGCGCCGCTGGCTGCCCTACCTGCTGGGGATCGCCTTCCTCGGCTTCCTCGACGACGCGCTCGGACGGGGCGAGCAGGCGGCGACCCCGCGCGGCTGGCGCGGGCACTGGGCGGCGCTGCGCGAAGGGTCGCTCTCGACCGGGGCGATCAAGGCGATCGGGGCGCTGGCGCTGGCCGCCTACGTCGTCTCCGGCCGCGGGCTCGAAGACTGGCGCTACGTCGCCGACGTGGCGCTGCTGATCCTCGCCACCAACCTGGGCAACCTGCTCGACCTGCGGCCCGGTCGGGCGGAGAAGGCGCTGGTCCTGCTCGGCGCCGGGCTCTGTCTCGGCGCCTGGACCTTCGCGCCGCTGGAGCTGCTGGGGATCTTCGTCGGCCCGGTCCTCGTCGGCGCCTGGCTGACGCTGGGCGAGAAGGCGATGCTGGGTGACACCGGCTCCAACCTGATCGGGGCGATCGCCGGCGTCTGGCTGTTGACCGCGTTGGGCGCCGACGCGCGCCTCGTCGCGCTCGCGGTCGTCGTCGCGCTGACGATTTACGGCGAGTTGCGGTCTATTTCGAAAGCGATCGAATCGATTCCGCCTTTGCGCTGGCTAGACTCGCTTGGCAGAGCATGAGTCCAGGGAACAAAGGCGACACGCGGTTCATCTTCGTCACCGGCGGTGTCGTTTCGGCTCTCGGCAAGGGGATCACCGCGGCGGCAGTCGGGCGCCTCCTCGTCTCCCGCGGCTACCGGGTCCAGCTGCAGAAGTTCGACCCCTACATCAACGTCGACCCGGGGACGATGAGCCCGTTCCAGCACGGCGAGGTGTTCGTCACCGAGGATGGGGCGGAGACCGATCTCGACCTCGGCCACTACGAGCGCTTCACCGACGAGAACACCTCGCGGGCCTCGAACGTCACCGCCGGCGCCGTCTACAACTCGGTGATCCGGCGCGAGCGGCGCGGCGACTACCTAGGCGCCACGGTGCAGGTGATCCCGCACATCACCAACGAGATCAAGCAGAAAATCCTCATCGTCGCCGAGTCGCAGTCGGTCGACTTCGTGATCACCGAGATCGGCGGCACCGTTGGCGACATCGAGTCACTGCCGTTCCTCGAGTCGATCCGCCAGCTGTACACGGACATCGGCCCGAAACGGGCGATGTTCATCCACCTGACCCTGGTGCCTTATGTCGGCCACGCGGGCGAACTGAAGACCAAGCCGACCCAGCACTCGGTCAACGAGCTGCGCCGGATCGGGATCCAGCCGCACGCGCTGGTCTGCCGCTCCGAAGGCCGGCTCGACCGCGAGATTCGCAGCAAGATCGCCCTCTTCGCCAGCCTTCCCGTCGACGCGGTGATCTCCGCCCACGACGTCGACAACATCTACAAGGTGCCGCTCGTCTTCCGCGCCGAGGGGGTCGACGACCTCGTCCTCGACCACTTCGGGATGGAGGCTCCCTCACCGGACATGGGCGAGTGGGAGGCGATGGTGCGCCGGGCCGACAACGCCACCGGCAAGGTGCGGATCGCCGTCGTCGGCAAGTACGTGCAGCTGGCCGACGCCTACAAGTCGGTGATCGAGGCGCTCGAGCACGGCGGCTTCCACCACGGCGTCGACGTCGAGATCGAGCTGGTCGACTCCGAGAACTTCGAGCCGGAGAAGCTCGAGGGCTGCGACGGGATCCTGATCCCCGGCGGTTTCGGCGAGCGCGGGATCGAGGGCAAGGTCGAAGCGGCGCGGATCGCCCGCGAGAAATCGATTCCCTACCTGGGGATCTGCCTCGGGATGCAAATCGCCGTGGTCGAGTTCGCTCGCCACGTCGCCGGGATGGACGGCGCCAACTCGGCGGAGTTCGACCCCGAGACGCCGTTCCCAGTCGTCGACCTGTTGCCCGAGCAGAAGGAAGTCTCGGACATGGGCGGCACGATGCGGCTCGGTGCCGACCCGGTGAAACTGCACGAGGGCACGAAAGCCCGCGAGATCTTCGGCGAGGCCGTCATCTACAAGCGCCACCGCCACCGCTACGAGGTCAACAACCAGCTGCGGCGCCGGCTCGAAGACGAGGGCCTGGTCTGCGGTGGTACCTCGCCCGACGAGCGGCTGGTCGAGATGGTCGAGCTTCCCGACCACCCGTTCTTCGTCGCCTCGCAGTACCACCCCGAGTTCAACTCGCGCCCGAACCGTCCGGAGCCGCTGTTCCGCGAGTTCGTCGGCGCCGCCGTCACCCAGGCGGGCGAGCGTCCCGCCGACGGCGGCGATCTGGAGCCGGTCGAGGAGCCCGTCGAGGACGACGTCGGCGTCCGCCGCACCGCTTAAGCCCTCGCGGTCCATTCCCAGTTAAGTTTCGCCCGTGGGTTCCAGGCTGCACGAGCGCTTCGTCCGCTACTGCGAGGTTCGCAGCCCGACCGGGGAGGAGCGGGAGATCGCCGACACCTTGGCGGCCGAGCTGCGGGCGATGGGGCTGGAGGTGAGCGAGGACGACGGCGCCAAGGCGGCCGAAGCCGGCGCCGGCAACCTAATCGCCCGTTCCGCCGGGACCGGCCAGGACTGGCTGATGTTCTGCGCCCACATCGACACCGTCCCGCACCGCGGCCAGGTCGAGGTGATCGACGACGAGGGGGTGTTCCGCAGTCGCGGCGACACCATCCTCGGCGCCGACAACAAGGCCGCGGTCGCCGTCTTCATGGAGCTGATCGCGCGCCAGGTCGAACGGCCGGGTCCGGTCGGGGTCGAGCTGGTGCTGACCGTGGCGGAGGAGCAGGGCCTGCGTGGGGCGAAGGCGTTCGACGCCTCGCAGCTGCGATCCAGCGCCGGTTTCGTTCTCGATCACGCCGGGCCGGTGGGCGAGGTGATCGTCTCGACCCCGACCCAGCAGAAGATCCTCGCCGACTTCATCGGCGTCGAGGCCCACGCCGGGATCAAGCCGGAGGAGGGCAGCAGCGCGATCGCCGCGGCCGCTGCTGCGGTCTCCCGTATGGAGCTGGGGCGGCTCGACGAGGGTACGACCGCCAACGTCGGCCTGATCGGCGGTGGCACCTCGGGCAACGTCGTTCCCGGCCACTGCGCGATCCACGCCGAGGCCCGCAGCCTCGAGGCCGAGCGCGCGGCCGAGGTGGCGGGCAAGATCGCCGACGCCTGCGCCTGGGGGGCGAGCGAGCACGGCTGCGACGTCGACGTGAGGATCGAAGAGCTGTTCCGCGGCTACCAGGTGCCGAAGGAGTCGGCGGCCCTTGGTCTTGCCGAGGAGGGGTTGCGCGCCGCCGGCCTCGAGCCGCAGCGGGTCGCGATCGGCGGCGGCAGCGACGCCAACGTCTTCCGCCGCGACGGTTTCGACAGCATCCTGCTCTCCAACGGCACCGACGCGGTCCACACCTCCGACGAGATGGTTCCGGCGCGGTCCCTCGACAAGATGCTCGAGGTCTGCGAGGGAATTCTGAAAGCGGCCGCGGCGACGGCGACCGAGTAGTGCCCGGCCGGCTGAAGCTGCGCCGCGGCACCGTCGTCTCCACCGATCCGCTGCTGGTCGAGGTCGCCGGCGAGCAACGGCCGGCCTGGGCCGACGAGGTACTGCTGGGGGAGATGCACGAGGGCGACGAGGTGGTAGTCAACGTCGCCGCGCTCGATCTGGGCCTGGGCTCGGGCGGCTTCGACGTCGTCCACGTCAACCTCACCCGGGGCCTGGCCGGCGACGGGGTGGAAGGCGACGCCCATGTGATGAAGCTGAACTACACCTCGCTCCAGCACCCGGTCGAACCAGCGGAGCGAAGGGATCCGAACCCTCGTTCTTCTGCCTCGTGCCTGGTGCTGCCGCTGCACGGCCACCTCGCGCCAGCGGCCTGGGCGGTGTCCCAGGTATCGCCGGGGCTTCGAGTCGGATACGTGCAGACGGGCGGTGGGGCGCTGCCCGGGTCATTCTCTCGGGACGTGGCCGAGTCGTGCGAGCGCGGCTTGCTCGTCGGCCACATCACCGCCGCGCCGGCCTATGGCGGCGAGCTCGAGGCGCTGAGCGTGATCGGCGCGCTGGACGCCGCGGCCGAGCTCGGCTGGGATGCGGTTCTCGTCGGTCCTGGCCCAGGGATCATCGGCTCCGACACGGCCTACGGCCATGGGGGCATGGCAGCCCTCGATAGCGCTCACGCCTCGCTCAGCCTCAACTTGCCGACCACGATCTCCCCGCGACTCTCGGCCGCCGACCCCCGCGACCGACACCGCGGCCTCAGCCACCACACGCAGACCGTCCTCAACCTCCTCCTCGCCCCGGTAGATGTTGTGCTTCCGGAGGGAGCCGACCAGATCCCGGGTGACCTCGACGATTCGAAGCACCGCCTCCACTACGCACCAGCCGACCTTGACGGCTACGCAGCTTCGGGCCTGCCGACGAAAACGATGGGCCGGTCCCTCGATGACGATCCGCTGTTCTTCTCGGCGCCTCTCGCGGCCGGAACCTTTCTTGCGGGCAGAGGTTTGTAAACGCGCGGGGAGAACCCTGCGCCCATGGCTGTTGCGATCAAACCCCCAGCGCCGACCCCTGCGGCCAAGCCCGGGGCCTTCGAGAGCCTCGTCCTCGACTTCCTCTCCTACCTGGAGCTGGAGCGTGGCCTCTCGCGCAACACCCTGAACGCCTACCGGACCGATCTGTTCCAGTACGGCGAATACCTCAGCGCCCACAACCGCGACGCGTTGGAGGCGAGCGGCGCCGACGTCGCCGACTTCCTCGCCGAGCTGGCGACGGGGGAGGGGCGCCCGGCCTGCTCGGCGGCGACCATTCACCGCAAGGCCGCCTGTCTGCGCTCCTTCTATAAGCACCTCCGCCGCGACGAGTTGATCGGCGACGACCCGACCGCCCATCTCAGCGCCCCGCGGCGGTCGAAGAAACTGCCGCACGTCCTCAACTACGCCGAGGTGCAGAAGCTGCTCGCCTCGCCGAAGGGCAGCGAGCCAACCGCGCTGCGGGACCGTGCCCTGCTGGAGGTTATGTACGCCTGCGGCTTGCGCGCTTCGGAGACGATCGGGCTCGAGCTCGGCGACGTTGAGCTGCGCGAGGGCTTCCTCCGCGCCCGCGGCAAGGGCTCGAAGGAACGGCTGGTGCCGCTCGGCCGGCAGGCGATCGCGGCGATCAACGGCTACCTGCGGGGCGGCCGGCCGAAGCTGATCGGCGACCGCCACGAGGCGAAGCTGTTCGTCAACTTCCGCGGTGGGCCGCTGACCCGCCAGGGCCTCTACAAGATCGTCCAGCGCCACGCCCGCGACGCTGGCCTGGCCGGCAAGATGAGCCCGCACACGCTGCGCCACAGCTTCGCCACCCACCTGCTCGCCGGCGGCTGCGACCTGCGCGCCGTGCAGGAGATGCTCGGCCACGCCGACATCTCCACCACCCAGATGTACACGCACCTGAGCGGCGATCGCCTCAAGGAGGTCTACTTCCAGGCGCACCCCCGCGCCAGCGAGTAGATAGAACTCGGGGCCATGCCCGAGCTGCCCGAGGTCGAGACCGTCGTCAGGCAACTCGAGCCGGAGGTCGAAGGCCACCGGATCGATCAGTTGGAAGTGCTGGACGCGCGCTGGTCGCGACCGGTGCCGCCCGGGAAGCTGGGGAAGGCGGTAAGCGGGGCCACGATCGAGGGGCTCGGCCGGCGCGGCAAGTACATCCTCATGCGGCTGGACGGCGCTCGAACGCTGGTCATGCACCTGCGGATGACCGGCAACCTGATCCTGCGCGAGGGCGAGGAGATGCTCGACCCCTCCGAGGGCCGCCGCCTGTACGAGAGCGAGCGCTCGACCGAGGAACGGCATCTGCGGGCGCGCTTCGTCCTCGACGACGGCCGTGAGCTCTGGTTCACCGACCCGCGCCGCTTCGGCGAGGCTTTCCTGCTCGCCAACGACGGGCTCGACGAGCGCTTCGCCAAGCTCGGCCCCGAGCCCTTCTCGCCGGAGTTCACCGCGGCGGCGCTGGGCGAGATGGCGGCCGGTCGCACCGCGCCGTTGAAGTCTTTCCTGCTCGACCAGTCCAAGGTCGCGGGGGTCGGCAACATCTACGCCGACGAGGCGCTCTTCCGGGCCGAACTGCACCCGCTCTCTCCCGCTGGCTCGATGAAGCCCGAGCACCTGGCGGCACTGCGCGACGCCGTCGTCGCCGCGCTGGAGGCCGGGATCGAGGCCGGCGGCTCCTCGATCGACGACTACCGCGACGCGCGCGGCGAGAAGGGCTCGATGCAGGACGAGTTCCTCGTCCACACCCGCGAGGGCGAGGATTGTCATCGCTGCGGCGGAACCATCGTCCGCATCGTCGTCGGCGGCCGATCGACCTACTTCTGCCCGAGCTGTCAGGTGCGACTGCGCAAGCGGCCGAAACCACGGGCGCGAAAGTAACGTCCGATCCGTCGGTCATCTTTGGTGTCGTGGCCGGAGCTACGGTCAAGACCGAGGCAGTCGTCCTGCGCAGCATCCGCTACGGCGAGGCGGATCGCATCCTCCATCTCTACTCGAAGACCCAGGGGCGGATCGGGGCGATCGCCAAGGGCGCGCGCAAACCGAAATCCCGCTTCGGCGGCCGCCTGGAGCCGTTCTTCCGGCTCGACTTGATCCTCCACGAAGGCCGCGGCGACCTGATGACGGTGACCAGCGCCACCACGCTCGACGGCTATCCCCGCCTGCGCTCCTCGGGCGCCGCCCTCACCGCCGGCGCCCGCGGCTGCGACGCGGTTCTGCGCCTGCTCGCCGACGGCGAGCCGAACCCGCACGGATACAACCTCCTCTGCCGCTACCTGGCGCTGCTCGACGATCCCGGTCAGTCCCGTGCCGCAGATCTGGAGATCGCCCTCGCCTTCCGGCTGAAGCTGGCGCTGGCCGCCGGCTTCGCTCCCGAGCTCGCCTCGTGCGCCCGCTGCGGCGAGGCCGACCACCTGGTCGGCTTCTCCGGAGCGGCGGGTGGCGTCGTCTGCGGCGGCTGCGAAGCGGGTGCCTTCCCGCTGAGCGAGGAAGCGCATGGGTTCATGGTCGAGGGTCTGGCGAAGCCGCTGAGCGAGGCACCCGAATCCGATCTGCGCGCCCTGCGCCAGGTCGAGCGGGCCGTGGGGGAGACCCTCGAGCACCACGCGCACGTACAGCTTCGCGCAGCGGCGTAGCGGTGGCGGAGGGTGCCGGTGGGGGTGCCCCGGGAGCACCTCCGCCGGGAGAAGCGCCTGCTGCTACCGCCTCAAAGCTTGT
>DASTSW010000079.1:0-23479 GCA_035760445.1 Solirubrobacterales bacterium | reverse complement strand
GGCGATCGCCCCGGTCCAGGACCTGGTCGCCTCCGGCGCCACCGCGGTCGAGCTGATGGTCGCGCCGGCGCTGATCACCGCCGCCTGGAACATGGTCGGGGCGCCGCAGGAGTGGAAAGAGCTGCCGCCGGAGTCGGCGGTGTTGCTGGTCGAGTTCGGCGGCGCCGACGAGGGCGAGATCGCCGCCCAGGTGCTTCGCGCCGAAGCGATCCTCGGCTCGCACGAGACGATCCGCCCGATCGACTTCACCCGCGTGCCGGAGGCGATCGAGCTCGCCTGGCGGGTGCGCGAGGGCCTGCACGGGCTGATCGGCCGGGTGCGGCCGGAGGGCACGGCGCTGATCGTCGAGGACGTCTGCGTGCCGCCGGAGCGGATCGCCGAGGGGGCCAAGGACCTGCAGGCGCTGCTCGGCCAGCACGGCTTCCTGCCCGGGGTCGCCGGCCACGCCTCGGCCGGGAACCTGCACTTCATGCTGACCCCGGACTTCGCCAAGCAGGAGGACCTCGATCGCTACGAGGCCTTCATGGGGGGCCTGGTCGAGCTGATCGTCGAGAAGTACGACGGCTCGCTCAAGGCCGAGCACGGGACCGGGGTCAACATGGCCCCCTACGTCGAACGCGAGTGGGGCGAGAAGGCGACCGAGCTGATGTGGCGGCTGAAGCGGCTGGCAGACCCCGACGGCGTCCTCTCGCCCGACGTCCTCCTCAGCCGCGACCCCGGCGTTCACCTGCGCGACCTGAAAACGACGCCGGCGATCGAGGACTGGGGCGGGGCGACGACCTGCGTCGAGTGCGGCTTCTGCGAGCCGGTCTGCCCCAGCCGCAACCTGACCACGACGCCGCGGCAGCGGATCGTCCTGCGGCGGGAGATGGCGCGGCAGCCCGAGGGGTCGCCGGTGCAGCGGGCGCTGCTGGCGGAGTACGACTACGACGCGCTGGAGACCTGCGCCACCGACGGGTCCTGCCAGATCGCCTGCCCGCTGGGGATCGACACGGGGCGGATGGTCAAGGAGCTGAGGGTGGCTCAGCATGGGGAGCGGGCGGAAAAGCGGGCCTTGGGGGCGGCGAAGCGGTGGAAGGCGGTCGAGAAGGCTTCGCGAGTGGCGCTGAAACTCGGAGGGCCGCTGGCGAGGAGGACTAAGCGCGGGAAGGGACTTCCCGGGCCGGCCGCTTGGGGCGGAGGGGACGACCCCCGCCAGGCACATCTCGCCAATGGCTCGATGTCGAGTGCCTGGAGGGGGTCATCCCCTCCGCCTGGAGCTGCGGGCGTTTATGTCCCGAGCTGCACGAATCGGATCTTCGATGGGAACCCGATCGGGGCGCTGGTCGCGGTTTCGGTGAGGGCTGGGTCGCCGGTCTGGGTTCCAGATGATGTGGATGGGAGTTGCTGCGGGCTGCCTTGGAGCTCGAAAGGGTTTGCGGACGCTCAGGCGTTCAAGGCGAACGAGATGGTGGAGCGCCTCTGGAAGTGGAGTGGGGAAGGGGCGCTGCCGGTTGTGATCGACGCCGCCTCCTGCACCGGGGCGATCGCCGAACCGGCCGAGGGTGTGCTCAGCGAGGAGAACGCCGAGCGGCTGGGCAAGCTGGAGATCGTCGACTCGGTTGCCTGGGCGCTGCGACTCCTGCCGGACCTCGACATCGACGAGAAGGTCGACTCCGCCGCGGTCCATCCGACCTGCGCGACCCGGCGGCTTGGTTTGACGCACCCGCTGCGCCAGATCGCCGATGCCCTGGCCGAGGACGTCTACGTGCCGCCCTCGGCGACCTGCTGCGGGTTCGCCGGCGATCGCGGTATCAGCCATCCGGAGCTGACCGCCTCGGCGACCCGGCCCCAGGCCGAAGAGCTGGCCGGCCGCCACTTCGACGCCCACCTCTCCAGCAACCGCACCTGCGAGATCGCGATGACCCGCGCCACCGGCGAGCCCTACGAGTCGGTCGTCTGCCTGCTCGAGCGGCTCAGCCGCCAGGGCTAAACGGCGTCCTCGGCCTGAACCTTGCCGGCGTCGACGGTCTTGCCGTCGATGTACTTGACCAGCTCGGCGTATTTCGGTTCCGCCTCCATCCGCTTGTCGAGTAGCGGGTTGACGATGCCTCGCAGGGCCGACATGTAGCGCCACCACTTGGGGACGAAGATCCGCGGTGCTTTTTCCTCGATGCCGCGGACCAGGCCGGCACCGGCTTCGGCCGGGGTGATCCGTTTCATCAGCCAGTCGGGGCTGAGCTTGCGGACCCGCTCGGCGTCTTCCTGGGCGAAGGCGTCCTGGACGAGTTTGGTGTCGACCCAGCCGAAGTAGGCGACGCTGGCGCTGGCGCCGTGCGCTGCAAGCTCGACCCGCAGCGCCCGGCCGAGCGACTCGACCCCGGCCTTGGCGACCGCGTAGGGGCTGTTGCCGAAGCCGTTGGCGAAGGCGTAGACAGAGGAGACGACGATCATCTGGCCCTTGCGCTCGACGATCTGCGGCAGCGCCGCGCGCACCGTGCGCCAGACGCCGAGCATGTCGACCTCGAAGACCCGCTCCCACTCCTCGCCGGAGATGCCGCGCACCGTCGCGAACTGTTTCTGGGCGATGCCGGCGTTGGCGACCGCGACGTCGAGCCCGCCGAGCTTTTCGACGATCTCGGCAACCGCGTTCATCATCGCGCTCTGGTCGGTGACGTCGCCGCCGAGCCCGATCGCCCGGGGGCCGATCCGCTCCGCCGCCTCGCGCGCCTCGTCGGCGTCGATGTCGAGCACCGCCACCGAGGCGCCGCGCATGTGCATCTGCCGTGCGGTCTCGAAGCCGATTCCGCGGGCGCCGCCGGTCACCAGGGCGACCTTGCCGTTCAAGTCGTATCTGTCCATGGCGGCCACCCTAGCGCCGCGGGTCATAGGCTGCGCCCGTGTCCGCCGACTCCGCCTACGCCCAGCTCGCCGTCGAGCGCGGCCTCGAGCAACTGCCCGGCTTCGACCCCGGCCAGCTGACGCCGCTGCTGGTCGAGGCCAAGGGGGCGGGGCTGCGACCGGCGCTGCGCGGGACCCTTGGCGAGGGCGTCACCGGCGTGGTCGGCGAGCTCTCCTACCGGCGCAACAAGACCTTCCGCTTCCAGGTGGCGCTGACCGAGGTGCCGGCGGCGACCGCCTTCGCCCCGCGCGTCTTCTGCATCCGCCGTGGCCGCAGCACCCGCGACGACGAGTTCTACGGCTTCGAGGCGCGCCACTCGAAGCTCTGGACCAAGAGCACGGCGCTGAACGAGCGCTACGAGGTCAGCACCAGCCCCTTCCAGGACCCGAACTGGCTGCGGCAGTTGTTCTCTCCCCGCCTCGTCGACTGGCTCGGGACCGAGCCGCCGGGAGACTTCTCCTTCGAGCTCGCCTACGGCGCCCTGCTCGGCAGCATCGAGAGCGACGACCCGGGCACCGACGGCCTCGCCGCGCTCTGTGAGGCGACCGCCCACGTCGCCACCAAGATCCGCGAGGAGTGCGAGGAGTAGATGCAGCTCAATAAGGTCGGCATCGGCTTGATCGCCTTCTTCGGCCTCGCCGGAGCGGCGTTCGCGATCGTCCCGATCCTCGCCGGGGTCCCCGGAGAAGTCGCCGGGATCCTCGCCTCGGTCGGGGTGATCTGGGTCCTCGTCGCCGGCGGCCTGCTCTGGTACGCGCGGCGGCAGAAGCGCAAGGCCGCCCACCAGGACTGGGTCTTCCGGCAGGGCCTGCGCGGCACCGCGACGGTTCTCGCCGCCTCCAGCCACGCCGAAGTCAACGAGATGCCGCTGATGAGCCTGCGGCTCGACCTCGACCTGCCGGGGCACGGGAGGCGCGAGGTGAAGAAGCGGGAGATCATGCCGGTCTTCGCCGCCTCGCGGATGCAGCCGGGGCTGGTCCTGCCGGTCTACGTCAACCCCGGGGACGCCGACGACTTCGTCCTCGTCTGGTGACCGCGGCGCACCCGCTCCTAGAATCCTGACCTTCATGCCCGGCTTCGACCCTGTCGACCCCAAGCAGTCCTTCCCCGAGCTGGAGGAGCGCGTGCTCGCCCGCTGGCGCGAGGACGACGTCTTCACCCGCTCGCTGGAGGCCCGTGCCGAGGCGCCGGTCTGGAGCTTCTACGAGGGGCCGCCGACCGCCAACGGCCGCCCCGGCTCCCACCACGTCCTCGCCCGCGTCTTCAAGGACGTCTACCCGCGCTACAAGACGATGTGCGGCTACCGGGTGCCGCGCAAGGCGGGCTGGGACTGCCACGGCCTGCCGGTCGAGCTCGAGGTCGAAAAGCAGCTCGGGATCTCCTCCAAGCAGGAGATCGAGGAGTTCGGGATTGCCGAGTTCAACCGCCGCTGTCGCGAGTCGGTCTTCGAGTACGTCGAGGACTGGAACAAGCTGACCGAGCGGATCGGGTTCTGGATCGACCTCGACGACCCCTACGTGACCCTCGAGGACGACTACATCGAGTCGGTCTGGTGGTCATTGAAAAAGCTCTGGGACGAGGACCGGCTCTACGAGGGCCACAAGGTCGTCCCCTACTGCCCGCGCTGCGGCACCGCCCTCTCCTCGCACGAGGTCGCGCAGGGCTACGAGGACGTCAAGGACCCCTCCATATACGTGCGCTTCCCGCTAGTCGAAGGAAACGCCTCACTGCTTGTGTGGACGACGACCCCTTGGACCCTTCCGGGCAATGAGGCAGTCGCCATCGCACCCGACGTGACCTACGCATGGGTCCGGCTGGGGGACGAGACGCTGATTCTCGCCAAGGCGCTCGTGGAGAAGGTCCTGGGAGAGGACGCCGAGATCGTCGACGAAAAGCCCGGCCGCGACCTCGTCGGGTTGAAGTACAAAGGGCCGGTCTTCGCTCTGCGGGACCGCGAGCCGGGAGCGTTCCCGGTGGTCGAGGGCGACTTCGTCACCACCGACGACGGCACCGGCCTGGTCCACATCGCTCCCGCTTTCGGAGAAGACGACTACAAGGTCGCGGCCGCCAACGGCATCTTCGACCCGACCGACGCCGGCACCCTCTACAACCCGGTCGGCCTCGACGGCCGCTTCGACGCCCGCGTCACCGGCTTCGAGGGCCAGTTCGTCAAGGACTCCGAGGTGACCAAGGCCCTGATCGCCGACCTCGAGTCCCGCGACCTGCTCTTCCGCGAGCAGGTCTACGAGCACTCCTACCCGCACTGCTGGCGCTGCGGCACGCCGCTCCTCTACTACGCCAAGTCGAGCTGGTACATCGCCACCTCGCAGGTGCGGGACCAGCTGCTGGCCAACAACGAGGAGATCGGCTGGCACCCGGAGCACATCAAGCACGGTCGCTTCGGCAAATGGCTGGAGAACAACGTCGACTGGGCGCTCTCGCGCGACCGCTACTGGGGGACGCCGCTGCCGATCTGGGAGTGCACGGGCGACGGCTGCGACGGTCGCTTCTGCGCCGGCTCGGTCGCCGAGCTGCGCGAGCGGGCCCGCGAGACGGTTCCCGAGGACCTGCATCGCCCCTACATCGACGGCGTCACCCTCGACTGCGAGCAGTGCGGCGGCGTCATGCGCCGGGTCGTCTCGGTGATCGACACCTGGTACGACAGCGGCGCGATGCCCTTCGCCCAGTTCCACTATCCGTTCGAGGGCAAAGAGGAGTTCGAGGAGCGCTTCCCGGCCGACTACATCTGCGAGGCCCAGGACCAGACCCGCGGCTGGTTCTACACCCTGCTTGCCGAGTCGACCCTGCTGTTCGACACCTCCAGCTACAAGAACTGCGTCTGCCTCGGCCTGATCCTCGACCCCGAGGGCCAGAAGATGTCGAAGAGCCGCGGCAACGTGGTCGACCCCTGGGATGTGCTGAACGCCCACGGCGCCGACGCCTTCCGCTGGTACTACCTGACCGCCCAGCAGCCCTGGGCCGGCTACCGCTTCAGTGTCGACACGGTCGGCGAATCGGTCCGCCAGTTCCTCCTCACCCTCTGGAACACCTACTCGTTCTGGGTCCTCTACGCGAACGCGGAGGGGCTCGCGCCGAGTGACTTCGGGGCAACGCCGGAGACCGCCAACGACCTCGACCGCTGGGCGCTCTCCCGCTTGCAGGCGACGACCGCGACGGTGCGCGAGCGGATGGATGACTACGACTGCACCGCCGCCGGCCGGGCGATCGCCGAGTACGTCGAGGAGCTCTCCAACTGGTACGTGCGGCTCTCGCGCCGTCGCTTCTGGGACGGGGACAGAGCCGCGTTCGCGACCCTGCGGCACTGCCTGCTGGAGACGGTGGCGATGCTAGCGCCGTTCACCCCCTTCCTCGCCGACGAGATCCACCGCAACCTCGCCGGCCCCGAGGCCGAGCCCTCGGTCCACCTGCGCGACTTCCCGGAGGTCGACGCTTCGCTCGCCGACCCCGAACTGGAGCAGGGGATGGAGGCAGTCCGCCTCACCGTCGAGCTCGGCCGCGCCGCCCGCGCCCAGGCGAAGGCCAAGGTGCGCCAGCCGCTGCGCCGCGCGGTGATCGTCGCCAACGACGCCGAGCGGGCCGCGATCGAAGCCCGCGCCGCCCTGGTCACCGCCGAGCTCAACGTCAAGGAGCTCGACTTCGTCACCGACGAGTCGGAGCTGGTCAGCTACAGCGCCAAGCCCAACTACCGCGCCCTCGGCCCCCGCTTCGGCAAGAAGATGCCGCAGGTCGCCGCCGCGGTCGAGGCGCTCGACGCCGCCCACGTCGCCGCCGTCCTCGCCGAGGGCGGCGAGGTCGGGATCTCGATCGAGGGCACTGACCACACCCTCGGCACCGACGACATCACCCTCGCCCTCGAACCGCTCGAGGGCTACGAGGTGGAGGCCGAGGCCGGCCACGCCGTCGCCCTCCAGCTCGAGCTGGACGACGAGCTGCGCCGCGAGGGCCTGGCCCGCGAGATCGTCCACGCCGTCCAGAACGCCCGGAAAGCCGCGGGCCTGGAGATCACCGACCGCATCACCCTCACCCTCACCGGCGACCCTGACCTGATCGCCGCCGCCCAGGCCCACCAGGACTACCTCGCCAACGAGGTCCTGGCGATCTCGGTCAGCTACGACGGCAGCAATGGCATCGCCGCCACCATCGATGGTCGCGACCTCAAAATCGGCGTTACCCGCGCATAGTCAGAGCGTTGCGGTTTGGGAGGGACGGGTGCCCCTCTCCCAGAGACCGTCGCGCAGCTGAGCGTGTTGCTGGGCGCCAACGTGGTCTCAGAAGCCTCTGTGAGAGGGGCACCCGTCCCTCCTCTCGACAGCTTCTGAAGATCGGGAGGGTGCCGGTGTCCCTCGGAGGAATGTTCGGCGATATGCAATCTGATGCTGGGCGCGGCGAAGCCGCGCTGTTCGATTGCGGCTAAGCCGCGAAGCGGCGTGCCGCGCAATGACGGAGAGGGACACCGGCACCCTCCCCTGAGAGCGCTAGTCCTGCGGCTTCTCGCCGATGATGAAGTCCGATTTTTTCGAATCGTCGAACTTCACCCAGCAGTGATCCGGGGCGACGCCGGCTACCTCGATCAGGGCCGCTTCGATGCGTTTGGCGATCTCTGCCTTCTGCTCGTCGGAGCGGCCCTCGTACCAGTGGACGTGAACGAAGGGCATGGGAGGGGGCGCCGCCGTTAGGCGAGCGCCGGCTCCAGCTCGGCCTCGAGGCGGCGCTTCGGCATCGCGCCGACCACTTTCTTGGCGATCGCGCCGTCTTTGAAGAGGATCATCGTCGGGATCGAGAGAACTTCGTAGTTGGCCGCCGTCTGCTGGTTCTCGTCGACGTTGATCGAGACGATCTTGAGGTCGTCGCGCTCGGCGTCGATCTCCTCCAGGACCGGGTGGACGACGCGGCACGGCCCGCACCAGGGAGCCCAGAAGTCGACGAGGACGGGGCCCTCGGCGTCGATCACGTCAGCTTTGAAAGTGGCGTCGGTCACGTCGGTCAATTTGCCAGTCACGGTTCGGTCTCCCGGTCGAAGTTTCGCTTCAGCTCAATACTTCAGAAAGTATAGCGCCACTCTCCAAGCTCGGAAAACGGCGTTTGCTCCCCCTACCCACCTGCCCGGCAATGGTATTCCTTGGCGGGTGACGAACGCCGAGATCGCCGCCGCGCTGGAAGAACTGGGGGTCCTCTACGAGCTCGACGGCGCGGTCAAATACCGCGTCCTCGCCTACAGCACCGCCGCCAAGGCGATCCGCGAGAGCCCCGTCTCGGTCGCCGAGCTGGCCGCCAAGGGCAAGGCGACCGACGTCCCGGGGGTCGGCAAGACGCTGGCGGAAAAGATCGACGCGCTGATCGAGACCGGCGAGATCCCCGCCGCGGTGAAGCTGAAGGCGAAGTTCCCGCCGACCCTGATCGAGGTCACCCGCGTCCCCGGGGTCGGGCCGAAAACCGCGCGCCGTCTGTTCGAGGAACTCGAGATCGCCTCGATGGAGGACCTCAAGGCCGCGGCCGAGGGGGAAAAGCTCCGCGACCTCAAAGGGCTCGGCGCCAAAGCCGAGGAGAACATCCTCGCCGCGTTGGAACGCGTCGGCGAGCCCGGCGAGGGTCCCGGCCGGCTGCTGCTCTCGGCGGTGAAGCCGATCGCCGAGGAGCTGGCGGCGGCGCTGCGCGAGCACCCGGCCGCGAACGAAGTCGAGGTCGCCGGCTCGGTCCGCCGCTGGGCCGAGACCTGCAAGGACATCGACCTGATCGCCACCGCCGACGAGCCGGCTGCCCTCGCCGAGCACCTCGCCACCCACCCGCTGATCGCCGCCGCCGGCAACCCCGGCCCCAACGGCGTCCGCGCCCAGACCCACAACGGCGTCTCGGTCGACCTGCGGATCGTCCCGCCGGCCGCCTTCGGCAACCTGCTGCAGCACTTCACCGGCTCCCAAGCCCACAACGTGCAGCTGCGCGAAGAGGCGGTCGCCCGCGGCCTCTCGGTCTCGGAGCACGGGATCACCGAGACCGAGAGCGGCGACGTCGAGACCTGTGCGACCGAGCCCGAGGTCTACGAGCGGCTTGGCTACGCCTACATCGAGCCGGAGCTGCGCGAGGGGCGGGGTGAGCTGAAGGCGGCGCGTGAAGGCAAGCTGCCCGACCTGATCGAGCTGGCCGACATCAAGGGCGACCTCCATTCCCACACCACGCTCTCCGACGGCCGCAACAGCCTCGAGGAGATGGCCGAGGCCGCCCGCGACCGCGGCTACGCCTACCTGGCGATCACCGACCACTCCGCTAGCCACGGCTTCGGCGATCACGTCACCGCCGAGCGGCTCTGGGAGCGGATCGAGGAGGTGCGCGCCTGGAACAAGGGGAGCGGTCAGAAGGGCTTCCGCCTGCTCTCCGGCTCGGAGATCAACATCGGTCTCGACGGCTCCCTCGACTACCCCGACGACCTGGTCGCCGAGCTCGACTGGGTGGTCGCCAGCGTCCACACCTCCTTCAACGTCTCCAAGCAGCAGATGACCGAGCGCGTCGTCACCGCAATCGAGAATCCGAACGTCGACTGCATCGGCCACCTGACCGGTCGCCTGATCGGCCGGCGCGAGCCCTACGGGATCGACGTCGAGGCGGTCGCCGAGGCCGCGGCCCGCACCGGGACGATGATCGAGATCAACGGCAACCCAAACCGCCGCGACCTCTCCGACCTCCACGCCCGCCTCGCGGTCGAGGCCGGGGTCAAGATCGTCCTCAACACCGACGCCCACGGCGTCGACACCCTCGACTACATGGCCTATGCCATAGCCACCGCCCGCCGCGCCTGGCTGACCGCCGACGACGTCGCCAACACCCGCGGCTGGAAAGAAATCAGCGGCCTAGGACAGCGCTCTCCCAAGCACGCATAACCGGATCCAGTTGATCTGGGTCAGTCGCCTCGAGCTGGGTGAGCAGCCCCATGTACAGCTTTACCAATTCATCCTGGTCAACCCTCAGCCGATCGGCGATCTGTGGCTGGGTTTGCCCGTGGACCAGTAGGTTGTGAAGCACCGCGAAGGACTGGTCGGCACTCTCCGCCTGCACGCCCGAGATCTCTTGATGCTCCAAGGTTTCGGCTAGCGTCGTTAACCGGTCGACGAAGTGCTTGGCGGCCCGATCGAGGTCAAGCCCGTGAAGCGAGATGACCTGGACGCCAAGGGTGGCGGCTAGAGCAAGAATGCCCTCGCTGACTCCCCCGGTCGACGCGAGGACTGGCTGCACATGACGGTTGGAGACCTGTTCGAGAACTTTGCCGTAGGCGGCTGCCTGACTCAGTCCCGCAAAGTGAACGGATCCCTGCTCCCTCTTCACCTCGACCACCATCAGGGGATGTTGGTTCCGCCTGACGATGAAATCGGGTCGAACAGGACCGATGGCGGGTTGGATGTCGAGGCTGAGGTCGTGACCCGCGATCCTTTGTGCGATGGCCTGGATCAAGTCGAACTCCCTGAAATCGAGAGTCTCTTCGTGGGAAAAATCTGCTCCCTCTACCCAAGCCAAGTGATCTCACCTCCGAGCGCTCTGCGGATCAGTAAAAACAGAGCAACGAGACTGACCAGAATAGCCGGGCTGCCCGCGAGCCAGATATCTCCAGAGGAGCCGTCACCGAGAAATCCGGCTGCCATGCCGGCTCCGATAACGATCAACGTCAGCACGCCCGGCCAAAGCGCGAGGTTGAAATCCATGCGCTTCAACAGTCCTCCGATTCCGGTCTCTCCTGTCGCAATCGGGGCGGTGGAGGCTGGATCGATGATTTCCATTCGGGAAAGTCGGGGCGAGAGGACTCCTCCCGCGGAACGAAAGGATCTCCAGATGTCCTCGCATGCCTGCTTGACGTTTCCATGCTTAGAGGAGACCACCAGTTGCAATTGGGTATGAAGTGACACCGATGAGAAAACCACCCACGACGCATTTGCGGCGCTGTAGAGCACGGCACCTGAGGCTGCCAGTTCGAGATGCCCTGGAAAGGAGCTGTCGACAATCGCAGACGGGCTATGGGGCATACCCGTTGCGGCCTGCAAGCAGCCGATCGCATTCCCTGGCTCGTGATCGATGCTGATCACCGCGTACATGCCGGAAATCTACGCAAAATAGTTATCGGCAACTAGAACAGTCAGGTTTCTAAAGAGATGCGAGCTGGTCGCTGCGCAGCCCCGGCGCGCGGACCAGCTCGATCGGTTTCAGCGGGTGGGAGGGGACGACGTAGAACTTGACCCCGTCGCGCTGCTCGATGCCCAGGACGGCGGCCTCGCGGGTGTGCCAGGCGAGGGAGACGATCAGGGCGTAGCCGGCGCCGACGGCGGCGACGCCGGGGAAGAAGATGCCGAGCACGCCCGCGGCGACCGCGGTCAGGGCGATCGGCCAGAGGCGGGTGAAGGCGATCCGGGCCGGGTTCTGGTCGGGCAGGGAGGTCGCCGTTTTCGCGCGGGCGAGGGCGTCGCGGACGTCGTCGGCGGCGCGCTGCGGCCGGCTCAGATAGAAGCCGATCGCCAGCGAGACCAGCCACCAGGCGGCGGCGATGAGGACGATCGTCGTTTCCTGGTCGCGGTTGGCGGCGACGGCGGTGATCGCTCCCAGCGCCGTTGCCTCGGCGGCGGTGATGAAGACGCTGAGGCGAAGCAGGTCGGTGTAGGGCATCAGATGGCTTACTCCCCGGGCTCCGCCAGCCACTCGAGGATCGCCAGCCAGCCGCCGACACCGTCGACGGTCAGGTCGGACTCCTCCGCCAGCTCGGCCGGCGCCTCGGCCGAGAGCACGCCGACGCAGACGGCGGCGCTCAACTGCCCCTCCTCCTGCAGCTCGCGCAGGCGGCGGAAGGCGTCGAGGTCGGTACGGTCGTCGCCGGCGTAGACGGCGCGGTCGAGCCGCTCGTCGGCTAGCAGCGAGGCGACGGCGCCGTCCTTGCCGCCGCCGCCCATCGGCCGCAGCTCCAGCACCTTGCGCCCCCAGCGCGGTTCCAGCCCGGCCTTGCCGGCCTCGACCGCGATCTCGCGCGCGCGCGCCTCGGCAGCTTCCTCGTCGGGGCTGCCGCGCCAGTGCAGGGCCTGGATCGGCCCCTTGTCCTCCTGTCGTAACCCGACCGCCAGCCGCTCGCCGTCGACCGCTGCCAGGAACTCCGCCGCTTCGGTCTCGCGCCCGGCCACCGAGGGATCCGACTGGACCGCGTCCTCCCCCGGCAGCAGCAGCTCCAGCCCGTGGTTGCCGGCGTAGGCGAGCGAGTCGAGCCCGACCAGCCGTCGCGCCTCCTCGGCCCGCCGCCCGGAGATGCAGCCGACCAGGCCGTAGCGCTCGCTCAGCGCCGCCAGCGCCTCGCGCGCCGCCGCCGGCACCGCCGCTTCCTCGGCCCGTTCGACGATCGGCGCCAGGGTTCCGTCGACGTCGGTGAGGATCGCGGCCCGCCCGGGGTCGCTGCGCAGCGGCGCCAGGTGCGCCGCCCAGTCGCCCCCGCTCTCTGGGTCGTGGTGCACGCCTCTAGTATCGCGAGATGACCGCCAGCACCGCGACGCCGGACCACGCGATCTGGAAGCTGGCGGCGATCGGCACCCTTGCCGGCGTCTTCAGCGGCCTCTTCGGGGTCGGCGGCGGGACGATCATCGTGCCGCTGCTGATCTTCTGGTTCGGCTACGGCGAGCGCCTCGCGACCGGCACCAGCCTCGCCGCGATCATCCTCATCGGCTCGCTCGGGGCGATCGCCCAGGGCGGCATCTACGGCAACGTCCACGTCGACACCGGCCTGCTGCTGGCGATCCCGGCGATCGCCGGCGTCGTCCTCGGCACCGCGATCCAGCAGCGGATTCCGCAGCGCACCGTCTCCTACCTCTTCGCCGCCCTGCTGGTGGCGATGGCCGTGGAGTTGATCCTCTCGTGAGGGGAGCCCGGCATGGATGAGCTGTTCGCGGTCCTCATCTGCCTCTTCGGCGGGCTCACCGGCGGCCTCGTCGGGGTCGGCGGCGGCGTCCTCTTCGTGCCGGCGCTGACCGTCTTCATCGGCCTCAGCCAGGTCGAGGCCGAGTCGACCTCGCTGCTGATGATCGTCGTCGTCGCGATCGTCGGCGCCTATCGGCAGTACGGCTACGGCAACGTCCGCCTGCGCGAGGCGGCGATCGTCGGCGCCCTCTCGCCGCTCGGCGTCCTGGTCGGCGTCGCCGTCTCCAACAACGTCTCCGAACGGGTCCTGCAGCTCTCCTTTGCGGCGCTGGCGCTGTTCATGGCGGCCCAATTGGTGCGCCGCGCGCGCTCGGCTTAAACCGCTTCCGCGCGGTTGCCATCGTCTACGCTCGTAAGCGTGGATTCGCTCACTTGGGAAGGGGACTTGCCGCACCTGCGCTCGCCGGTCATGGTCTGCGCCTTTCGCGGCTGGAACGACGCCGCCGCCTCGGCCTCGACCGCGCTGACCGCGATCACCGGCTCGCTCGACGCCGACCTGATCGCCCGCGTCGACCCGGAGGAGTACTTCGACTTCCAATCGACCCGGCCGACGATCACCCTCGACGAAGGCCAGACCCGCCGCATCGAGTGGCCGGAAAACAACCTCTACGCCGCCCGCGTCCCCAGCGCCGATCGCGACGTAGTCCTGCTCGACGGGACCGAGCCGAACCTGCGCTGGCGCACCTTCTCGGAAACGATCGCTACCGCCGCCGACGCGCTCGGCGTCGACATGATCGTCACCCTCGGGGCGCTGATCGCCGAGGTCTCGCACACCCTGCCGGTGCCGATCACCGGCCTCGCCTCCAGCTCCGAGCTGGTCGAGGAGCTGGAGCTGGAGCGCTCCAGCTACGAGGGGCCGACCGGGATCGTCGGCGTCGTCCACGACCTCTGCCGCCAGGGCGGGATCGACTCCGCCTCGCTCTGGGCCGCGGTGCCGCACTACGTCGCCGCAGTCCCCAACCCGAAGGCGGCGTTGGCCCTGCTGCGCCGGCTCGAGGGCCTGACCGGGATAGCCGTCGAGGCGGCGGACCTGGAGGAGGAAACCGCCGACTACGAAGAGCAGATCGGCCGCGCCGTCGCCGCCAACCCGGAGATCGAGGAGCTTGTTTCTCGGATCGAGGCCGAGCAATCCGAGCTGCTCGACGAGGAAGGCGACCTCCCCTCAGCCGACACCCTCGCCCAAGACTTCCAACGCTTCCTGCGGCAACGCGGGCAGGATTCTTCCTAAGCCGGGAGGAGGGTTCTGGTGGGGGTCCCTGGGAGCACCTCCGCCGGCAACTACATCGCCTGCTGCTGGCGCCTCAAGGTTTTTGGGCCGGCTCCATGCTGAGTACCCAGGGACCCCCACCAGAACCTCCAGCCAGTCCAGGCCGCAGCTCGTCCTGCGGCCGACGCTCCTCCGGCGGGTGGCTCCAGTGTGGGGGTTACCGAGCATCCAGCGCAGGTGACCCCCATCAGCTGGAGACGGGTCCCGCCGGCCAGGATGCTTCGTCCTGAGCTATTTTTGAGCTGAGCTGCCTCAGACTTCAGCCGCGGGGCAGATGAGGCGGTAATCGCACCAGCTGCAGACGGAGGGGGAGGGGCGGGGCTCGAAGTCTTGGCTCAAGATGCCCTCTCCTACTTGGAGGACGGTCCGCTCTACTCTCTCGGCGTCGTCGGGCTTGGTCGGCGCAGCGACCTTGTCGCCGTCGAGCACGTAGTAGTAGCTGCCGGTGCTGACCTCGATGTCCCAGGCCTCGCGGGCGGCCATTCGGTAGAGCGCCAGCTGCAGGTCGGCGTCGAGGTCTTCTTCGCTCTTGCGCTCGCCGGTCTTGTAGTCGATCACCTCGTAGTCGCCGTCGGGCAGGCGGTCGACGCGGTCGACGCGGCCGCGGACGTGGTGGTCGCCGACCTTGAAGTCGAACTTGCGCTCCAGCCAGACCGGTTCGCCTTCGGACTCGCGCTCGTTCTCCCAGTAGCGGCGAAGTGCCTCCCGTGCCCGGTCGCGGAACTGCAGCTCGTCGTCGCTGGAGCCGAACCCGGTCCGCCGCCAGCCGGACTCGAACAGCCGGTTGAGCTCGCGCAGCCCCTCCTCGGGATTCTCCGGCGGCTCCTTGTGGAAGCGCTCGAGGACGTTGTGGAAGAGGATCCCGAAGCGCTGGTTGATCGTCGGCTCCTGGGGGATGCCGAAGACGCGGGCGAACTTGTACTTCAGCGGGCAGGTCAGGTACAGGGTCAGGTCCGAGGCCGAGAGGCTGAGCATGCCGTCGCCGCGGCGCGGCAGGAAGGCGGCCAGCGAGGGCTCCTCGCGCGCCGCGACCAGCTCCAGCCGGCGGCCGCGCTCGCGTTCGGAATCGAGCAGGTAGGCGTCGAGCGAGGAGGCATCCAGCTCGGCCTGCTGCTCCGTGGTCGCCACCTGCCGCAGCAGACCGTTGACAGCCTCGATCGCCTCCGCGGTCGGCTCGTCTCCGGGCCGCTGCGCCAGCGCCGCCAGCTTCAAGAGCTCCAGGTAGCGGGCGATTGCCCGGTTGACGTCGATCGCGGTGTCGAGCCGCGGCTCCGAGAGCTCCCGCCCCGCCCGCCAGGAGTCCTCCAGCACCTGCTCGCGCAGCGCCCGGTAGGTCGCGTGCAGCCCCTCGGCCGGCCCGAACATCTCCTCCTCGTGGTCCTCCTCCGAGGCGCCTTCGGCTGCCGCCCGCTGCAGCGCCCGCTCGTAGTAGTGGGAGGGACGCGCCGCCTCGCCGTCGCCGCCGCGCTCCAGCCGCGAGAGGACGAGGCCGCTGCGGGCCGGCCAGCCGATCTGCTCCCAGTCGCGCTCCTCCTCCAGGCCGAGGACGAAGACGTGGTCGAAGCCGAGCCCCTTGACCGCGGCCGCCGCCATCACGTTGACCGCGCCGGGAGAGCGTGGCTGTTCGGCGTCCTCCCGCTCGACCCCCGCCTCGGCGACGGCGCTGAGGTAGGAGACGAAGGCCCGGGTCGAGCCGTGCGGCTCGCGCCGCGACCAGGCAGTCGCCAGCTCGGCCAGGCGGGACAGGCCGAGGAGGCGCTCGGCGACCTCCGGCTGGGCGGCGAAGAGGCGCTGCCGCCGCAGTCCGACCTGCTCGATCAGCCGCCGTACGAAGACATCGGCCCGCCGTTCCTCCATCACCGCCGCGGCACCGTTGTAGAGCTTGAGGAAGGTCCCGATCCGCTCCCGCGCCTCGGGCTGGAACTGGGGGCTGTCGAGGGCGGCTTCGCAGGCGGCGACCATGTCCAGCTTGCGCCGCCGGGCGATCGTCGTCAGCCGCGCCAGGTCGGCGGAGCGCAGCTCGACCGGCGGCCGGGTCAGCGCCCGCGCCGCCGCGGCCGAGTCGTCGGGGGCGGCGAGCACCCGCAGCCAGGCGATCGCGTCGCGCACCTCCGGTCGCTGGAACAGCGCCGTCGGCCCGGAGACGTGGAGGGGGATGCCGCGCTCTTCCATCGCCGCGGCGACCGCGACGCCCTGTTTGCCCGGGTCGGCGACGAGCACGCAGATCTCTTCCGCCGCGGTGCCGGCGGCGACCAGGTGCTCGACCTCGCGCGCCACCGCCTGAGCCTGGGCGCGCTCGTTGCCGCAGCGCCAGAAGGCGAGCTTCGGGTCGCGGAAGCGCCGCTCGAGCAGGATCCGCTCGCCGTCGGGGTGCAGCCCGGCGAACCACTCGTCGCCGAGTTGGGCCTCGACCTCGGCGTCGCCCTGCTCGAGGGCGAAGACCTGGTTCGGGTTGTCGGCGGCGAGTGACTCCAGCACCGCCCGCTGCGCCGCGGTCGTCTCCTCCAGTTCGTCGACGGCGAGGAAACGGAAGCGCTCGGCGATTAGCCGCCGCACGTCGGGCCGCTCGACCAGCAGGCAGTCGAGGGCGAGGAAGACGTCGCCGCGGTCGAGGCTGCCGGACTCGGCGACGATCCGGTCGTGGGCGGCGTAGAGCTCGGCGAACTCGAGCTCGCGCCGCGCCGCCTCGCGCTCGGCCTCGTCGGCGGCAGCCTCCTCCTGCGCCCGCGCCCGTTCCGAGAGCGTCGTCGGTCCCACCCGTTCGGCCTTGAGCCGGTCGATCCGCGCCAGCAGCCGGGCCAGCAGCCCGGTCGGGTTGCCGCGGATCTCGTGCCGGCGCAGCGGCAGCGCCTCGAGGCGGTCGAGCAGCAGCGCCAGCCGCTCGCCCCGGCTGAGCACGTCGAAGAAGGGGTCGAGGCCGGCCTCCTCGGGATAGTCGTGCAGGAGCCGCTCGCCGATTGCGTCCCAGCTGCCGACCCAGAGCTCCTCGAACGACCCCTCCAGCAGCGCCTCGCAGCGTTCGCGTAGCCGGCCGGCGGTGGCCTGGCGGGAGGCGATCATCAGCACGCCCTCGGGCGGCGTCCCAGCGGCGACCAGCTGGGCGAGGCGGCGGGCGAGCAGCTCGGTCTTGCCGGTACCCGGGGCGCCGAGGATCAGCAGCGGCCCGTCGGCGTGGGCGACGGCGCGCTCGCGCTCGGAAGCGGCGGCCTCAGCGATGGGGCGGTCCTCGGGCACCGCCCAAAGCTAGCGCTTGTCCAGCGTCCCTTTAGCATCCCGCCGATGGATCTCCTCTCCGCCGACTGGCCGGCGATCTGCCGCCGCATCGTCGCCGCCCAGCGCCCGATCTTTTCCGAGGCCCTGACCAGCGAGGAGCGCACCGTCTACGAGGGGATCGGCGAGGGCGGCGATCGCACCCTGGTCATCGACCGCAAATGCGAGGACGTCGTCTTCGCCGAGCTGGAGAAGCTGGCCGCGGAGGGCGCCTCCTTCGTCGCCGTCTCCGAGGAGCGCGGCGAAGTCAGCTTCGGCTCCGGCGGCGAGCAGCGGGTGGTGATCGACCCGATCGACGGCTCGCTCAACGCCCGCCGCACGATCCCTTCCTTCGCGGTCTCGATCGCGGTCGCCTCCGGGCCATCGATGGCCGACGTCGAGTTCGGCTTCGTCCACGACTTCGGCGCCGACGAGGAGTTCCTCGCCAACCGCGGGGCCGGCGCGCAGCTGAACGGCCGCCCGGTCCAGGTCTCGCCCGCGGCCGAGCGGCTCGAGGTGGTCGGGGTCGAGTCGGTCGAGCCGGAGTGGTCGCTGCCGGCCTTCGAGGCCCTCGCCGGCAAGGTCTTCCGCCTGCGGGTGGTCGGCGCGATCGCGATCACCGCCGCCTACGTCGCCGCCGGGCGCTTCGACGCGATGCTGAGCCTGCGGTCCTGCCGCTCGGTCGACGCCGCCGCCGCCCAGCTGATCGTCCGCGAGGCGGGGGGCGCGGTCGCTTTCGGCGACCTCGAGCTTTCCGAGGCGATGCTCGATCTCGACTCGCGTTACCCGATCGCCGCCGGCAACGATGAGGACGGGCTTGCCACGGTCCGCGCCGCGCAGTTGGCGAAGACCGCGTAACCCTTCTTCCCAAGCGGTTTACAAACGTCTGTTCCTACGAACTTATGTTCGCTACACTCGGGCTTCCCCAAGCCCCCAATCCCTGATCTAAGAGGTGTTTTCTTCAGATGGCAACGAGTAAAAACGGCAGCAAAAACAAAACGCAGGCGAAACGCGCCACCACCGAAGCGAAAAAATCTGCGGCGAAAACGGCAAAAGCTTCCAAACGCGCCGCCACCAAAGTGGCCGCTGCTGAGAAAAACCAGGTCCAAACCGTGGTCGAGACCGCCGTCGACTTCCCCGTCGGCGCCGTCCTCGCAGTCAGCGACCGGGTCTCCGACCTGGTCGAGCCCTGGACCGACCGCAGCAAGGCCGAGAAACAGGTCAAGAGCTACCGCAGCACGCTGCGCAAATCGCTGAAGCGGACCGAGCGTCGCGGCACCACCGCCCGCCGCAAAGCGATCACCGAGGCGCGCAAGACCCGCAACCAGGTCGAGCGTCGGGCCCGTAAGCGCCAGCGCGACGTCGAGACGACGATCAAGCGCAACCGCAACGAGGTCGAGCAGCGCGTCCGCAAGGCGATCGAGGAGCAGACCTCCCGCGCCCAGGGCGTCGTCGGCAGCGCCCAGGGTCTGGTCGGCAGCGTCAGCGACCAGCTGGCCGCGCTCCGCTAAGCAGTCCCAACCGGCTACCGGCCGGTGACTTTTACAGGCCGCGAGGTGCCTGGTCCGTAGGGCCAGCCCTCGCGGCCTTTTATTTGGGCGCGGAACTGGAAGCTGACGCCGCGGCTGTCGTCGTCGCTGAACCGGTAGCGGTAGCGAAAGCGGCCGCGGGCGTTGGTCTCGACGGTGCGGAACTCGCTCCAGGCGCCGCCGCGAAAGCGGAACTGGAGCTCGACCGGGAGGCCGCCGACGGTGGCCGCGCCCCTGTGCGCGACCTTGCCGCTGAAGACGACCGGCTTGCCGCCGACCCTGGCCGTCGTCGCTGAGGCGCGTAGCTGGACTTTGGTCGCGGCCGCGAGGTGGGCGGCGTCACCGGTCGCCCGGGTCAGCAGGGCGGTCCCGGCGAAGCGAGCGACAACGTCCCGGCTTGGCCCCTGCCTGAGTCTCAGTGAGAAGGCCCCGGCGTTGTCCGTGCCGACCACGGTGGTGCGCTGGCGCGGCCGGGAGCCCGGGGCGAAGGTCTCGGTGATGGTCACATCGCGACCGGCCACCGGACCGCCGCCGACCCGCCACAGGCGCCCATTGAGGCGGCGGCCGGAAAGCTTGATCTCCAGGCCCACCTGCGCCTTCAGCGGGTTGACCAGAACCATGCGGCCGCCGCGATCGCGGTTCGTGCCGGCGCCGGTGTTGCCGGCGAGGTCGAAGGCGGTGGCGAGGAACTCGTACTTGCCGGGCGGGTAGGAGTCGGAGTCCCAGTGGGCCACCAGCCGGTCGCCGGCGTTGCGGGTCGGCAGCGGCTCGAAGGACAGGCCGGTCCCGGCGGGGCGGATCGCGATCGAGCCGCGGTCGGGGCTCGGCCCGGAGAGCGGATCGCCGACGGTCGCTTCGATCCGCTCCGGTTCGGCGGGGTCCTGGCTGGCTGCGAAGGAGGCCCGCGGCGGGTCTTCGTCGATACGGACGATCGACCCGGCGGTGTCGCTGAGGTTGCCGGCGAGGTCGCGCGCGAAGTACTCGACCGCATGCGCCCCGCTGCCGGTGACCCAAGCGCTGGCGGCGTCGCCAAGCGTCCGCGCCGGCGCTGCTCCGTCAACCGCGATCGCGGTGAACGGTCCGAGCGGCCCAGCTGCCGCCATTCCCGAAAGCGGGTCCGCGGCGTGGGCGGTCACCAACACCGGTCGATTGCTCCAGCCCGCCGGGGCCGCCAGCGAGAGGGCGGGGGCGCTGCCGTCGATGCGAACGGCGGCCGTCGTCACCTCTGAGGGAACTCCCGCCCCCGAAACGGCGGCGACACGGACGAAGTGGATTCCCTCGGGCAGCGTTCCCAGCGCGACGGTGCCGCCTTCGTAACCGGCTAGGTCGATCTCATCGGCACGGCAGATGTCGGTTTGAGCGCACGGGAAGCCGTCGCTGCCGCGGTCGACCGAAACCGCGAAGCCTTCGAAGCCGGAGAGCGGCAGCGGATCGGGCGCTGCGGCAATCTGGACCGCCGCGGGCTGGGTCCCCAGGATCCAGCCCGGAGGAGAGTCGAGCCCAGGCGGGGACGGCACCGTGTCGTCGAAGCGCAGGGTGGCGAAGGAGGGAGGACCGGCTTCGTCCGCGCTGTTCTCCAGCCACGCTTCGAGGGTGTAGACGTCCGGCACCGCCGGCACCTCCACGTCTTTCAGCCTCTCGCTGAACGGCCGGTGGAAGCCCAGAACCAGTTGATCCTGGGAATCCCAGATCCTGTAGACGGCTTCGGTTGGCTGCGACGGCGCGATCGGATCCCACTCGATCGGGAATGCTCGCTTCGCCTGCCAGCCCGTCGCCGAGGTCAGAGCGCCCGTTGCCGCCGTTGCCTGCGCGGAGAACGCGAAGAAGATCGCCAGCAGGGCCGGGAGCAGGTTCGACGCCGGCTTCACGGGCCGAACTCCCCGGCGGGGCTGCCGCCGCTTTCCACCGGCGCCGGTTCCGGAGTCGGTTCGGCGACCGGGGCCGCTTCGACCGCGGCGCTTTCGACCGGGACCGTTTCGCTCGGGGCCGGTTCGATTTCGACCGGCTGCTGTTGGCGGGAGGGCTGACGATGCGACTTCGACTCGGAAGCCGGCTTCGGCTTGGCCTCCGCCGGCTCGTATTCCACCTGCGGCGTCGGGGCGGGGTCCTGCGCCTCGGCCAGTCGCTCCTGTTGCGGCGGTCGCTCGGGTGATCCACCCGCGGAGCCCGGCACGAGGCCGCCGGCGACACAGGCCGCGGCGCCGCCCGCCGTGCCGATGCAGACGGCGGCGATCTTGACCATGGCAACCGCCCCTCCGCCGGCGCCGCCGGTCGCGACCTGCGAAGCGGGGTCGCCGCCGCCGGAGAAGCGCCCCGCCAGGCTGGAAACTGCCTCCTGGGCTCGTTCCCAGAGGCTGCGGTGGAGCGGGAATGGGACCAGCGCCGCCGCGGCCTTCGGCGCCAGGCGGTAAGCCCGCAGCGTCGCCCGGCAGTGGACGCAGGCGCGCAGGTGCTCACGCAGCTCCGCCACCTCCTCGGGTGAGGCGACGCCGTCGCAGAAGGACGAGAGCAGCGGTTGCAGCTCGGCGCAGCGCCCGCCGGCCTCGCTGTGGGCGATCAAGCGGCGGAACCGCTCGCGCCCCTCGGCCAGGCAGCGGTTGATCTTGGTGTGGCTCCAGTTGGTGATCTCGCCGATCTCGACGTAGGAGTAGCCCTCGCCGAACAGGGTCAGGGCGCGCAGCTCCTGCGGCTTCAGCGCCTGCAGTGCCTCGCGGCTGCGGGCGATCTCCTCCCGCCGCTCGACCTGCTCCGCCGGCCCGTTGGCCGGGGCGGGGAGGAGCGCGACCCAGTCCTCGTCGCCGGGCGCGCTCGGCGGTCCGTTGAGGTCCCGCTCGCGCTCGCGACGGACCGCCAGCGCCTCGTGCTTGACGACGGTCTGTAGCCACTTGATCAGTTCCAGCGGATCGTCGCTGGGGGCTTTGCCCAGCAGGATCTCGAGGCTCCGCTGTAGCGCTTCCTCGACGTCGTCGGCGCAGAGCGAGTATCGGCGCGCGGTGCGTCGCAAAGTCGTTTCGTTCTGCGCGTAAGTCTCGACAGCGACGCGCTTGCGGGCCGCGTCGTCACCCGTTTTCGGCCGCAGCGTCTCCCGCTCGGCGCTGATCGTCTCCACCGCTTTGTTTCTCCCTGCCGCTTTAGTTCTTCGCATCGGACACTGCCAGCGCCAGGAACGAGGGCGGTATTTCTCTCCCCCCTCTTGGACGGATTTCCCAAGCGGAAATCCGGAAATTGCGGCACCGCCAGCGGCGGCGTCCCTTCGATCGCGGCTCGCTAGGATCGCCCGATGAGCACTTGCGTAGTTACCGGCGGCGCCGGCTTCCTCGGTTCACACCTCTGCGAGCGGCTGCTCGGCGACGGGCACCGGGTGATCTGCATCGACAACCTCGAGACCGGGTCGCTGGAGAACATTTCCCACATCCGTGACGAACGGTTCGACTTCCGCAACATCGACATCACCGAGAAGGTCGACATCCCCGAGGACGTCGACTTCGTCTACCACCTCGCCTCGCCGGCGAGCCCGATCGACTACCTGCGGCTGCCGCTGCACACGCTCAAGGTCGGCTCCCACGGGACCCACCACATGCTCGGCGTCGCCAAGTTCAAGCGCGCCCGCTTCCTGATCGCCTCGACCAGCGAGGTCTACGGCGACCCCCAGGTCCACCCGCAGAAGGAGGACTACTGGGGCCACGTCAACCCGATCGGCCCGCGCGGCGTCTACGACGAGGCGAAGCGCTACGCCGAGGCGCTGACCATGGCCTACCACCGTCAGCAGGGCCTCGACACGGCGATCGTCCGCATCTTCAACACCTACGGACCGCGAATGCGCGCCCACGACGGCCGCGCGATCCCGACCTTCCTGCGCCAGGCGCTGCAGGACCAGGCGATCACCGTCTTCGGCGACGGCAGCCAGACGCGCAGCTTCTGTTACGTCGACGACTTGATCGACGGCATCGTCCGCCTCGCCGAGTCCGAGATCCACATGCCGGTCAATGTCGGCAACCCGAACGAGTTCACCCTGCTGGAACTGGCCAAGGCGGTGATCGAGGTGACCGACTCCCGCTCGGAGATCATCCACGAGCCGCTGCCCACCGACGACCCGCAGCAGCGCCAGCCCGACATCGGCCGCGCCCGCGACCTGCTCGGCTGGGAACCGGCGGTCGAGCTGACCGAGGGCCTGCGGCGGACGATCGAGCAGAGCGGCGTCGAGCGCTTGGTCGGCGCCAGCGACTGAGCCTCCGGCGCCCGCGTCTCAATATCCTCCCGAGCGATGGCGAGCAGCGACGCAACCGGGGCCTCCGAGGCCCACCGCACGATCGCGCCGGTCGTTGGTCCCGATGACGAGCGGATCTTCACCGACTCCGGGATCGAGATCCAGGCGCTCTACGACGAGAGCGACGTTGGCCCCGGGCTCGAGGAGCGCCTCGGCGAGCCGGGCGCGCCGCCGTTCACCCGCGGCATCCACGCGGGGATGTACCGCGACCGGCTCTGGACGATGCGCCAGTACGCCGGCTTCGCCTCGCCCGAGGACACCAACGAGCGCTACCGCTACCTGATCGAGCACGGCTCGACCGGGCTCTCGATGGCCTTCGACCTGCCGACCCAGCT
>DASTSW010000078.1:0-63707 GCA_035760445.1 Solirubrobacterales bacterium | reverse complement strand
GGTCAGGAGCGTTTTGCCGACCCAGCCGAAATTGACCGACATCTCGCCGCCTTTGCCGGTGGAGCCGGCGATCCGGATCGAGTAGGCGACCCCTTCTTCGGCTTCGAACCGGGCCTCGTCGCAGATGCCGCCGTTGAAGATCTGTTCCCCGACCGGGGTCAGTTCTTCCAGCGCGGGGCCGGTGAAAGCCGAGACGTACAGCTGCGGCCAGCTGGCGCAGTTGTTGATGCTGACGAGACCGCTTTTGCCGGCGGTCCACCGGTACCAGACGGAGTTGCCCGGCCCTTTTTCCGCCGGCGGCTCCCCCGCCTCGGGGCTGCCGAGCCCGGGATCGACATCCACCGTGGTCGGGAATTCGGGCAGGACGATCGCGTCGGCGAAGTCGTCATTGGCGGGATAGCGCCCCATGTCGAAGTTCACCGAGGTGGTGCCGGGGCTCGATTTCGCGTCGACCGCGATCCGGTAGGTGACCCCTTCTTCGGCGTTGAACCTGACCGACACGCAGCCGTTTTCGCTCTCTTCGCTCTCGCTGCCCACTTCGGTCAGTTCGTTCACCGCGCTGCCGCTGTAGACGGCGAGCAGCAGGTCGGCGCCTTTGGCGCCGCAGGCGCTCGCCCGGGCGTCGGTGTCCTCGTAGAACTCCCAGCTGATCCAAACCGAGTGGCCTCCCGGGAAGCCGGCGTGGTTGGGCTCGCCGGTCTCTTTGGTCGCCGAGCTGAGGTTGGCGTGGAAGGTTTCGATCCAGTCTTTGCTGTTGCCGTCGGGGTGGGCGACGGAGTCCGCGAAATCGTCGTTGAAGCCCGCCGAGGCGGAGGCCGGGACCGCCGCGCAGGCAATCAGGGCGACGATTAGGAGGATCCCCAGGTGGGGCCGACGACTGGTTTCGAGAGCTCTTTTCACGGCGCCGAAAGTACTCGCTCAGACCGTGAAACGGGCGCGAAAATTGCGCATTAGCTGGGGAAGTTACCCAGAAATACCCAGCGGACCGTGCACGTTTTCAAAAAGGAAGCGAGTCGGCGACGTCGGCTAGCCGCGGCGCGTTCTTGTCGCGCTCGGAAAGCAGCGGGTCGCTGACCTGCCACTCGACGCCGACCCCGGGGTCGTCCCAGGCGATCCCGGACTCGGTTGCCGGGTCGTAATAGCTGGACACCTGGTAGGCGACGTCGGCGACGTCTGAGAGGACGGCGAAACCGTGGCCGAAGCCGACCGGGACGAAGAGCTGGCGATGCTTGACGTCGTCGAGCCGGTGCGCCTCCCACTGGCCGTAGGTCGGCGAGCCGCGGCGCAGGTCGACGGCGACGTCGAGGATCTCGCCGCGGGCGCAACGGACCAGCTTGGCCTGCCCCGGCTCGGTCTGGAAGTGGATCCCGCGCAGCGTCCCCTTCGAGCTGCGCGAGTGGTTGTGCTGGACGAACTCAACGTCTACGCCCAGCTCGCGCCAGGCGTCGCGGCTGTAGGACTCGAGCATGAAGCCGCGCTCGTCGCCGTGGACGACCGGCTCGATCAGGACCACCCCGTCGAGCTTCGTCTCCAGCCGCTCGGCCACTAACCCAGGGCCTTCCCGTACTGCTTTTCGTAGTACTCGCGGTACTCGCCGGAGCGGATCGGGCCCCACCAGTCCTCGTTGTCGCGGTACCAGTCGACGGTCCGCTCGAGGCCCTCGGCGAAGTGCACCTGGGCCTCCCAGCCGAGGTCGCGCTTGAGCTTCTCGGAGGAGAGCGAGTAGCGGCGGTCGTGACCGGGCCGGTCCTTGACGTATTCGATCAGCGACTCGTCGCCTCCGGTCAGCTCGATCACCCGCTTGACGACCTCGAGGTTCTCGCACTCGTCGGGGCCGCCGACGTTGTAGGCCTCGCCGGCTTTGCCCTTGGTCAGGACGGTGTGGATGCCGCTGCAGAAATCCTCGACGAAGAGCCAGTTGCGGACCTGCTTGCCGTCGCCGTAGACCGGCAGCGAGTCGCCGTGGACCGCGTTCAGCACCATCAGCGGGATCAGCTTCTCCGGATACTGGCGCGGGCCGTAGTTGTTGGAGCCGCGGACGATCGAGGCGTCGACACCGTAGGTGTGCCAGTGGGCGGAGACGAGCAGGTCGCCGGCCGCCTTGGTCGCCGAGTAGGGCGAGGAGGGGTCGAGCGGCGAGGTCTCGGTGAAGGAGCCGGAGTCGATCGAGCCGTAGACCTCGTCGGTCGAGACCTGCAGGTAGCGGGAGACGCCCAGCTCACGGGCGGCGTCCAGCAGCGTCCCGGTGCCGATCACGTGGGTGCGGGCGAAGGCGTCCTGGTCGTCGATCGAGCGGTCGACGTGGGACTCGGCGGCGAAGTTGACCACCGCGTCGACGCCCTGCATCGCTTCGCGGACGACGGCCGGGTCCTCGATCGCGCCCTCGATCAGCTGCGTACCCTCGGGCAGGTTCTCGCGCCGCCCGGCGTAGGTGAGCTTGTCGAGGACGACGACGTCGTGCTCGTCGCCGACCAGCCGCACGTAGGTGGAGCCGATGAAGCCGGCGGCCCCGGTGACCAGGAGTTTCATTCACTTGCCTCCGCTTGTCGTTGGGCGAGATAGCCTGCCAGGCCGTCCTGCCAGGTGGGGAGCCGGATCGCGTGCTCGCGCTGGCTGACCAGGGCCGAGAAGGCGGGTCGCGGCGCCGGCCGGCCGAGCATCTCGGTCGTCCCGGAGAGGACTTTGCACTCGACCTCGGCCTGCTCGAAGATCTCGCGGGCGAACTCGTACCAGGAGCAATGGCCGCCCGCTGCCATGTGGTGGATGCCGTACTCCATGCCGTCGATCAGCCGCACGATCCCGTAGGCGAGGTGCCAGGTGTAGGTCGGCGAGGTGGACTGGTCGCGGACCACGAGGACCTCGTTCTGGACCTCGGCCAAGCGCAACATCGTCTCGACGAAGTTGCGGCCGCCGAGCCCGAAGAGGCCGGCCGAGCGGACGATGAAGTGGCGCTTGTTGGCGGCGGCGACAGCCTCCTCGCCGGCCAGCTTGGTGCGGCCGTAGGCCGAATGCGGCGCCACCTGGTCGCTCTCCACGTAGGGCGCGCCCTTGCTGCCGTCGAAGACGTAGTCGGTGGAGACGTGGAGGATCCGGGCTTCGATCTCGGCCGCGGCGGCGGCGACGTTGCCGGCACCCGAGCCGTTGACGGCGAAGGCGGCCTCCTCGGCCTCCTCGGCGCCGTCGACGTCGGTCCAGGCGGCGCAGTTGATCACCACGTCGGGCCGCTCGAGGTCGAGCTTGCGGGCGAGGGTGGACGGGTCGGTGACGTCGAGCTCGGCGCGGCCGTAGCCGATCACGTCGTGGCCGGCGTTGCCGGCGGCGAGAAGGACGTCGCGGCCCAGCATCCCGGCGGCTCCGGTTACGAGCAGCTTCACGGCGCGGCCCCCACTAGATGAGTTTGATCTCGGATTTGTCGCCGACCAGCAGCCGCAGGGTCTTCGGCATCCCCTCGCTGCGGGTCAGCTTCACTTCCTTGCCGAGCAGGCTCGCCTCCATCCGCGTCCCCAGGTCCTCGACCACCGAGCCGGAGAGGACGATCGAGTTCTCGACTTCGGAGCGGCGGACGTGGACGTCGTCGCCGATCGAGGTGTAGGGGCCGATGAAGGCGTCCTCGATGTGGGCGTCGGCGCCGATCACGGCGGGGCCGCGGACGACCGCGCGCTCGAGCCGGGCGCCGGGGCCGATCACGACCCGGCCCTCGACCTTGGAGGCCTCGTCGACCTCGCCCTCGATCTCGGTCACCAGCTCCTCCAGCACGAGGCGGTTGGCCTCGAGCATGTCGGCCAGCTGGCCGGTGTCCTTCCACCAGCCGCGCACGACCTCGGAGCGGACGGTGCGGCCGTCGTCGATCAGCTTGTCGATCGCCTCGGTGATCTCCAGCTCGCCGCGCCAGGAGGGCTCCAGCGAACGGGCGGCGTCGAAGATCAGGTTGCTGAACAGGTAGACGCCGACCAGGGCCAGGTTCGAAGGCGGGTCTTTCGGCTTCTCGATCAGGCGGACGATGTGGCCGTCGCCGTCGAGCTCGGCGACGCCGTAGGACTGCGGGTCGTCGACCGGGGTGAGCAGGATCAGCGCGTCGGGGGACTCGTCGGTGAAGGTGGAGACGAGGCCGCGCAGACCGTCGCGGAGGAGGTTGTCGCCGAGGTACATGACGAAGGGCGAGGTGCCGATGAACTCCTCGGCGGTCAGCACCGCGTGGGCGAGGCCGGCCGGCTTGTCCTGGACGATGTAGGTGATCTCGGCCCCGAACTGGGAGCCGTCGCCGGCCGCCTCGCGGATCTCCTCGCCGGTCTCGGGGGCGATGATGATCCCGATCTCCTTGATCCCCGCCTCGACCAGCGCCTCGATCCCGTAAAAGAGCACGGGCTTATTGGCGACAGGTACGAGCTGCTTCGCCGAGGTGTGGGTGATGGGGCGCAGGCGCGTGCCGGCGCCACCCGAGAGAATCAGTCCCTTCAAGGGCTCCATGCGAGGCTGCAACCCTACTGCGCGGCGAAAAGAGCGTGCTACCAGCCGTTTACATCCCAAATTTCAACGGGTCGGCCCAGCTCGGCAGGACCCTGCGCGGGCTGGCGGCGCAGACCCAGCCGGCGGACGTGGTCCTGGTCGACAACGGCTCCAGCGACGACTCGGTCGAGCTGGCGCGGCGCGAGCTGCCGGAGATAAAAGTCCTGGAGCTGGGCGAGAACCTCGGCTTCGGCCCGGCGCTGAACCGGGCGGTGGCGGCGCATCCGGCCGACGCAGTGATCCTGCTCAACAACGACGCCGAGCCGGAGCCACACTTCGTCGAGGCGCTGGTGGACGGGCTCGGCGCCGGGGTCGATTCGGTCGCCGGGGTCCTGTTGCAGGAACGGGCGCCGGAGCTGATCGACTCCGCCGGGGTGGTCGCCGACGCGACCCTGATGGGCTTCGACTACCTGCACGGCGAGCCGGCCGAGGCGGCGATGGGGGCGGCGGATCCGCTCGGCCCGACCGGGGGCGCGGCGCTCTACCGCCGCCAGGCCTTCGAGGCGGTCGGCGGCTTCGACGAGCGGATCTTTCTCTACTACGAGGACCTCGACCTGTCGCTGCGTTTGGCGGCCGCGGGCGGGCGCTGCCGGCTGGCGCCGGAGGCGCGGGCGCTGCACGCCTACTCGGCCAGCCTCGGCGCCGCCAGCGCCGCCAAGTACGCGCGCACCGGCTGGAGCCGCGGCTACATGCTGCGCCGCTACGGGGTGATGGGGAACCCGCGGCTGGCGCTGCGGGCGCTGGCCAGCGAGGGGGCGCTCTGCGCCGGGCAGCTGCTGAAGGACCGCACCGCGGCCGGGCTCAAAGGTCGCTTACGAGGCTGGCGCGACGGCGCCGGCCTCGACCAGCGCGACGCCGGCGGCGCGACGCTGCTCGAGCTCAGCGCCCGCGAGGCGCTGGCGCTGCGCCGCCGCCGGCGCGGCTAACGCAGCAGGCGCGCGCGGACGCGGCGCAGGACGCCGCGAGCGCCCATCCGCAGCTCGGCGACCTGAGCCACCAGCTCGGCCTGGCGCTGCTCGAGTTCCTCGCGGTGGCGGACCGAGACCTCGAGCTCGGCGCGGGCCGCCTCGAGCTCGGCCTGCAGTTGGTCGCGTTCCTCGATCAGGCGGCCGAGCCGGCGGGTGGTGGGCATCCCCGCCGGCCGTGGCGCGTCGCCGTAGCCGAGGGTGAGGTTGCGCACCTCGGCTGCCAGCTCGGCGTTGACGCGCAGCAGTTCCTCCACCCGCGGGTCCTCCTGCCGCTGGCTCATCGGTCTCCCTCGGCGGTCCAGCGGACGGCGTGCAGGGCGATCCGTTCTTCCGATTCCCGCCAGCTGCGGCCCTGCAGCTCGTCACTGTAGCCGCGCATGATCGAATCCGGGAGCACCCGGTAGCGGGCCAGCCGCTCGGGGATCACCGCGCCGAAGCGCTGGTTGGCGCGCAGCCAGCGGTAGAGCTCCCAGTCGGAATGCATCGACCCTTCCGGGTGGTATTCGAAGCCGAGCTCGGTGAACAGGCGCCGGGGCAGCATCGCCAGCGTGTCCCCGTCCCAGTTCTCCGCGTAGCCATCGATGACCGCGTTGCCCAGCGGGGCGAAGTTGGGGTGGGCGTCGGTGTCGCGGTTGTCGGGCCCGACCATCCGCAACCAGGAGGTGACGTAGGCGAGCTCCGGATCGGTCAGGAAAACCGCCAGCGCCCGGGCGACGAACTCCGGCTCCAGCAGGTTGTCGGCGTCGAGCATCACCAGGTACTCGCCGCGGGCGATCCTGGCGCCGAAGGTGCGGGCCGTCCCCTCGCCGCCGTTGAGCTTGGTCACCACCGTCACCCGGGGATCCTCGCTGAGCTCGCCGAGGACGGCGTCGTCGGGGGCGAAGGAGCCGTCGTTGACGACCAGCACCTCGACCTCCGGGTAGGTCTGGGCGAGCAGCGAGTCGACCGCATCGCGGACGTACTCGTGGGCGCGGAAGTAGGGCACGATCCCGGTCACCAGCGGTCCCCCGGCTGCGACCGGCTCGACCGGCAGCGGATGGGCGCGGCTGCCGAGCAGCTCGTCGTAGGCGTTTTGGATCGGCGCCGGGTCGGCGAGCCGCCGGGCCCGCTCGGCGGGGGCGCCCGAGCCGCGCACCCGCGCCAGCTCGCCGCGGTCGGCCTCGAGCCGGCGCAGCGCCCGTCCCAGGGCAGTTGGGCCGGTGCTCTCGGCGTGCCAGCCATTGACCCCGTCCTCGATCACCTCGACCAGGTCGCCAACCGGGGTGGCGAGCACCGGCACGCCGGCGGCGAGGGCCGCCAGGGCCGACCCCGCGGTCGCCTCCAGCCAAGAGGGGACGACGAGCAGGTCGGCGGCGGCAAGGCGCCCTTGCAGGGCCGCCGCGTCGGGCTCGGGGACGATCTCGATCCGCCGGTCTTCGCCGCTGAAGATTTCGATCGTCTCCCGGGTCGACTGGCCCATGCCGGCCGTCGCCGTGTCCGAACCCGCCAGGGTCAGGCGCCAGCTCTCGGGCGGCAGCGACCAGCAGGCTTCGACCAGGTCGACGACGCCCCGCGAGCGGCGCAGGTCGCCGAGGAAGAGCAGGCGCAGGGGTCCCGCGGGCAGGGTCGTGGCGGGGATCTCGGCGGCTTCCGACAGCTCGAGGGTGGGCCGGATCTGCACCCCCGGCGGCAGCGCCTCCTCGCCGTAGTAGCGCTGGTAGAGACCGAGGCAGTCGCCGCCGGACCAGAGCAGGCGATCGCTGAGGCGGAGCTGCTCGCGCTCCAGCTCGGCGAGGCGTTTGGGGCCGTACAGGTGGAGCTTTCCGTCCTGGAGGTTGATCAGCTCGGTGCTGGGCGAGATCCGGGTCGCGATCGTCGTCTGGGCCAGCAGCGGCTCGCCGCCGAGCCGCGCCTGCAGGGGGACGAGGCCGAGGGCGCGGAAGTCGGGGGCCTCCAGGTAATCCGGACCGCCGTCGGCGTAGAGCCGGCGGATCGCCTCCATTACCGCGGCTGAATCGCGGTGCTCGTCGCTGGCCCACTTCAGCGGCGCCAGCTCCTCCGGCAGCTCGGCGTAGACCTCGCGGACATCGGCGCTCGGCGCCAGCTCGGGCCGCTCCTCCCCCCAGCCGCCGTGGATCAGCGTCACCTCGTGGCGCCGGGAGAGCAGCGCCGCCAGGGCGCGGGGCGAGTGGGCGGTGGCCCCAGCGTCGTTGGGGGCCGGGGCGATCAGGCAGACCTTCATCGCCCTAATTTCTCACCCCGAGCCAGCGCTGCGCCAGTCGCGGGTCACCCTCGCGGCGCAGCTGCCGGCGTTCGCCCAGCAGCGCCGGCAGCCAGCGCAGGGCGGCGAGCTTGCCTCCCAAGGTCGCTCGCAGCCGCCGCTGCCTCGCCGCGCGGGCCAGCGCCCCGGCCTCGACCGCGGCGATCCGCGGCAGCGACCGCGCCGGCATGAACTTGGCCTGGGTGGCGAGCCGGTTGCGGGCGACGAGGCGGGCGTTCCAGGCGCCGGGGCTGGGCGCCTCGGCCATCCAGGTGGCGTTGCCGAGGTGCCAGACGACCGCCTCGGGGACGTAGGCGAAGCGCCAGCCGGCGATCCGCGCCCGGACGTTGAGGTCGACGTCCTCATAGAAGGCGAAGTAGCGCTCGTCGTAGCCGCCGAGCCGCTCGAACAACTCGCGCCGCAGCAGACAGGCGGCGCCGCAGACGCCGAAGACCTCGCGGGCGGTGGCGCTGCGCGAGTCCTGCGCCTCCCCCGCCCCCTCCTCGAAGGCGCGGCCGTCGGCGCTCAGCGCCATGCCGCGGCTGTAGAGGCGGGCGCGCTCGGCGTCGCGCTCGCCGCCGGGCTCGAGCTGGAGGATCCGCGGCTGTACGCCGCCCAGCTCCGGGTCGGCGGCCAGCGCCGCGGCCAGCCGCCCGACGGCGCCGGGCTCCAGGACCGTGTCGGCGTTCAGCGCCAGCACCGCCGGCGCCTTGGTGCGGGCGGCGCCGAGGTTGACGGCGGCGGCAAAGCCGACGTTCTGCGGCAGCGAGACGTGCGGCACGCCGCGCTCGCGCAGCAGCTCGACGCTGCCGTCGCCGGAGCCGTTGTCGACGACCAACAGCTCCAGCTCGGCGCCCTGATCGGCCAGCGAGTCGAGGCAGCGCGGCAGCAGCCCGGCCGAGTTCCAGCTCGGGATCACCACGGCCACGCTCAGCTCGCTTGCCACAGGGGCGCAAGCCTAGAGCGCCGATATCGTCCGCCGCCGATGCGGCAAACGATCAGGCGCTGCCTCTTCCTCACACCACCCGACGACCAGCGCCGCGCCAGCCGCGGTCAGCTGGCGCTGCTCGGCGTCTCCGTCCTCACCCTCCTGGTCGTCCTGCAACTGGCCCGCCTCGGGATCGAGAACGCGATCGAATCGCTCTGGGCCGAGGACGGCCCGATCCTCCTCCAGGGGGCGCTCGAACGCGGCTTCCTCGACGCGCTGTTCACCCCCTACGCCGGCTACCTGATCCTCGTCCCGCGGCTGATCGGCGAGCTCGGCGCCGCGGTGCCACTGCGCGACGCCGCCGCGGCCATCGCGATCGCCTCCACCCTCGTCGTCGCGATCTGCGGCCTGGTCGTCTGGGTCGCCGCCGCCAACCACATCCGCAACCCCTACCTGCGCGGCGCCCTGGTCGCCCTCACCGTGCTCTCGCCGGTCGCCTCGCTGGAGTCGATCGCCGCCGGCTCCTACGTCCTCTGGTACATGCTCTTCGCCAGCTTCTGGGTGCTGCTGTGGACGCCGCGGACGACGGCCGGCGCGGCACTCGGTGGTCTCTTCATCCTGCTCACCGGGCTGAGCACCCCGGGGGTCTGGTTCTTCGCCCCGCTGGCCGGCCTGCGCCTGCTCGCCGCCCGCGACCGCCGCGATGTCGTGATCCTCGCCGGCTACGCGATCGGGGCCGCGGTCCAGGTGCCGGTCCTGGCCAGCAACAGCGAGAGCGCGGTCGACCCGCAGTGGACCGCCGACATCTGGACCAGTTACCTGCAGCGGGTGCTCGACGGCGGCGTGCTTGGCGAAAGCCTCGGCGGCGTCGCCTGGGAGCAGCTCGGCTGGGTGCTCCTGGTCGCCCTGCTGCTCGCCGGGCTCGCCGGCCTGGTCCTAGTCGCCCGCCGCTCCTCGATCCAGGTCCGCGCCTTCACCGCAATCGCGGTCGGCACTTCGCTGCTGATGTTCGTCGCCTCCACCTACCAGCGGGCGGTCGGCAGCCAGATGATGTGGCCGGCCGACACCCACTTCGGCAACGCCGGCCGCTACGCGATCGTCCCGGCGCTGCTGCTGGCCAGCGCCGCCCTGGTCGCGATCGACCGCTGGCCGCGGCCGCTGCCGGGACCGCGGCACCTTCCCTGGGCGGGCCTCGCCGCGGTGATGCTCGCCGCGCTGGCGATCGGCAGCTCCTTCTACGTCGGCGACGCCGAGGTCCGCGGCACCCCGCGCTGGCACCAGGCGATCGACGCCGCCGCCCCCAGCTGCCGCGGCGACGACTCTGAAGACGCGGCTGTCGCCATCGACCCGCCCGGCTTTGGCCTCTACATCAGCTGCAAGACCCTCTCTGACGCCAGTCGCTAGCCACCGCGAGCGGTAGCGTTCCCTCGTTCTGACCGCCGATCCCCTCACCGCAACCCCCGCGATCCAGGTCGAGGATCTGCACAAGAGCTTCCGCATCCCGACCAACCGGGTCGACTCGCTCAAAGAGCGGGTCGTCCACCCCTTCTCCGGGCGCGACTTCCGCGACCTGCGGGCGCTGCGCGGGGTCTCCTTCGAGATCCGCCAGGGCGAGTTCTTCGGCATCGTCGGCCGCAACGGCTCCGGCAAGAGCACCCTGCTGAAGCTGCTGGCCAGCATCTACCGCGCCGACGCCGGCACGATCCGGATAGCGGGGCGGCTGGCCCCCTTCATCGAGCTCGGGGTCGGCTTCAACGTCGACCTCACGGCGCGCGAAAACGTCGTCCTCAACGGGGTGATGATGGGGCTCACCCCGAAAGAGATGCGCCGCCGCCTCGACGCGATCATCGAGTTCGCCGAGCTCGAGGAATTCGCCGACCTGAAGCTGAAGAACTACTCCTCGGGGATGCTGGTGCGGCTCGCCTTCGCGGTGATGATGGAGGCCGACGCCGACGTGCTGCTGATCGACGAGGTGCTGGCGGTCGGCGACGCCGCCTTCCAGCAGAAGTGCGCCGACGCCTTCCACCAGATGAAAGCCGAGGGCAAGACGATCGTCCTCGTCACCCACGAGATGGCGACGGTCGAGGACTACTGCCACCGGGCGATGCTGATTGCCGAGGGCGAGATCCAGCACCTCGGCGACCCCGGTGAGGTTGGCCGCGAGTACCTGCGGCTCAACTTCGAGGGCGACGGCGCCGACGAGGGCGTTGCCGAGGGCGAGGAGGTGCGGCTGGTCGAGGCGCGGCTCGAGGGCCCCGACGGCGAGCCGACCGCCAACGTCGAGCACGGCGAGGAGCTGCGGCTGCGGTTGGAGCTGGAGATCAAGCGCGACCTGCCCGGGCTCGACGTCGGCTTTCTCCTCGCCAACGCCGACAACCTCAGCGTCTACAACTTCGGCATCCCGGTGGGCGAGAGCGAGGGAGCGAGGGAGCTGGTCGCCGGCCAGCGGGTGGTGGTCAGCGCGGCGATCGACAACCAGCTCGCCGCCGGGCGCTACTTCGTCCACTGTGGAATCAACCGCGCCTACGAAGGCGGCATCGCCCTGTACGTGCCGAAAGCGATCGACTTCGTCGTCTTCGGCGGGCCGCAGACCCGCGGCGTCGTCCTCCCGGAGCTGAAGATCGACGCCGCGATCGAGGGCGGCGGCCGGTGAGCACCGAGGTCTCCACCCCCGCTCCGCTGCGCGAGGTGCGCGGCCCCTCTGCCCTCGGCGGCGGCTCCCGCCGGTTCTTCGACCTGCTCTGGCTGATGTCGGTGACCGAGTTCAAGCGCGTCTACTTCGGCACCGTGCTCGGCTACGTCTGGTCGCTGGTGCGGCCGCTGGCGCTGTTCGGCGTCCTCCTCTTCGTCTTCACCAAGGTCTTCAAAATCGGCAGCGAAACGGCCGAGCACTACCCGGTCCTGCTGCTGATGGGGATCGTGATGTTCACCTTCTTCCAGGAATCGACGACCAACGGGGTGACCTCGGTCGTCGCCCAGGAGGGGGTGGTGCGCAAGACCCAGTTCCCCCGCCTGGTGATCCCGCTCTCGACCGTTCTCACCGGCGCCTTCAACTTCGGCCTCAACCTGGTCGTCGTCCTCGGCTTCCTGCTCGCCTTCGGCGTCATGCCGGCCTGGAGCTGGCTGCTCTTCCCCTTCGTCGTCGCCGTCCTCTTCGTCTTCACCGCGGCGGTCAGCATGATGCTCTCGGTCCTCTACGTCCGCTTCCGCGACGTGGCGATCATCTGGATGGTCTTCGCCCAGGCGCTCTTCTACGCGACCCCGGTCCTCTATCCGGTCGAAGCCTTCGAAAACGAGACCTACGAACACCTGCTGATGATCAACCCGATCGCGGTGATCTTCCAGCAGGCCCGCGTCTGGGTCCTAGAACCCCACGCCCCCACCGCGGTAGAAGCCGCCGGCGGCTGGGCCGGCCTCCTCCCCGCCGCAGCGATCTTCATCGCGGTCTGCGCTCTGGGCGTCTGGACCTTCAACCGCGAGGCGCCGAAAATCGCCGAGGACCTCTAGGCCGCAGGATCAGTCGAGGCCGTGCGAAGTGGAGAGCGGATCGAGGAACGGCTTCAACCAGCTTGGCCCGCTGTAGTCGTACTCGAGTTGGCGCTGAGCGGAAGATGAGCGCTGCTGGGACAGCGCCCAGGCGAAGAGGTTGTTGAACAGTTCCCCTTGCTCGTGAGCGTCTTCGAGGGCGTGGTGGGTGTGGTGGCGTCCCGGGCGTAGGGCGGGCGGCATCGAATCTCGGCCGGAGGCGTCGAAGGTGGTCAGCGCCCGTGCCTGGTACAGGGTGCGAATGTCGAGGCAGGAAGAAAAGCCGAAGGGCGAGCTGGCGGCGTAACGAACGAAGTACCAATAGAGGAAGGACCAGTCGAAAGCGACGGGATAGGCGACGAGGACCGGGCGAGCGTCGCCGGCCCGCTCCCCAACCCACTGCTCGGCCGCGCGCATCGCGTCGACGGGATTCTGCCCCTCTTGTTTCAGCCACTCGCGGTCGAGGCCGTTGACGGCCAAGGCCTCGGGATCGAAGTGGTTGGAGATCGGCTTCAGCTCAGCGTAGAACTCGTTCTCGGGGCTGGCATCGATCTGGATGAATCGCTCGCCGTCGAATGTGCTCGCCACGGTGAGGGCGAACGAGAGCATCGAGTAGGGACCGGGAATTGGCCCATCGGTCTCGATGTCGGCCGAGATGAACAGATCCGGGCGCGGAGGAGGCACTGGTTGATGCTACCGGCCAGCAGCGGCGGCGGCAGTCGGTACGGTTGGCCCGCAATGGATCGGGCCGAGTACTCGCGGAGGCGGATCGAGGAGCTCGTCGCCGGACTTTCCTCGGTCGACGAGCTGCTCGCCGAGGAGCCCCTCTGCATCTACGCGACGGGTTCCTATGGCCGGCTGGAGGCGTGGAAGGACTCGGACATCGACCTCTTCTTCCTCGCCGACTGCGACCCCAGCGAGCGCCCGATCTCCTCACTTCGCTTCATTCGCCTCACGGCGCGGCTGATCGATTTGACCGAAGAGATGGAGTTCCCCGCATTCACCGGGGACGGCCAGTACCTCGGAGTCCAATACGTCGACCAGATGGAGAAGGTCCTGGGCAGCCCCCATGACGATCGCCTCAACGCCTTCACGGCCCGGATGTTGCTGCTCCTGGAGAGCCGGCCCATCTACCGCGCAGAGCTGTACCGGAATCTGCTGGAGCGAGTGGTCGGCTTCTACTTCCGCGACGTGGAGGGCCACGAGGATGACTTCGAGCCGGTCTTCCTCAGCAACGACATCCTGCGCTTCTGGCGCACGCTTACCCTCAACTACGAGTACAAGCGCTTCCGGAACAGTCAACTGAAAGACCCTGCCGAGCAAACCGAGGCGCGCGCCCTGAGCGCTCTCAAGAACTACAAGCTGAAGCAGAGCCGTCTCGCCACCTGCTTCTCGATGATCCTCCACCTGGCGACCGACGACCTGCCGATCCTTCCCGCGCGCGTGCTCGCGCTCTGTGAGCTGACGCCGCAGGAGCGCTTCAAGGCGCTGCGCGGTCGCGGCGGCGACAAAGCCGATCAGCGCATAGACCGACTGGGCGAGATGTACGGCAAGTTCCTCGACCGAGTCCAGACTCCCGCGGAGGAGCTGGTGGATTGTTTCCGCGATTCCACCCAAAGGAAGGACCTGCTCGATGAGGCAACCCTCTACGGCACCGAGATCTTTGCCCTGCTGCAGGAACTGGCGTCGACCGACCGGATGCGGCGTTTGGTCGTCTAGACGGAATTGCTTGAAGCCTGGTGTAGCCGCGAGTCTTTGAGCGACAGCGCGACGAAGCCGGCGAGGCCGAGGATCGCCAGGACGATCGCCGTCGCCGAGTAGGCGGTTCCCGGCAGCGGCTTGGTCGCCGGGGTGTAGATCGCCAGCATCAGGGCGGCGCTGATCGCGACGTACCAGGTGGCGAAGCGGGGGAAACTGGCGCGCAGGCCGGCGACGCAGGCGCAAAAGCCGAAGATCGGCAGGGCGAAGCTGCCGGCGTGCATGACCGTGCGGCCGGCGGCGTTGCCGAACAGCAGCAGCCCCCAGGCGATCGCGCCGACGGCCAGGATCGCGAAGCAGATCAAGGCGAAGTTCCATTCCTCCGCGCGCTCGCGCCGTCTTCGGTGCGCCGCGATCATCGCTAGCGGCGCCAGCAGGAGCAGTCCCAGCGAGGGGAAGAGGTCGAAGAAGAGGACGGTCCTGATGGCTTCCAGCCCTTCCTCCCAGTTGCCTTCGTCGAAACGGTCCCTGGCAATTTCGAAGGTGTCGACCATCGGCTCGCCGCCGAACATCGTCACGAAGTTCTGGCCCTTGTTGTGGAGGGTGCCGCCGACCCCCGCTTCGTCGTAGGAGTCGGCGATCGTCTCCAGGGTGCCGCGGTCGTCGATTTCCGGCACCCCGGCGAGCATGTACTTGACCAGCCGATTGCCGGGCGGGTCGTGGTACTTCTGGTAGGCCGACCAGGGCGCCTGGAAGAGGAATAGCCCGACCAGCACCGCGACCCCGACCCAGCGCCAGCTCGGCAGGCCGCGCCAGACGGCGATCAGCGCCAGCGGCACGATCCCGAAGATGCTCGAGCCGTGGCCCATCATCGCCAGGCCGCAGAGGGCGGCGATCAGGGCGGCCGCCCAGAGGCTCTTCCGCAGCTCCTCCCAGAGCGGCGTCATCACCAGCGCCGCCGCGGCGAGCAGCATCGCCGCCGGCAGCATCTTCGGCCAGACGAAGAAGCCGTTCAGCAGCGCCACGTCGCTGACCAGGACGGTGATCATCACCAGCGCCCGGGTCAGCTTGCCGACGCGGGCGGCGAGCAACAGCGCCCAGAGGCCGACGATCCAGAGCTGCTGCAGGATCACGCCGAGCACCTGGTAGTTGTCGCCCCAGTGGTCCCAGGCGATCGGCCGCTGGGCGAGCACATAGCCGACCTGCAGCGGCGGCCGGTCGCTGGAGAGCCATTCGCCGGGGAAGATCGGCACCGGCGACTCGTGGCCGTGCTGGAAGTACCAGTTGGCGAAGAAGGAGGGGATGTCGTTGTCGGACGGCAGCGGCCCGATGAAGCGGGTCGCGGCGGTGCCCAGCGGCAGCTCGGAGCCACCGTGGATGAAGCCGAAGAAGACGAGGAAGAGCGAACCCAGCGCCCACAGCCCCAGCGGCATCGCAAGCTGCCGCAGCAGGTCCCCCGGCAGCCGCCGCTCGTAGAGCAGCCAGCCGGTCAGCGCCGCGGGCCCGATGATCGCCAGGTAGGAGAAGCTTTCGCCGATCAGCGGGTCGGCGAAGTAGAGCCAGAAGGCCAGCATCGCGGCGACGCCGGTGGCAACCATTCCGGTGGCGAGCAGGACCGGCACGCTGCGCACTCCGAGGCGGGCCGCGAGCAGGGCCGCCGCGACCCCGGGCAGCGCCGTCAGAACGAAATGCAGGACGAGGATGAGGAAGAGCTCTGGGTTGCTCATCGCACCGTCCGGAACATCGTCCAAGAGGCGTCGATCGTCGCCCCGACCAGGGCCAGATCGCGGAGCACCGCGCGACCCGGCGACTCCCCGAGCGCGTTGCTGAGCAGGACCGCGGCAATCACCATCCAGGCCGGCCGGGAGAGGCGGGTCGCTCCGGCGGTGAGGACGACGGCCGCGAGGCCAATCATCCAAATCATGAACTGGGGACTGAGGACGCGACTGGTCACCAGGAACAACAGCACCACGGTGAAGACGAAGTCGCGGGCCAGCACCTCGTCGGCGAGGTCCTCGCGGCCGCGGCGGATCGCCCGGTCGCGCATCCACCACCACCAGGCGGCAGCGAGGAGAACCAGGACCGCGGCGACCCCGAGCAAGGTGGCGACCGCTTCGCCGGCCGCGCTGTCGATCTCACTGGTGCCGAACCGCAGGGCGATCGGCATTGGCTCGCCGGTGATCACTTCCCGCAGCTGCCAGGGCGCGGCACCCACGGCTTCGATCTGCAGGCCGCGGTCGTTCTGGTTCTTGACGAAGCCGCCCTGGTCGCCGAAGGCGATCCAGGCAACCAGGAAGATGACCCCGACGACAGCCGCGGCGGCGATCGCCGAGCGCAGCAGGCGTTTTCGGTCCCACTCGCCGAACAAGACGAATGCCGGCCAGACTTTGATCGTCGCGCCGATCCCCGCCAGGGCCCCGAACCAGGTGGGACGCCGGTGGATCACCACCAGCGCCGCGATCCCGATCACGGTCGCCACCAGGTCGGAGCGCAGCAACGCCATCGAGCCGAGCGTCGGCATCGCCAGCAGCCAGACCCAGACGCCGGTGTCGCGACGTTCGCGCTTCGCCAGGCGGGTGATCAGGAGGAAGCCGATCAGGTCGACGACCAGCATCAGGATCACGAAGGTGAGCTTGTAGTCCAGCGGGCCGAGCCGCGGAATCAGGAAGAGGAAGGCGGCGCCCGGCGGGTACTGCCAGGTTTCTTCCTGCGGCATCAGGTGCATCGAGGAGATCCAGTTCGACCACCCTTCGTAGGTGTTGACGTCGCCGTATTCGGTCCCGTTGACGTCGTCCCAGAGGCCGATCTGGGCCAGCATGTAGGCGCGGGTGAGCACCCAAACGAACACCCAAGCCGGGATCTTGAGTCTGGGATCGAGTCGCATCCGGGCCTAGGCCGAATCGACCGCCGCGGGCGCGGCGCGGTCGACCGGAACCGTCGCCTCCTCGGTAGCGGGCTCGGTACGCACCGCTTTGTAGAGGGTCCACGAGGCGTCGATCGCGGCAAAGACCAGGGCGAGGTTGCGGATCACTGCGTTGGCCGGCGACTGGTAGAGGCCGGCGGTGAGGATGACCGCGCCGACCACGATCCACGCTGGTCTCGCCAGGCGGGTGCCGCCGGTCGCCAGGATCACGCCCGATAAGCCGACCATCCAGATCATGAACTGGGGACTGAGGACCCGGCTGGTCACCAGGAACAGCAGCACGATGGTGAAGACGAAGTCGCGGGCCAGCGCCTCATTGGCGAGGTCCTCGCGACCGCGGCGGATCGCCCGGTCGCGCATCCACCACCACCAAGCCGCGGCGAGGAGGATGAGGAACGCGGCGACGCTGAGGGCCTTGCCGACGGCGTCGGCGAGGTCGGAGCCGATCTCGAGCGTCCCGAACCGTCCCACCAGGGGAGCGGGCGTTTCGGTGATCAGGGTTCTCAGCTGCCAGGGGGTGGCGGCAACGGACTCGATCTGCAGGCCGCGATCTTTCTGGTTGTCGATGAATCCGGTCTGGTCGCCGAAGGCGATCTGAGAGACGGCGAAGATCGCCACCACGACCGCGGCCGCCGCCGCGATCGAGCGCAGCAAGCGTTTTCGGTCCCACTCGGCGAAGAGGACGAAGGCGGGCCAGACCTTGATCATCGCGCCAAGGCCGACCAGGGCCCCAAACCAAGCCGGCCGGCGGTGGAGGACGAGCAGCGCCGCGATCGCGATCACCGTCGGCACCAAATCGAAGCGCAGCATTGGGAATGCAAACAGGAGGGGCATCGCCAGCAGCCAGATCCAGACCCCCGCGTCCCTCTTTTCACGGCGGGCCAGCACGGTCATCAACCAGAACCCGATCAGGTCGACGATCACCATCAGGACGACGAAGGACGGTTTGTAGTCGAGCGGCCCGAGCCGGGGAATCAGGAACAGGTAGGCGGCGCCCGGCGGGTACTGCCAGGTTTCTTCCTGCGGCATCAGGCCGGTCGAGGCGATCCAGTTCGACCACCCTTCATAGGTGTTGACGTCCTGATATTCGGCGCCGGCGTCTTTCCAGAAGCCGATCTGGACGACCATGAAGGCGCGAGTGACGATCCAGACCGCGATCCAGATCGGAATCTTGAACCTGGTGGCGAGGCGCATCCCGAAGGCGGCAGACTTGCAGATCGGGTCAGACGGACACGGAATGGACGATCGAACCTCAACTAGACTCGCCGCGATGACGGACGGGTCTGACCTGCGCCGCCAGCTCGAGGAGCGCGACGCCGAGATCGCGCGCCTGCGCGAGCTGCTGGTCGCCAAAGACGTCGAGATCGGCGAAGAACGGGGGCGGCGGCTGGAGCTGGAAAGCTACGCGCTGCGGTTGATCGCCTATGCCCGGCTGGCGAAGCTGGCGGTGACCCGGCCCGGCGAGCTGCGGCGCCGGGTGCGCGAGCACCGGAGCGGTTCGCGTGGCTGATGCGCCCCGCTTCTCGGTCATAACGCCGGTCTACGACACGCCGGCCGACGTCTTCTGGGCGATGGTCGGCTCGGTCCTGAGCCAGAGCTTCGACGACTGGGAGCTGTGCCTGGTCGACGACCGCTCGCCCTCCCCGCACGTGGCGGCGCTACTGGACGAGGCCGAGGGAATGGACCCGCGGATCCGGGTCGCGCGCCGGGCCGAGAACGGTGGCATCGTCGCCGCCTCCAACGACGCGGTGGCGATGGCGCGGGGCGAGTTCCTGGCGATGCTCGACCACGACGACGAGCTCCACCCTGACGCGCTGCGCTTGGTCGACGCGAAGCTGCGCGAGGAGCCCGAAGCCGACTACGCCTACACCGACGAGGACAAGATCGACCGCGCCGGCCGCCACTCCGGCCCCTTCTTCAAGCCCGACTGGTCGCCGGAGCGGATGCGGACCCAGATGTACTCCTGCCATCTCAGCGTCTTCCGCCGCTCCCTGGTCGAAGCGGTCGGCGGCTTCGACCCCGAGTTCGAGGGCTCCCAGGACTGGGACATGGTCCTCAAGGTCACCGAGCGGGCCCGCGCCGTGGTCCACGTTCCCCGCGTCCTCTACCACTGGCGGATGATCGAGGGCTCGACCGCCGGAGCCGACGAGTCGGCCAAGCCGTGGGCGTTCGAAGCGGGTACGCGGGCGGTCCAGGCCCACCTCGAGCGGATCGGGATGCCGGCCCGGGTCACACACGACCCCGACGACCGCGGCGTCTACCACCTCGACCCGGAGCTGAGCACCGAACCGCTGGTCAGCATCGTCATCCCCACCGCCGGCCAGACCCGCGAAGTCCGCTACGAGCAGGTGGTGCTCGTCAGCCACTGCCTGCGCAGCATCGTCGAGACCTCGACGTATGAGAACTACGAGCTGGTGGTGGTCGTCGACTCGCCGGCCGACCCAGCCCTGCTGGAGGAGCTGCGGGAGATCGGTGGCGAGCGGCTGCGGCTGGTCGACTACGAGAAGCCGTTCAGCTACTCGGACAAGGTCAACGTCGGCGCCGCCGCCGCCCGCGGCGAGCACCTGCTGCTGCTGAACGACGACATCGAGGTGGCGACCCCGAACTGGATCGAGCGGATGGTGATGTACTCGGGGCTGGAGGGAGTCGGCGCCGTCGGCGGCAAACTGCTGCTCCAGGACGAACGCCTGCAGCACGTCGGCGTCCGCTTCGAGGGTGGCCTCCCGGGCCACCACTACTGGGGCTTCCGCGGCGACTTCCGCGGCTACGCCAACACGGTGCGCACCGCCCAGAACTGCCTCGCCGTGACCGCCGCCTGCCTGATGACCCGGCGCCAGCTGTTCGAGCAGCTCGGCGGCCTCAGCGACGACTTCCCGGTCAACTACAACGACGTCGACTACTGCCTGCGCCTGCGGCAGCTGGGCAAGCGCAGCGTCTACGACCCCGACCTGAGGATGTTCCACTTCGAGTCCTCCAGCCGGTCCTCCGCCGTCAACGAGTGGGAGAAGCGGCTGTTCAGGGAAATGTGGCTACCGTTCACCGACCCCGACCCGTACTCCAATCCCCAATTGCGCCACGAGCTGCCGCGACCCAGCTCCAAATTCAGCTGGATGCCCCGCCGACCGCGGCTCCGGCGCCGCCGCCTGAAAGGACAACCCGCCTGACGTGAACTACGAGCGCCTGTACAGCTTCCGCTTCCGCGACATCGACCAGGACGGCCGGATCGCGGTCTGGCAGCAGATCAGCCCCCACGTCCACGGCCTGATGGGCAGCCCGCAAAAGGTTCTCGACCCGGCCGCCGGCCGCGGCGAGTTCATCGGCGCGATCCCCGCCGAGGAGACCTGGGCGGTCGACGCGGTCAGCTACGAGGAGGCCGCCCACAAGCCCGACACCAAGGTGATCACCGCGATGATCATGGACGCCGAGCTGCCCAGCGACCACTTCGACGGCGTCTTCGTCTCCAACTTCCTCGAGCACCTCTACGACCAGGAGGCGATCGCCGCCTTCCTGGAAAAGATGAACGGCTCGATGGAGAGCGGCGGGCGGATCGCGATCATGGGGCCGAACTACCGCTACTGCTCCGACGAGTACTGGGACTGCGCCGACCACTACGTCGCCCTCACCCATGTGGCGATCGAAGAGCACCTCTACGCCGCCGGCTTCGAGATCGAGCGGGTCATCCCCCGCTACCTGCCCTACTCCTTCCGCGGCATCCTGCCGCCCTCACCGGCGCTGACCCGCCTCTACCTGAAGACGCCGCTCGCCTGGCGGCTGCTCGGCAAGCAGTTCCTGGTGATCGGGCGCAAATAGTGCCCCGCGTCCTCGTCATCGGCTGCGGCTTCATCGGATCCAACATCGTCGAAGAGCTGGTCGCAAGCGGCCGGCCGCCGGCGGTGCTGACCCGCTCGCAGCCGGCGCCGGAGGTGGCGGCGAAGATCGCCCCCGAGGACCTGATCGTCGGCGACGCCACCGATGCCGAGACCGTGGAGCGGGCGCTGGAGGGCGCCGAGCACGTGATCTTCAGCGCCGGCGGCCTGCTGCCGGCGGCCTCCGAGCAGAACCCCGAGGAGGACGCGCGGCTGACCCTGGGGCCGGTGCGAACGGTGCTGGAGCGGCTGCGGGAGCGGCCCGGGGTCGGGCTCACCTACCTCTCCTCCGGCGGCACCGTCTACGGCGAGCCGAAGACGATCCCGGTCCCCGAGGACGCCCCGACCGAAGCCTTCGGCGCCTACGGCCGGCTCCACCTGCGGTGCGAGTCCGAAGTCCTGGCGGCAAGCCGCGACCACGACCTGCCGGCGCGGATCCTGCGCTGCGCGACGGTCTACGGCGAGCACCAGCACCCCGACCGCGGCCAGGGCGCGGTCGTCACCTTCCTGCACCGGATCGAGCGCGGCGAACCGATCGAGCTCTACGGCGGCGGCGCGACGATCCGCGACTACGTCTACGCCGGCGATGTGGCGCGGGCGACGATCGCGCTGGTCGAGGCGGGCGGCCCGGCGGTGATCAACGTCGGCAGCGGCAGCGGCACCTCGCTGGTCGAGCTGCTGCGGGCGGTCGAGCGCGAGGTCGGCCGCGAGGCGCAGGTCCACCAGCACGAGCCGCGCGGCTTCGAAGTGCACCAAATCGTTCTCGACACGACGCTGTTGCATCAAACCGTGGAACTCGAGATCACCGATCTATCGTCGGGCATCGCCCGCACCCATAACTGGCTGAAGACGGGGCGAGCGGAGCGGGTTTGAGCGAGGGCGGCGAAAGGCTCAACGGCCTGCGCTGGCGGCTGCGCGCGACCCGCGCGCTGTGGCAGCGCGGCGCCTCCCCGGAAGGGGTCGTGGATGCGGCTGGGCGCAAACGGACCGACCCGGTCGCCCAGCTCGACAAGCCTGCGGCGGGCGAGTGGGTCGAGGGCGGCGCGATCTCGGTAGCCGGCTGGCTCTTCTTCCCGGAGGCGGCGACGGCGCGGGTCGAGGTCTTCCTCGGCAGCTATTCGCTGGGACCGGCCCGGATCGGCGCCCCGCGGATGGACGTCGCCCGGATCTGGGACGACCCCCACGCGGCGGCGGCCGGGTTCGAACTCGACGCCGACCTCGGCGAGTGGGACGGCGGAGAGGGCGAGCACGACCTCCTCGTCGTCGCCACCAGCGTCGATGGCCAGCGCCACGAGATCGAGCCGGTGCGGGTCAAGGTCGGCACCCGGCCCGAGAAGCCGGGCAGGCTGGAGCCGCCGTCGGCGCGGACCGGCACCCCGGCCTCCGACCGCCGCCCGCACGTCCTCGTCGTCACCCACCAGCTGACCCTCGGCGGCGCCCAGCTCTACCTGCTCGACCTGCTGCGCGAGCTGGTTCGCACCGAGACCGCGACCTTCACCCTGGTCAGCTCGGTCGACGGGCCGCTGCGGGCCGAGGTCGAAGCGCTGGGGATCCCGGTCCACATCACCAGCCTTGCCCCCTACGACGACACCAGCTCCCACATCGGCCGGGTCGAGGAGCTGGTCGCCTGGTCGCGGGGCCGGGACTTCGACGCCGCCCTGCTCAACACCGCCACCGCCTGGACGGTGACCGGCGCCGAGGCGGCTGCCGAGCTGGGGATCCCGGTCGTCTGGGCGATCCACGAGAGCTTCCCGCCGAGCGTCCTGCTCGCCGACTTCTCCCCCGGGGTGCGGGAGCGCACCAAGCAGGCGCTGGCGAGCGCCGCCGCCCTCGTCTTCGAGGCCGAGGCGACCAAGCGGCTCTACGAGCCGGTGGCCGGCGCCGAGCGCTGCCACATGTATCCCTACGGGCTCGACCTGGAGCCGATCGACGCCCACCGGGCGGCCTTCGACGCCGCCGCCGCGCGGGCGGAGGCGGGGATCCCGGCCGACGCCGAGCTGGTCGTCTGCGTCGGCACGGTCGAGCCGCGCAAGGCGCAGGTGATGCTGGCGCAGGCCTTCGACCTCGTCGCCGCCCGCCACCCGCGCGCCTGGGTCGCCTTCGTCGGCGGCCGCGAGGACCCGAACACCGAAGCGCTACACCGCTACCTCGATGCCTCGCCGCAGGGCGAGCGCATGCGGGTGATCCCGATCACCCCCGAAGTCGAGGCCTGGTACGGGATGGCCGACGTCCTCGTCTGCGCCTCCGACATCGAGTCGACCCCACGCACGGTGCTGGAGGCGATGGCCTGGGAGACGCCGGTGCTGGGGACGCGGGTCTTCGGCCTGCCGGAGCTGATTACGGACGGCGAGACCGGCTGGCTCTGCGAGCAGCGCGACCTGCCGGCGCTGGCGGCCGCCCTCGACCGGGTGCTGTCGCTGCCAGTCGAGGAGCGCCGCCGGGTCGGCGCCGCTGGGCGGCCGCTGGTCGCCGAGCGCCACTCGCTGCAGCGCTACGGGCAGGAGATCGCCGCCCTGCTGGAGAAGGCCGTCGCGGGAGTGCCTGAGTGAAGGACCGAATCCGCAACCTGACCCCTGCCTGGCGCTGGGCGCTGATCGTCGCGATCGGCTGCCTGGTGATGGCGGCGATCAACGTCTGGTGGATCGCCACCTACCGCCACGGCTACCCGATGGACGTGGACGAGAACGGCTACACGATGATCGGCATCATCGACTTCTTCGGCTGGGAAAACGGCGGCTTCAGCGGTTGGTGGGAAGCGGTCCAGAACCAGACGCCGAACGCGCCGCTGCTGCCGGCGATGACCTCGGTCGTCCTCATCTTCAGCCCCGGAGTGATGCAGGGCTTCGGCGTCCTGATCGCCTTCGCGGCGCTGCTGACGCTGGCCACCTACGGAATCGGCGAGCGCCTCGCCGGGCCGCGATTGGGGGCGCTGGCGGCGCTCGCGGTCGGCACCAGCCAGGGCGTCTTCATCTTCACCCGCGAGTACATCTTCGCCCTCCCCACCGCCGCCTTCCTCACCTGCTCGGTCTACGCGCTGATCCGCAGCGAAGGGATGCGGCGACGCTGGTGGGCGGTCGCCTGCGGCGCCGCGATCGGCCTGATGCTGCTCTCGCGGACGATGGCGGTCGCTTTCCTGCCAGGTCTCGGGGTGGCGATCTTGCTGCCGATCGTCCTCAACTACCGCGAGGAGCTGAAGCAGCGGCTGCTCAACCTTGGCCTCCTCGTGCTCAGCGCCGTCCTCGTCGCCGCCACCTGGTACTGGAACAACGTCGGGCCGGTCTATGACTACCTGACCGACTTCGGCTATGGCTCGCAGGCCCAGAACTACGGCGAAGATGCCGCCTTCCTCTCCTGGGAGCGGTTCAAAACCGTCGCCGAGAAGATCATCCAGGGCGACCTGCTGGTGCCGATGACCTACCTCGTCCTCGCCGGGCTCCTCGCCTGCGCGGTCGCCGTGGTGCAGCGGCTGCGGGCGGCCGAGGACCGCAAGGCCGAGGCGCTACGGATCCTCGGCAGCGACGCGGTGGCCCTCTTCATCGTCGCCGGCGCGGGCTTCGGCGCCTTGATGAGCTCCCAGAACGGCGGCTTCGGCTTCACCTTCCCGGTCGCGATGCTGCTACCACCGCTGGCGGTGGTGGCTTTGCGCCGCTACCGGGCCGCGATCGTCCCTGCCACCGTGCTCGTCGTCGCCGTCGCCGCGATCAATCTGGTCGCCAACTCGAACCTCTCCGACGACCTCTCGGAGCGGCGCCTGGTCGAGGTGCCGGCCTTCGGCGAACTGCCCTGGATCAGCGGCGAGCCGACCGCGGTCGGCAACGTCCGCCAGCAGGCGCCGGGACCGTCCACCCGCTTCACCTCCGAGGACAAGGGCTACGTTGCGACCGACGTCGAGCTGGCCAAGACCCTGCTCGACGAAATCGCCCCGGAAGGCTCCCCGCGCCTGGTGGCCTTCGCCTCCCGCAACCGCGTCGTCAGCACCAATAGCGTCGGCCTCGCCGGCCTCGTCAACTATCGCCGGGGCATTCCCTTCACCCAGCTTCTCGCCGAACCCGACACCGTCGCCCACTACGAAGAACAGATCACCGGCCCCGAACTGGGCGAACCCACCGCCGTCGTCACCACCAGCACCGAAGCGGGTGACTTCGAACCTCTCGTAACCCAGGCCAAGGTCGAGACCGCGCTGAAGAACCTCGACTTCCACCTGGTCCGCCAGGTCGGGATGCCGGACGGGCGCAACCTGCGGGTCTGGGTCTGGAACGGGAAGAGATACGGCCCTATCGCGAAGAGCCAGCCTTCTCCTGCTTCGGCTTCCGCACCTGGTAATCGCCCCGGCTGAGGGTCATCTCGAGCCAGACGTAGAGGGTGATGAAGAGGTAGCGGCTGCCCATCTCTTTCATCGCCAGCTTCGCCTCGCCGCTGGTGCGGTTGGTCCAGGAGGTGGGGACGACGGCGTAGGAGTGACCGCGGACGATCGCCTTCAGCGGCATCTCGACGGTGAGGTTGAAGTGCTTGGAGAGCAGCGGCTGGATGGTTTCGATGACCTCGCGCCGGTAGGCCTTGAAGGCGTTGGTGGTGTCGTTGTAGCGGTGGCGGAAGAGGACGCGGATGAACTGGTTGGCGAGGCGGTTGACGACGTACTTGACCCGCGGGTAGTCGTAGACCTTGGCGCCCGGCACGAATCGCGAGCCGAAGGCGCAGTCGTAGCCCTCTTCGAGCAGGCGGTGGTAGCGGACCAGGTCCTCGGGGTCGTCGGAGGCGTCGGCCATGACGATCGCCACCGCGTCGCCCTCGAAGACGTCGAGGCCGGCACGGATCGCGTTGCCGAAGCCGCGTTCGTTGTGGGAGCGGTGGACGCGGACCCGCGGGTTGCGCTCGCCGATCGCGGCGACGACGGCTTCGGTCGAGTCGGTCGAGTCGTCGTTGACGACGATCAGCTCGTAGTCGATGTCCTCGCGGTCGAGCGCCGCGGCCACCCCTTCCACGGTGGCGCCGACCGAGCCCTCCTCGTTCTGGGCCGGCATCACCACCGAGAGCTTCAACCCCTCTGCCATGAGGCGGCGACGCTACCGGAAGTCACGGAATTGCTGCGAAGTCACGCGAAAGAAATTGCTTTCTGCGCGCAACCTGTAGCAGCCAAAAGGTTACGCTAGGATCGTGGCGGTGATGATGCCCAGGGAAAAGTGGACCGACGAGCGTCTCGACGACCTTCAAGCCGAGATGCGCGCAGGATTCGCTCGCGTCGACGGGGAGATCAAAGAGCTGCGGCGCGAAATGAATGCCATGAACCGGAACATGTTCGCCGGCTTCGTCGCAGTCGTCGCCGCGATCATCGGCAGCAACGTCTTCTGAGGTTCTACCTGGACCTGCCGCGTCGGCCGAGTAGGGCCCGCAGGGGCTTGGTCAGGCGCCAGCTGAGGGTCGATTCGAAGCGTTTGGCGGTCCCGGAGGCGCGCTGCTCTGCCTCCACCTGCGCCTCCTGGGCGGCGGCGAGCTTCAGGTTCGTCTCGTGCAGCTCGGCGTTGAGCCGCGCGTTGTCGACCCGGAGACCGTGGACCTCGGCCCGCGCCCGCCACTCGAGGCGGACCAGCCGGGCCATCTCGGCGAGGGGCACCACGGCTCGCTTCGCCGGCGAGGAAAGCCGCCGGAAGATCTCGACCAGCTGCTGGACGTGGTCATTGGCGCGATGGTGCGCGACGACGAGGTCGCGGTTGACGGGACCCATCGAGCTGTCGTACTCCTTGAGAGCGCTAGCCAGGGTGGGCGCGTCGAAGACCGTCTCGCCGCGACCGGCGAAGCCGTCGGCCTCGATCGCCGGGTAGGAGTCCGGGGTGACCCAGCCCTCGCCCCCCGACCAGTCATAGACGAACGCCGCCCGGCCGCAGGCCATCGCCTCGAGGATCCCCCGGCCGAGCCCGATCACCACGTCCGCGGCCGCTAACGCCTCCCGCGGGTCGGTGGTCTGGCGGCCGGCGCCGCCGGCGCGGACCAGCTCCAACCCGGCTTCACGGCAGGCCTCCTCCAGCATCTCCAGGCGGTCGGAGATGGGGTTGTTGCTCAGCAGCAGCGCCCGCTCCGGCCTCTCCGGCAGCGGCCAGGGGGCCTTGAAGCGCTCGGTGTCGATCGGCTGGCGCAGCCGCACGATCTCACCGCCGGCGTCGTAGGCTCGGAGCCGCTGCTCGACCCGGTCGTTCATCGCCACCTGCACGTCCACCGTTCCCGTCAGCTGAGGGGGGGACTGGGGGTCGAAGCTCTCGCTGTGGGCGACGAAGACCGAGCGGACGCCGGGGCAGAGCTCGGCGACTTCGTAGGCGACGGCGGCATCCTGGACCAGGGCGACGTCGAACTCCTCGCCCAGCTCCTCGGCACCGATCACCGTCAGGCCGCGCTCGCGGGCGACCTCCACCCCCCGCCCCGGCTCGGGCGAATAGATGACCGGCTCGTGGCCGAGGCGGTCGAGCTGCTCCGCCACCGTGAACACGTAGGTCTCGGTGCCACCGATTCCAAGCGCGTTCAGGGCGAGGAGGACCTTCACGCCGTGCTGACCGTCCAGCGCTCGAGGTTCTGCTCGTACATCTCGCTGAGGATCTCCTCGATCCCATAGCGCAGGTCCCAGTCGGGGTAGTCGGCCTTGAACGGCTCCAGGTCGGAGATCCACCAGCGGTGGTCGCCGATCCGCGGCTCCTCGCCCATCTCCCACTCCAGCTCACGACCGGCGATCCGCTCGCAGGCGTCGATCGCCTCCAGCATCGAGCAGTTGGAGAAGCGGCCGCCGCCGATGTTGTAGACGGCGGCCGGGCGCGGCGCCTTTCGGTAGGCATCGAAGGCGGCGATCAGGTCGGCGGAGTGGATGTTGTCGCGGACCTGCTTGCCTTCGTAGCCGAACACCGTGTAGGGCGTGCCGGTGACGGTGCACTTCATCAGGTAGGCGAGGAAGCCGTGCAGCTTGGCCCCGGCGTGCTGGGGCCCGGTCAGGCAGCCGCCGCGGAAAGCGACGGTGGGCATATCGAAGTAGCGGCCGTACTCCTGGACGAGGAGGTCGGCGGCGCACTTGGAGACCCCGAACAGCGAGTGGGTCGAGGAGTCGATCGACATGCTGGTGTCGATCCCCTTGAAGTACTCGTGGTCCTCGGGCAGCTCCAGCCGTTTCTCCAGGCTCTGCAGCGGCAGGCGGTTGGGCGTGTCGCCGTAGACCTTGTTGGTCGAGCAGAAGACGAACGGTGCGTCCGGGCAGTGGGCGCGGGCCGCCTCGAGCAGGTTGAGGGTGCCGTTGGCGTTGACGCCGAAGTCGGTCTGCGGCTCGCTCGCGGCCCAGTCGTGCGAGGGCTGGGCGGCGGTGTGGACGACCAACTCGATCTGGCCGGCGTGCTGGCGGAAGATCCCCTCGACCGCCTCGGCGTCGCGGATGTCGGCGTTCTCCCAGCGGAAGGTGGTCGGGTAGGCGTCGACCAGGCGACGGGTGACGTGCGAGGTCGAGGACTCGGGGCCGAAGAACCGCGCCCGCATGTCGTTCTCGATCCCGACTACGTCGAAGCCCTCGGAGATGAAGTGATCGACGGCCTCCGAGCCGATCAACCCTCCCGAGCCCGTGATGATCGCTACCGGCATCGCCTCGTTACTCCCTTCCCCCCGCTGGGGTCTCGATGTTCAGCGCCTGGGCGATCCGCTGCTCGTCGGCGGCGATCCACGCGTGGATGTCGGCCAGCACTTGCTCGGCGCTGCGCCGCGGCCGCCACTCGTCCAGGCCGTAGAGCTTCGTACAGTCGGAGAGGTATATCGGCACGTCCCCCTGGCGCGTCTCCTCGACCGGGGTGATCGGCACCTCGTTGCCGGTCAGCTCCTGGCAGATCGCGGTCGTCTCGCGCAGCGAGAGGCTGCACTCGCGGCCGCCGCCGACGTTGACCGTGCGCCCGTCCCAGGCTCCGGGATCGAGCAGCTGGCGCTCGACCAGGTCGACGAGATCCTCGACGTGGAGCAGGTCGCGCACCTGCTTGCCGTGCCCGCCGAAGCCGATGTAGCTGAGCGGATTGCCGAAATGGTGGGCGAGCATCCAGTGGGTGAATACCCCCTGGTCGACCTTGCCCATCTGCCAGGGACCGGCGATCACCCCGCAGCGGTCGATCACCGCCGGCACCCCGAGCCCCTCGCGGTACTCCTCGATCAGATGCTCGGCGGCCAGCTTGGTCGCCCCGTAGAGGGTGCGGGCGCCCTCCAGCGGGAAGTCCTCGGCGATCCCCCGCGGCGAGACCCCGCGCACCGCCTGCTCGGCGGCGATCTCGAAGCGGGTCTCGGCCTCCTCCAGGGTCAGCTCCACCTGCGGGGCGACCGGGTAGACGCGGCTGGTCGAGAGGAAGACGACGAAGGCGCCGTCGCGGCGGGCCAGCTCGAGGCAGTTGTAGGCGCCGGTCAGGTTGGTGTGGACCAGGTAGCCAGTGTCGCCGTCGACGCCGCTCATCACCGAGGGCTCGGCCGAGCACTCGATCAGCGCCGTCAGCTCCGGCACCTTGCCGAGGTCGCCCGGCTCGCGCACGTCGCCTTCGACGAACTCGACCCCGGCCTCCTCCAGCCGCGGCAGGTTCAGTTCCGAGCCCTTGCGGTAGAGGTTGTCGAGGGCGACGACCTCCCAGTCGGGATGCCGGCTCGCCAATGAGACGGCGAGGTTGGAGCCGACGAAGCCGGCGCCGCCGGTGATCAGGATGCGGCCCACGCTCAGCTCCCCCTACCCCATCGCATCCGCGGCACGCGCCAGGCGGCCTCGAGCACGATCGAGCGGCTCATCTTCGAGGCGCCGGCGCGGCGCTCGCGGAAGGTGATCGGGACCTCGGTGACGGTGAAGCCGAGCTCGATCGCCCGGTAGGTCATCTCGACCTGGAAGGCGTAGCCCTTCGAGGCGATCGCCTCGAGGTCGATCGCCTCCAGCACCTCGCGGCGGAAGCACTTGTAGCCGCCGGTCAGGTCGCGGATCGGCAGGCCCAGCACGGTGCGGGCGTAGGTGCTGCCGCCGCGGCTGATCGCCTGCCGCAGCTTGCTCCAGTTCTCGACCCCGCCGCCGCTGACGTAGCGGGAGCCGATCGCGACGTCGGCCCCCTCGGTCGCGGCCAGCAGCCGGGGAAGGTCTGCCGGGTCGTGGGAGAAATCGGAGTCCATCTCCAGGATCCGAGCCGCCCCGGCGGCGAGGGCGTGGCGGAAACCGGCCACGTAGGCGGGGCCGAGGCCTTCCTTCTGCGCCCGGTGCAGGACCTCGATCCGCGGCTCCGCGGCGGCGAGGCGGTCGGCCAGCTCCCCCGTCCCGTCGGGCGAGTTGTCGTCGACGACGAGGACCCGGGCTGAGTCCGGCAGGTTGGCGAGCGCGGCCGCGACCAGTGGCTCGAGGTTCTCGGCCTCGTTATAGGTGGGCAGCACCAGCCAAGCCGGCCCCGCCCCTCGACTCTCAGGCATAACCGGATGCTATGCCTAAGCGTCGACACTAGGATCACCCAGTTGGAGTTCCTCCCCGCCCCCCATCGGCTCGAGGCACCCGAGGACGAGGTGCACGTCTGGCGCGTGGATCTCGACACGGTCGCCTCGCGGTGGGCCCTGCGCGAGATCCTCGGCCAGTACCTCGATCTGCCCGCCAGCGAGCTGCGGTTCGAGGCGAACCGCCACGGCAAGCCGCGCCTGGCGTCCCCCGAAAGCGAGCTCGCCTTCAACCTCAGCCACTCCAGGTCCCTCGCCCTGGTCGCGGTCGCTCGCCGCGAGGTCGGCGTCGACGTCGAGCGGATCCGGGCCAAGCGGCCGGCCGACTTCTACCGCCGCTGGGCGGACCGCGAGGCGCGGGTCAAGTACCTCGGCACCGGCCTCACCGGCCCGGTGCCCCCGGGGTCCACCGAGCCGGCCGTCCACCGCGTGGACGTCGGGCCCGGCTACGCGGCTTCGGTCGCCGTCCTCGGCCCAGCGAAGCTGCGCGGTTGGACGTTCGACCCACCGCTCCGATAAGCCGTAGTCGGCGTTAGCTAACTTGATGAGCTTGAGCCGAGCGGCCGGGATACTCGCGCTTGCCTGTGGGCTGCTGATCGCGCTAGCGAGCGGCGGCGCCCAAGCGGCAAACCTGCAGCCGGTCGGGTCGGGCTTCGACGAACCGATCTACGTCACCTCGGCGCCGAACAACCCCGACCGTCTCTTCGCCGTCGAGCGCAAGGGCCGGATCGTCGAAGTGACTCCCGACGGCTCGCGCTCGGTCTTCGCCGATCTGCGCGGGGTCGTCGGCTGCGAAAGCGATTGCGGCGGTGATCGTGGGCTGCTCTCGATCGCGCTCTCGTCCGACTTCGCCTCCAGCGGCCGCTTCTACGTCTATTACGGCGAAGACCAGGGAGAAGGCGACATCCACATCGCCGAAATGACCGCCAGCGCGACCTTCGCGCCGCTGGGGACCCTGCGCAACCTGCTCACCATCCCGCACCCCACCGAGGGCAACCACTACGGCGGCCAGCTGCAGATCGGGCCCGAAGGCAACCTCTTCATCGCCACCGGCGACGGCGGCGGCAGCGACGACGAACTCCACAACGCCCAGAACCTGAAAAGCCTGCTGGGCAAGATCCTCCGCATCGACCCCGATCCCAGCGGCCTGCTCCCCTACACCGTCCCCGCCGGCAACCCGCTCGCGGCGACGCCCCCCTTCGACACGATCTGGTCCTGGGGACTGCGCAACCCCTTCCGCTTCTCCTTCGACCGCGGTGGCAGCGGGCTCTGGATCGGCGACGTCGGCCAGGGATCGCGCGAGGAGGTCGACCTCGGCCCGGCGCCCGGCCTCGGCGGCGGCTTCAACTACGGCTGGAACTGCCGCGAGGGAACCGTGGCGGGGCCGGAAACCGACGAAGGCTGCGACGAAGCCCCTGCCGATGCCTTCGTCGAGCCAGTCTTCGACTACCCCCACGCCGACCCCGAAAACGGCGATGCTCACGGCTGCGCGATCATCGGCGGCTACGTCTCCCGCGATCCCGGCATCGGCGGACTGTTCGGCCGCTACGTCTACGGCGACCTCTGCGTCAACGAGGTTCGCTCCTTCTCCCCCGGGCAACCGTTCGCCAGCGACCGCTCCGAGGGAATCGACGTATTCGACCTCAACTCCTTCGGCGAGGACTCCTGCGGCCGTCTCTACGCGATCTCCGGCGCCGGCACCATCTACCGGATCGTCGGCGGTGAACCGACCAACTGCTCCGGGGCGATCGCCAACCCGGCGCTCAGCCCCTCGTTCGTCGGGATCAAACCGCTCCGTCGCCGGGTGGTGCGCAATCGCCGGGCCCTGATCACCGCCTGGGTCTCGCCCTGCAAAGGGCGCCAGGGCGCCCCGGTAACCCTTTGGCGCGGCAGTAGGCGGGTCGGCACCAGACACCTCGACAAAGTCTGCTCAGCCCGCTTCCGGCCGCGGATCAGTCGCCGCGCCGGCTACCGGGCGACGGTCAAGGCGGACACCACCTACGTCGCCGCGATCTCCCGCAAGGTGACGATCAAGCCGAAGAAGAAGCACCGCAAGCGCCACCGCTGAGGCGAAAGCCGCTTTTTTGGAATAGCTTCGCTGTGTGCCAGTCAGAGCGCCACGTGCCTGCGGCGCTCTCGGCAACTTCGAGCGCGACCGCGTCCGTCGCATGGCCGAGCTGCTGGAGTGCGGCGGCGCCTTCGCGCATGAAGACGAGTCCTCCGCTCTGGTCCTCGACCGCGAGCCCCTGCGCTGGGTGGGCGGCCGGCAACGGGGATTCGGCTGGATCGAAGCCGACGCGCGGCCGCTTGCCGCGGCGCCATCCGATTGGCGGGCCGCGTCCGGCGCGGGCGTTTGCGGCCTGGCGCTCGACGGCCGTCACCGGCTCTTGCACTCGGCGGCCAACGGGCTGGCACCGCTGTACTGGCTGGAACAGGGTGGCGCCGTCTACTTCGCTTCGCGGATCGATCCGCTCGTCCGCACCTCTCCCTCGCGCCTCTCGATCGACTGGGACGCATGGGCGGCGACCATCGCCCTCCGCTACCCGCTCGGCACCCGCACCCCCTTTGCCGAGATCCGCCGGCTGCCGGCCTCCTCGTCGCTAAGGCGTGGCTGGGGGCGGCGGGCGAAGGTCGAGCGCCAGCGCTGGCCCTGGACCGAGGTCGAGCCCAGCCAGAAACCCGCCGCGGGGGCGGAGGCGATGGTCGCCGCGTTGGAGGAAGCGCTGGCCCCGCTCCCGAGCGAGGTGGTCTGTCCCCTCAGCGGCGGCCGCGACTCGCGGATGCTGTTCCTGCCACTCGCCCGCGACGGCCGCGTCGCCAGCATCGCGACGGTGCCCGACGACGAGGGCGATAGCCACGAGGAGGACCTGGCCGAGCCGGTGGCCGCGGCCTACGGAGTTCCCCAGGAGCGGCTGCGGGGAGAGATGGCCGACTACGCCGACGACTGGGAAGAGCGAGCCCGCCGGGTCGAGTACGAGTTCGTCGACCACGCCTGGCTGGTTCCCCTCGCGCAGCGCCTCGCCGGCACCCCCGCTCCGGTCCCGGACGGCTTCGCGATCGACAGCTTCACCTCCGCCGGTCGCCACTTCTACAGCCCCGAGACGCTCGACCACGGCAACCCGGAGGCGGCGATGCTGGCGCTGTTCGAGACCCTGCGCCGCTACGGCCACGCCCACCTGGCGCTGGAGGAGAGCTTTCAGGGCCCGCTGCTGGCGCGAGCGCGGGAGCAGCTCCTCGCCGGGGGGCGCCACTTCGCGGGGCACCCCAACCAGGCTCTCCTCACCTTCTACGCGAGCCGTTCTCTGCGCGGGGTATCCACCTACGCGACGAAGCTGCTCGGCGACCGCTCCTGGGTAGTCACCCCCGGAGCCACCGAGCCGTTCGTCCGCGCCGTGCTCTCGATCCCGCCTCAGGCGAAGGTCAACGGGGAGATCTACCGGGCGGTCTTCGAGCTCCTCGCCCCGGACGTCGCCGCCCTGCCATCGACCGCGACCGTGTCCCGCAAGGAGCCGCACCTGCCGCAGCGCTGGTGCTCGCCTGCCGCGTTCGACCTCCACCGCCGGCTGCTCCGCGAGGGACCGCTGGCCCCGCACCTCTCGGCTGAGCTGCAGGCCTGGATCGCCGGTTCCGGCGAGACCAAACCCGACTGGAACCTGCGCCTGGGAATCGAGGGCGTCAGCCTCTTCCACGCCTGGTGGCGCCGGTATCGCGACTGCCTCCACGAGGTGGACGGGACCGACCTGCGCGGCTGACGACTAGGGATGGCAGACGCGTGCGCCCTGCGGAGCTTCGACCAGCAGCCGCCATGGCCGTGCGAGACGGTCCCGCGGGATGAAGAGGCGGGTCGTAGAACCGGCAGCCAGGGCGCCGCTATCGAGCGGGTACTCGTGCCGGGCGAAGCGCCGCAGCTTCACCGTCCCCCCGCCGCCGGGTCCGAGCTCGATCGTCGTCACCCCAGGCCGCAACGCCAGCGAGGCGCTGCCCCCTACCGTCATGCAGCGACCCTTCGCCCCCGCCCCGCCGGCGCCGGTTTCGATCGCCAGCGGCAGCGCGTTGGCGAGCACCAGGTCAGCGTGTTCGCGACCTTCTTCGGGCGACTCGGCGAGCTCGGCCGGTGAGTAGGCGGGCGAGCCGTATTCGTCGACCGCCTGCAGATACTCCCCGGCTTCGATTTCGCTGAGGAAGACGGTCCCGGCGACTTCGGGCGAGAGGCGGAAGGCGGGTTCGACGCTGCGATCGGCGATCTCGATCGCCGCCAGGTCGGCGCGGGTCAGCACCGTCTGCTTCTCGAAGAAATCGCGGCCTTCGCGCAGCGGCACCAGATTGAAGCCGACGACGACGCAGGTCGCGGCGGCCCCGGCGAGCAGCGCCCAGCGGCTGAACTTCACCCCCTGCAGGAGGTTGACTGCGATCAGCAGGACGAAGAGGACGCCGACGTAGAGGTAGCGGCTGGAGTAGGGCTCGCGGCCGGGTCCCTGGTTGAAGGCGGCGAGGAACCAGAAGGTCGCCGCGGCAGCCAGCACCGGCCAGAGACCGGGAAAGAAGCCGCGATTGCGGAAGCCGCGCCAGGCGGCCAACGCCAGCAGGGCGATCAGCAACGGCGCGGCCCACTTCGAGCGGCCGACGACTTCGTCGAAGATCGTCCCGAGGGCGAGGGCGGAGTCGAGCGAGGCGACCAGGCCTTCCCAGACGTAGCGCGGCGAGACGAGGACGTTGTGGGCGCTGAAGTTGTTCTCGGCGTCGTGGCCCCAGCCGGCGTACCAGAGCAGGTAGAGCAGCAGCGGCAGAGCGAAGACGTAGGCGCGGCGCAGGCCGCGTTCCCCTCGGCGCTGGAAGACGTTCACCGCGGCGGCGACCGCGAAGGCGATCCCGAGGCTGGAAAAGGCGATCGAGACGGCGAGAAAGGCGCAGGCGGCACGGTCCCAGCGCTGGTCCTCGTTCTCGAGCGCCAGCAGCGTGGCCAGACCGAACAGCGAGGCGCCGACGAAGCCGACCTGGAAGGGCCAGAGCAGGTCCTGCCAGGCAGGGCCGAGGAAGAGCAGCACCGTCGTCGCGAACAGCGCCGGCCAGGGGCCGAGGCGGCGGCGCGCGTAGACGAACAGCAGCGCGGCGACGCTCAGCTCCAGTGCCACCAGCAGCACCAGTTCCGGCGTCATCGAGCTCATCCCGAAGAGCCGCAGCCAGGCCTGGGTGATCAGCACCGGGAGCAGGACGATGTGCTCGTTGTGGGGATCGAGCAGGGTCGCGGCGGAGGGGTCCCGCCGATGCATGAGGAACTCCCAGGAGTCCTGGAAGAAGGTGAGTCCCGAGCCGTAGTGGAGGAGCACCGCCGCCGCGGCGGCCATCGCGGCGGCGAGCAGGACGAGCGGCGCGTACCTGCTCAGTCGCTCACGGTCTGGCGCGGCCACCGGTGAGCGCGACGAAGGCGTGCCAGGCGGGCTTGGCGTGGAATTTCGGCCCGGCGCGGAAGAGGCCGACCGAATCGCAGAAGGTGCAGGATCCCGGCAGGTCCTTCCAGGAGAACCAGTAGGCGCTCTTCAGGTTGAGCCGGCGGGCGTTTTCCAGCAGGTAGCCGTAGGAGGCCTTCAGCTGTTTCACCTGGCCGCGGATCCCCTGCTCGAAGGCGACCTGTTTGAAGTTGTTCTGCGAACCCCAGCCGAGCTCGGTCAGGTAGAGCGCCGGGCGATCGTGGTTGTCCCGCGCCACCGCGGTGTATTCCTCGATCATCCGTTCCAGTTCTTCGCTGTCGACAGCGTAGGGGTGGAGGTCGATCCCGTCGAAGCGGGTCTTGAAGCCGGGGATCCGGTAGAGCCGCTCGAGGTAGGTCGTCGCCGCCATCCCTTTCTTGCCCTTCGCGGTCGGTTCGGCGAAGAGCCCGGCGAGGATGACTTTCGCCCTCGGGTCGACCGATTTGATCGCCTGGCTGGAGATCGTCACCAGCTTGGCGTACTTGGCGGGGTTGACCGGATAGGCGAAGTAGAAGAAGTTGGCCTCGTTCCAGATCTGCCACTCGCGGATCGGCATCGGATTGCGGATCGCCGGTTCGTAGTTCGGCCCGATGCCACCCGTCTGGCTCCAGAATTCGCCCCCCGGGCCGTAGCGGGCGACGGCGGCAGCGAGGAAGTCCTGCCAGGCTTTGCGCAGCTTGGCGGAGGCCACCGGCATCGTCGTTTCCTTGGCGACCGCCCAGCGCGGCGGCGAGCCGATCGAGGGCAGGACCCGCAGCCCGGCGCGGGTTGCCATCTCGACCGCGGCGTCGAAGCCGGTCCAGTCATAGGGCCCGTTGCGGCGCGGCTGCACCCCGGCCCAGGGCAGGGTGATGCGGATGCTTTCGATCCCGCCGGCCTTCATGTACTGGAAGTCTTCGGGCCCGACCGGGGTCTGCGGGACGATCCCGAAGAAGCCCTTCGGCGGCTGCGGCAGCGTTTTGGCTGAGCCGGTCTGGCCAAGTACCAGGGCGAGGAGCAGGCAGGCAATGAGGGGAAGAGCGAGGAGGCGTCGTTTCATCGAGTCGAGGAGGGTAGCGATCGGGTTCGTCAGTAAGTGCCGCCGAGCTTACGGTGGTCCCAGGTCGCCACTTTCAGCGGCTCGAAGCTGATCGCCACGCGTTTCGGCGCCTGCGCTTCGAGCGCCGCCCTGGCGTCCCCCTCGACGGAGGAGATTCCCTCGGCGTAACGCACGGTCAGCTCCTCCGCGAACCCGAGAACGGTCTCGAAGTCGCGGTGGAGCTTCGCCTCGGCCTCGATCATCGCCCCGCGCAGCTCGCCGTACTCGTGGCCGGTCTCCAGCAGCACCGTCGCCCGCGGGTCGCGTTCCAGATTGCGCACCTTCTGCGACTTCGCGTAGGTCCAGATCCAGACGACGCCGTCGCGGGGGACGAACCAGAGCGGCATCGAGTGCGGCCAGCCGCGCGGCCCGATGCTGGAGACGATCGCCACCCGCTCGCCCTCCATCAGCTCGCCCAGCTCGGCGTCGCTGAGCTCGATCTGGTCGCGCCGGCTCACCGCGCGCACTCTACCCCCGGCCATGAGACCATCACGGGATGAAGATCGCGATCCTCATCTTTGACGGCATCACCGCCCTCGACGCGATCGGGCCCTACGAGGTGTTGCGCTCGGTGCCCGGCTGGGAGGTCCAGTTCGTCGGCAAGCAGCGCGGCGAGGTGCGGACCGACAGCGGCGCCCTCGGCCTCAGCGCCGACCACGCGCTTGCCGAAGTCGACGCCGCCGACATCGTCCTCGTCCCCGGCGGCCAGGGCAACCGAGCGCTGCTCGACGACGAGGAAGTGCTCGACTGGCTGCGGCGGCTGGACGCGGGGACGAAATGGACGACCTCGGTCTGCACCGGCTCGATGGTGCTCGGCGCCGCCGGCCTTCTCGAGGGCAAGCGGTCCACCTGCCATTGGGCCTTCCTCGAGGAGCTGCGCGAGTACGGAGCGGAGCCGGTCCAGGGCCGCTACGTCGAGGACGGCAAGGTCCTCACCGCGGCCGGGGTCTCGGCCGGGATCGACATGGCGCTGCACCTGGTCGGACAGGAGGTCGGCCCCGAGGTCGCCCAGGCGGTGCAACTGGGGATCGAGTACGACCCGCAGCCGCCCTTCGACGCCGGCTCGCCGGACAAGGCGCCGGCGCCGATCGTCGAGCTGGTCACCCCTATCGCGCGAAGCTGACGAAGGCGCGCCAAGCCGGCTTCGGCCGGAACTTGGCGCCGGCGCGGAAGAGGCCGCTGGAGTCGCAGAAGTTGCAGGCCCCGGGCAGGTCCTTCCAGCTGAACCAGTCGACCTGCTTCAGCTTCAGCCGGCCGTGGTTGGCGATCAGGTAGCGGTAGGCGCCGCGCAGTTCGCGCGCCTGGCCCTGGAGGCCGACCTCGAAGGCGACGGTCTTCGGGTTGTAGGCCGATCCCCAGCCGATCTCGGTGATGTAGAGGTCCGAGCGGCGGTCGCCGTGGCGGGCCATCGTCCCCCGCACCGCCTCGACCTGGCGGCGCAGCTCGGCCACGTCGGCCGCGTAGGGGTGCAGGGCGACGGCGTCGAAGTTGGCCTTGACCCCGCCCCGCCGGTAGAGCTGGTCGAGGAAGTCGACCGCGTCGAGCGCCCGCGGCAGGCCCTGCTTGGGCGCGCCGAAGAGGCCGCCGAGGACGATTTCCGCCCGCGGGTCGGCGCCGCGGATCGCCGGCCCGGTGATCGCCAGCAGGCGGGCAAAGCGGCCTGGCGAAACCGGCTTGACGAAGTAGAAGAAGTTCTCCTCGTTCCAGATCTGCCAGGCGTGGATCGGCAGTGGCTGCAGCGGCTGCTCGGTGCCGGGACCGTGCTCGGCCCAGAACTCGCCGCCGGGGCCGTAGCGTTCGACCGCGGCGCGGACGAAATCGGCCCAGCCGCGGCGGGCGCGGCCGCCGTCGACCGGCATCTTCCGCCAGTTGCCAGTCGCCCAGTTCGGCGAGGTCCCCAGCACCGGCAGGACTTCGATCCGGTTCTTCGCCGCGTCGCTCATCGCCGCGTCGAAGCCGCTCCAGTCGTACTCGGCGCGCGGCGAGCGCTGAACCCCGGCCCAGGGCAGTGAGAGCCGCAGGGTCTCGACCCCGCCGGAGCGCATCCGCGCGTAGTCGGCGTTCTGGAGCGGCGTCTGCGGCGCGATCCCGAAGAACCCGCGCGGCAGCGCCTGCGCGCTGGCGGGCGCCAGTAAGCAGAGGAGGAACAGGGTCAGGGCAGCTGCGAGCTTGAGTCGTGGCATCTCTGGAACAACACGGCCGTGCGGGTCGAGTCGCGGCGAAAGATCATTCAGAGCGTTCCCGGCTCCGCCAGCCAGATGCTTTCGAAGCGCAGGCGCGTGTGCTCGGCGATCAGGTCATAGTCGCGGTCGTAGTGGAGCACTCCGCCGCCCGCCACGTGCGCGCAGGCCGCGATCATCAGATCGGCAGGGGACATGCGGTGGTGTCCGGCCCGCGCGAGGTCGGACTGGGCCTGCAAAGCGGCCCTTTCGACGGCCTCATCGACGGGAAAGTGCGGGAGACGTTCGAGCCGGTCCATCCCTTCACTGTGTTCCGCGGCGTCTCGGGCCGAAAACCCGGCCTCCAACAGGAAGGGAAGGCAGGTCGCGAGCCTCCCCTCTTCGATCCAGTCAAGGATGTCGTTCTCGCGATGCGCGGGGGCCTGGTCCGCCAGCAACCGCGACCAAGCGGAGTGGTCGAGGAGAAGCAACCTACTCGGGGTAGTTCGCTTCGAGCCCGAGGTACTTGACTTCTTCTGCCGCCTCGAGGTCGGGTCTTGGCCGATCAGGCGAACGAATCCACTCGGCGATTTCCCGCCCCGCCTGCCGCGTCGCCTCGCTGCCCGGGGTCCTGAGTTCCCGAATCTTGTCCTTGGCACCACGGATGACCAAGTCGGGAAGCTCCACTTTCTCTCCCCCCTGCACCCTGCGCAATTCGTCCAAGACTTCCTTCACGGGCTCGGTCTCGGTGATCATGTGGCGAGGTTTCGTAGTTGGCACCAGCCGAGTGTAGCACCGTGCAACACCGCCTATTGAGGCTGGGTTCAGGCAGCCGGCACGAGGTCCAGCTCCGACCACGGGCCCTCGCCGCGCATCGGCTGGGTGCGGCCGTCGAGCCAGTCGACCTGGAGGTCGTCGTAGTGCGGGCTGGCCGGGTGGCCGGACTGGCCAGTGAACATCTGCCAGCGCGAGCCGTCGGGATTGGCCGGCTCGGCGATCATCCGCCAGCTCGGCGCCCAAACGGCGTTGTAGGGGTCGTTCGGGTCATAGGCGATCTGGCTGACCGTCTCCTGAGCGCCGCCGGCGCGGAGGCGGCGGTTGAGCAGGCGGTCGAAAAGCGGGTTGGCGTCGCCGAGCGGGTGCGGGAACTTCAGCTCGTGAACCTTGCCCCAGCGCCAGCCCTCGGGCTCGGGGCCGAAGCGGTCGCTGAGGTCATCGAGTGCGCCGGCCAGCGCTTCCAGCACCAGCTCGTCCCAAGGACGGCCGATCAGCTCCTCGTCGCCTTCCTCCCAGAGCGCCATCAGGTGCGAGTGCCAGCGCCACGGCGAGGTGACATGGGGCAGGAAACCGTTGTCGGCGCGGTCGAGCCAGCGCTCGCAGAGGTCACGGTCGCCGATCGCGCCCCGCGCCACCTCACGCGCCAGGCGCAGCAGGAAAGCCTGGTAGATCGTCCCGGCGATCGTATCCGGGTCGAGGTTGCCGTCCCACGAGCGCAGCCGCTCGAGCGCGCTGCGCTCGCGCTGGCCGCGCGGGTGCAGGCGGCTGAGCCGCGCCGCCGCCTCGATTCCCGGCAGCGAGTAGTTGTCGTTCTGGATCGCCTCGAAGCTCTCCAGGTCGTGCTGCTCGGTCGCTTTCAGCATGTCCTCGATCCGCTTGGCGCGGAAGCCGTCGAGCCAGTCGCTGGTGATGTGGTGGGGGTAGTCGTCGCCGACGATCCGGTTGTTGGCGGTGATCACGTATCCGCACTCGGGGTCGGTCACCTCCGGCAGCTCCTCGTAGGGCACCGTCCCCTCCCACTCGAACTCACCACTCCAGCCGGGCTTCGGCAGGTCGGGGCAGCCGCCGCGCCGCTTCGGCAGGCGACCGATCAGCTTGTAGCCGATCGAGCCGTTGCGGTCGGCCCAGACCATGTTCGAGGCCGGCGAGGTATGGCCCTCCAGCCTCGCCACCAGCTCGGAACCGGAGGTGATGTCGAGCAGCTCGAAGGCCGCTTCGAAGGCGGTCGATTCGCGCAGCGTCTGGAAGGCCAGCGCCAACGGCTCGCCGTCATCGGCGCCGAGCGCCTCGTTGACGATCGGGCCGTGGTGGGTGGAGCGCACCTCCAGCACCACCGGCTCGGAACGGCCCTTGACGACGATCTCCTCGCGCTCGACCTGCAGCGGTCGCCACTCGTCTTCGAACAGGTAGTCGTCACCCTCGACTTTCTCCACGAAGAGGTCCTGGACATCGGCCATGACGTTGGTGATCGTCCAGCAGACGTCGTTGTTCTGACCCATGTAGATGCCGGGCATTCCCGGCAGCGAGGCGCCGCGGACGAAGCGCTCGCCGTGGCGCAGCTCGACCTCGTACCAAATGCCCGGCATGCTGGGGGAGAGGTGGGGATCGCCGGCAATCAGCGGCGCGCCGGTTTTCGAGTGCTCGGCGCTGACCGCCCAGTTGTTGGAGCCCGACGCCTCGGCGGCCAGCCCCAGCGAACCGCGCACCCGGTCGATCTGCTCGACCAGCGGCATTCCTTCCCCGGTCCAGGCTTCCAGCGATTCGGCGACGACCGGGTTGTCGGCGGGGTAGACGGGGTCGAGCCGGGCGGCCAGCTCGGGGCCGAGCTCACGCACCATGTCGGCCCGCAGCAACTCCCGCTCCCAGTTGGTCGAGAGGCCGAAGGCGAGCAGCTTGCCGATGCTGAGGATGTCGACCGGCCGCCACGGCACCCACTCGTGGCGCAGGATCTGCATCTCGAAGGGGAGCGCCCGGGCGTCGCGGGCGGCGGCGTTGACACCGGAGCAGAAGCGCTCGAGGTTGGCGCGCAGGCCCGGCTCGAGCTGCTCCACCTCGGCTTCGGCGGTCCGCCGGATTCCCAGCGTCCGCATCAGCTTGTCGACCGGCAGCCCCTCCTCGCCGGCCATCTCCGAGATCCGGCCCTCGACCACCCGCCGGTAGAAGTTCAGCTGCCAGAGCCGGTCCTGGCCGTGGCAGTAGCCCTGGGCGAAGAACAGGTCCTCGCGCTCGTCGGCCTCGATGTGGGGCACGCCCCAGCGATCACGCCGCACCCGCACCCGGCCGCGCAGCTCGGGAACCTCGATCGTCCCCTCGACTTGCGGCAGCGGCCGCCGCGCCAGGCGGTGCCAGAGGATCGCGATGCCGGAGCTGACCAGCCCCGCCGAGACGGCGCCGCCGATCAGCGCGTACTTGCCCATGTTGCCTGCTTGACGCCGTCCCATGCAGATTGTGTATCACGTTTGGCCAGCTAGCCAGGACTCGCCGCGAAACTTCTCTCACCAATGCGGTTTCGGGCCAGCATGGGGAGAAAGCTGGCGGGAGCGATCGCGGTGTGGGTCCTGGTCGTGGGCCTCGGGGCCGCCGCCAGCCCAGGCGCGGTGCGGCCCGATCCGCATTTCGGCAACGAAGGAAAGGTTCTGCTTCCGTCCCGGATCCAGGAGGGCCTGGGAACTGCGGTGCTCCCCGGCGGGCGCATCGTCGTCGCCGGAGAACGCCAGCTGGTCGCGCTGCTCCCCTCGGGACGGATCGACCGCAGCTTCGGAAACGACGGTTTCATCCGCTTCGCCGGCTCCCCCCAGCTGTCGTCGTCCTGGATCACGTCGATCGCTGCCGATTCGCGCGGGCGGCTGGTGGTCGCCGCGACCTATTACCACGACCCCGGCGGCGACCAGGCCGCTCTCTCGGGTGCCCTGGTCGGGCGCTATTCCCCCGACGGCCGGCTCGACCCGAGCTTCGGTGGCGGCGACGGGATCGTCGTCACCAACTTCGGTCTCCCCGTCTACATGGAGAGCCCGAGCGAATCGTCCCCAGGGACCGCCATCCAGGTCTTCGTCCATTCGGTCGCCGTCGATTCGAGCGACCGGATCGTTCTCACCGGCGAAAGAGCGGGCACGACCTACTGGTTCAAAAGCCACCTCTACGGGCGTTTCGAGACCTACGTCGGGCGCCTCACCGCCGAGGGGGAAGCGGACCGTTCCTTCTCGGAAGACGGCGTCCTCACCCTTCCCGGTTACGAGGAAATCGGCAAGCCCGTCGTGGGCAGCGGTGACGACCTCTACTTCTCGGCCGGGAACGACACCCTGGTCCACCTCCGCGCCGACGGCGAATTCGATCCCGGCTTCGGGGAAGACGGAGCCCGGCGCATTCCGAAGAGGAGGGTGGACGGCTCGATCGTGCTCGACGGCTCCGGGAACCTGCTGCTGTCGGTCGGCCTGCGCGGCATCGACCAGGGGTTGGGGGTCAAGCGCCTGCGACCGGACGGCTCGCTCGACCGGGGTTTCGGACGCCAGGGAGTCGCCAGGTTGCGGCGATCGGGCTTTGGGTACGGCGTCCTGGCTAGCGATCCACGAGGTGGAGTTCTCATTGCCACCAGCTCCAGCCGTACCCCTTCCCGCTCCGCCGGGATGGTGCTCACGCGGTTGCGGCCGGACGGCTCGCTCGACTGGGGCTTTGGCCGACAAGGGCGGGTGATGGTCCGTCTCGGTCGCTCAGAATCAGGCCTCCGAAACCTGATCGTCACCGGGTCGAAGGCGCTGCTCTCCGGTTACTGGTGCCAAGGGGAAGATTGCGGAGCGGCACTCGCGCGAATCCAGCTGCGCTCCAGCTAAGCCTCCAGGTCGTCCGGCAACCGGCCCTCGCCCTCGAGCTTTTCGAGGTGGGCCTCCATCGCCATCGCCGCCATCGGCAGCAGCTCCATCGGGATGTCGTCCCAGACGGTGGCGAGCAGCTCCGCCCGGGAGCGCTCCCCCTCCTCCAGGGCGGCGAGGAGCCGGCGCTCGCGCATCTGCCGGTGCTCGACGTATTCGGCCAGCTTGGCGGCGGGCTCGGTGACCCAGGGGCCGTGGCCCGGAGCGATCAGCTCGATCGCCTGCTCCTGCAGCAGCGCCAGCGAGTCCATGAAGGCGGCGAGCGAGTTGCCGCCGGGCGGGACGATCGTCGAGCCGAGGCCGAGGACGAGGTCGCCGCTGAAGCAGACGCCGGTTTCACTCAGGAAGCAGACGTGATCCTCGGCGTGACCGGGGGTGGCGAGGGCACGGAGGGCGAAGTGCTCCTCGCCGCCGGCCGGCAGGACGACCTCGGCACCGAGCTGATCTGCCCCGGTGGTGTGGTCGCCGTGGGAGTGGGTGAGGAGGACGAGGCCGATGCCGCCGCGCTCGGCCGCGGCGGCGCGGATCGCATCGAGGTGGCCCGGGTCGTCCGACCCGGGGTCGATCACCACACATGGGTCGGAGCCGAAGAGGTAGGTGTTGGTCCCTTCCAGCGTCATCGGCCCCGGGTTCGGGGCGATGATCTTCAGGACCTCGGGATGACCAGGCGCCTCGGTCAGTTGGAGGCGGCCTCGACCTCTTTGGCGATCGCCTCGCGCGCGTCGGGCGGCTCGAGCACGACCAAGTCGCCGGCGCCGCGGAGGATCTCCCGCACCAGCCAGGGCTTGCCCGCATAGGGAAGCTCGACGACGACGGCGCCGTCGGCCAGCTCCTCGACCACGGTCCGCTCCTCGCGCAGCCAGCGCGCCCGCTCAGGCGAGACCCAGACCCGGGCGACCTCTGCGGTCGGCACCTCGCCGTGGGTCATCCAGCCCTCGACCCCGGCGAACTCCTCGACTTCGGGGCGCGGCTCGAACTTCTCCTCGGAGAGGTTTGCCTCCTTGACCCGGTCGAGCTTGAAGTGGCGAACGCCCTCTTTGGTCAGGTCGTAGACCTCGACGTACCAGCCCTCTTTGCCGTTCTCCAGCCGGTAGGGCTCGACCCGCCGCTCGGTGAACTGGTCCTCGTTCTCCTTGTAGTAGCTGAGCTCGAGCACCCGGCTCTCGGCGATCGCCTGGTTGACCAGGCGGGCGACCTCGGCGTCGCCACCACCGGCGGAGGCGATCTCCAGGCCCTCCTCGGAGGGGTCGTGGCCGAGCGCCTTGACGATTTTGTCGCGCGCGGTCTGCAGGTTCGACTGCGGCAGGTGATCGCCGAAGAGGTCGATTGCCGCGACCAGTGCCTTCGCCTCCAGCGGCAGCAAACGGGCCGGGCGGGCGAAGTTGTCGCCGTAGGGCTGCGAGTCGACCTCGATCTCGTCGCCGAGGATTTCGGCGTAGAGAACGTAGGTGCCACCGCCGAAGTTGACCACGTTGAGCAGCTCGACGTCCTCGCGCAGCTCGTCTTCGGTCAGCTCCAGGCGCTCGCGCAGGTCGGCGACCTGCAGCCGCTCGCCCTTTTTCGCCGCTTCGATCAAGAGGCCGGCGAGGGTGACCAGCCGGGCGAAGCGCTCAGGCCGAATCGCCGCCTCGCCGCGGCCGTTGGAGCGGCCCCGTTTCGGCTGCTCGTCGAGCGGCCGGTCGACCACCTTGGCCGGCTTGAACCCGTTCTCGTGGCGCTGCAACAGCAGGCCGCGACGGCTCTCGGCCTCCTCGCGGAGGTCGTCGGGGGCGAGCACCTCGGCGTTCTGGCGCCAGCGGAGGACCCAGGCGATCAGCTCGCGCTCGGAGGCGTAGCCGGTCTCGAAGACGCGGCCCTTGCCGGGGGCGCCGTCTGACTTTTTCGCGTTGCGTAGCTCGCCGTAGGTGCCGAAGTCGCGCTCGATCAGCCAGGCGATCCGCTCGCGGATGAAGATCTTCGCCGTGCCCTTGATCTCCCCCAACTGCCAGTCGGCGCGGCTGCCGTAGTCGCGGCGGTCGAAGTCCTCGGGCGGGGAGAAGTCGTGCTCGGCCTTGGAGGCGTAACCGACCTTGCCCTGGATGCGGGAGAGGCGGAAGACCCGGACCGCGTCGCGCTCGTGCGAGTGGCCGATCAAATAGAACTGCCCGCCGCGGAAGACCAGGTGGAAGGGGTCGACCTTGCGCTTCTCGGTCTCGCCCCGCTCCATCGTGTAGTAGGTGAACTCGATCGTCTTCCGGCGACTGATCGCGGTCTCGATCTTGGAGAGGCGCTGGGAGAGATCGCGGCCGCCGGCGGAGGCGGTCATCGCCATCTCGACCGGCGCGCGCTCGCCCTCCTTGAGCGGGTTCGGATGGCCCCAGGCAACCTGCTGTAGCGCCAGCCGCAGCGGCTCGGCGTAGGCGAAACCGCCGTCGGTGAGCAGCATCAGCGCCGTCGACAGCGCCGCCAGCTCGTCGTCGGAGAAGCGGATCGGTTCGAGGTAGAAGTTCTCCGGCGGCAGCGAGTAGAGCTCGGCCTCGAAGAAGCCCTCGCCCGGCTTCTCCACCCCTAGCTGGATGCCAAGGCTCTCCAGCTCGGCGCGATCGGCGTAAAAACGGCGCGCGAAGGCGTCGTCGTTCATGTCGCTATAGCCCTCTACCTCACGCTTGATCTCGAGGGCCGAAACCGGCCTCCCCTGCGCCATCAGGAACGAGATCAGCGAGAGCTGTCGGATCAGCTTCTCGGTGTCCTTCGCCACTGCCCGGCAGGATAGTCTCCGCGCAGCGCATGGACATCCTCCGAAACCTCTTCGGCAACCTAAGCGCGGGCATTATCCGGCTTTTGGTGACCGTCGGAATCCTCGCGGCGGTCTATTTCTTCTTCGTCAGGCCCACTCTGGACACGGCCGGAGACATCAGCCGGGAAACGAACCAGAGCATTCAGAAGTCGTTTCAGGACAGCGGCTTCAACGACATCAGCGGCCAGATCGAAGACGTCAACCGCCAGGTCGAGCGCGAAATCAAGCGGTCGCTACGGGCCTCGGAAAAACATGGCAACCCGAACAAGCTGATCGACTGCATCAAGCGGGCGAACCAGAACGTCAACAAGATCCAGCGCTGCAGCGAACGGTTTCAGTAGCGACTAGAGGATCGCGATCCCGACCAGGGTCGCCATCGCGCCAATCAGGGCAGCGATCAACACCGCGAAGCCTCCGATCAGCGTTTGCTGCATGCGATCGAACCGATCGTTCACCTGCGCAAACTGATCATCCATGCGCGTCTCGAGTTGGTTGAAACGCCCTCTCATCTCGGCCTTGACGTCCAAGAATCCGCGGTCGACCTTCGCGCTCAGGTCGTCGAGCCGCTCGTCGGTCCACTTTTCCCTCGGGCTCATCATCACCGCCATGAGCATAGCGTAACTGATTGTCTACACAATGCTTAGTCTTCAGGCGGCGCGCTGAGCAAAAAAGGCTGAGCCGGACAAAGCCCGGTCGAAGCCCGACCAGGACTCGCCGGCGGGGAGCTGGCGCTCGAGGCGGTCGAAGCTGCCGAGGCGGCCACCGAGGTTGTCGATCATGTGGACGAGGACGGCCTCGCGGGTCGCGGGGACGACCGGCGAGCCGTGCTCGAGCGAGCCGTGGTGGCTGAGGATGATGTGGAGGACGCACTGGGCGAGGTGGGGATCGAAGCCCGGCAGGTCCTCGATCGCCCGGCGCACGGTGTAGTAGCCGAGCGGGATCTCCCCCTGCAGGCGGCCGGCGTCGGTGAGGTCGATCGCCAGCGGGTCGTCGTTGTAGGCGACGCACTTGCCGATGTCGTGCAGGAGGGCGCCGGTGACGGCGACGTCGCGGTCGATCCCGGGGAAGAAGTTGGCCGCGGCGGAGACCGCCTGGGCGACCGAGAGGGTGTGCTCGAGCAACCCGTGCCGATAGGCCTGGTGATAGGTCTTGGCCGCCGGCGCGACGCTGAAGCGCTGCCAGGTCTCGGAATCCGCGCCAAAGAAATGGTCGAGCAGCTGCTGTAGCTGAGGGTCCTGGACCGTGGCCAGAAGTTCGCGCAGTTCGCCCTCCAGCTGGTCGAGGGAGACGTCCGACTCGGCCGCCAGGTCCGCCGACTCGTACTCGTGGGGCTCGGCCTCGCGCACAGAGGAGATCTTGATCTTCGCCCCCCAGCGGTCGCTGACTTCGAAGGCGCCGGCGATGTAGACCGCGGTGCCGGTACAGCAGAGGGCGTAAAGCTCCTCCGCCCCCTCCCAGCAGACCGCCTCGGCGGTGCCGGTGGCGTCGCCGACCGAGAGCCGCAGCCATGGATCACCATTGCGCTTGCGCCGCAACTCACGCTCGCGCACCGCGTAGACGCCGCCGACCCGCTGGCCGTCCTCGAGCTCGCCGAGGGGGACCCGGGCAGCCGGCGCCTCCGGTGCGTTCGCGGCCCCGTTGGTTTCCGCCAGCGCCTCGATCTGCGTCTGCTCGGTCACAGTCAAACCAAGGTAGAGACGGGGGCGGACGCGCCGAAAGGGCGGAAATGCTGAGGTAGCCTTGCCGGCGCGGGAGACCTCCAGCGGGGTGCTCTGCGTGCCTTTATGGCGGCGAACGAAACGACGACGATCCGTCCCGGCGGTCACCGACTGCCCGAGCTCGACGGACTGCGAGCCTGGGCAATCGCGGCCGTCCTCTTCGGCCACCTCGGGCTCTCGCTCTTCGTCAGCGGCGGCGTCGGGGTCGATCTCTTCTTCGTCCTCTCTGGCTTCCTGATCACGCACCTGCTGCTGCGGGAGTACGACCGGCGCGGGAAGATCGACCTGCTCGCGTTCTACCGGCGGCGTGCCTGGCGGCTCCTGCCCGCCCTCTTCGCGATGCTGATCATCGTCGACCTCATCACCTGGATCCACGACCCCGGGGATGGCTTGCTGAAGGCAAATCTGGTCGGCTCGCTGTGGGCCGCCGGCTTCGTCGCGAACTGGTCACAGGAATGGATCGGCTCCTACATCCACCTCTGGTCGCTGGGCATCGAGGAGCAGTACTACATCCTCTGGGCCCCGGTGGTCATCCTCCTGGCGCCCCGGCTCAACAGGAATCACGGGGCGATCGCGCTGGTGGCTCTGGGCGCGCTGGACATCGCGCTTCGCAACTGGCTCTGGCTGAGCGGCGCCGTCGAACCGGGCACCCTGATCAACGCCACCTACTCGCATGTCTTCGGGCTCCTGATCGGCTCCGGTCTGGCGATGGCGCTGACCAGGGACGGACGCATCGCGATCCCGCATTGGGCCCGCTGGCTGGGATGGCTGTCGCTGCCGGCGATGATCCTGCTGACCGCCAGGGTGATGACGTCGTTCTCCGATCACCTGACCTTCTCGCTCTGGGTGGTCTCCCCGCTGGTCATGCTCGCCTGCGGCGTTCTGATCGGAGGCGTCGTGGTCGGCGGCGGGGCCTGGACCGCGATCCTTCGCCTGCCACCGGTGGTCTGGCTGGGGCGGGTTTCCTACTCGCTCTACCTCTGGCACCTGCCCGTGTTCATCGTCCTGGACCAGTCGGCCTGGGTGCAGACGCACAAACTCTGGTCCGACTGCCTCAAGGTCGCCCTCTCCTTGGCGCTCGCCGCTGCCTCCTTCCATCTGGTCGAGCGACCCCTGCTGCGGCGTTTCGCGCACAAGGACTCCACCGCGGTGAAGGGAGAGCTGAAGCCGGCTGCCGCGACGGCGTAGACCGCGGCGCGGGGCTAGAGGATCATCAGGCCGGCGAGGCCGAAGAAGCAGGTGACGATCACGGTCGTCAGGGCGATGAACCCCTGAAACATCGTTCGGCGCAGATCGCGGAGCTCGGCGTCGACCCGTCCGAAGCCGACGACCATCTGATCCTTCAGGTCGTCAAGCCGCTCGTCGGTCCACGCTTCTCTGGCCACCGCCTCCATGATGACGAGTGTAATGCCTTGTCTGTAACAAAACACGCCCAATTCACAATTTCTCGTTAAGTCGGCGGCGAGTCGATCGCGAAGAGTCGCCACTCGCCGGGCGCGCCCTTCAGCTCCTCCACCCCGCGTTCCTCGAACTCGAGACCCGAGCCGACGACCAGCTCTCGCACGGTGCTGGAGACCAGCACCTCACCGGCGCCCGCGAGGGCGCCGATGCGGGCGCCGATGTTGACCGCCATGCCGCCGACGTCGTCGCCGATCAGCTCGACCTCGCCGGTGTGGATCCCGGCCCGCACCTCGATCCCGAGGCCGGCGACCTCCTCCCGCACCGCCGAGGCGCAGCGGATCGCTCGCGCCGGGCCGTCGAAGGTGGCGAGGAAGCCGTCGCCCATCGTCTTCACCTCGCGGCCGCGGTGCAGGGAGAGCTGGTGGCGGACCGCGGCGTCGTGTCGCTCGAGCAGCTGCCTCCAGCCGAGGTCGCCGAGCTCGGCCGCCTTCGCGGTCGAGCCGACGATGTCGGTGAAGAGGATCGTCGCCAGCGCCCGTTCGGACTCGGTCGCCTCGCGGCCACCGACGAGGAACTCCTCCACCTCGCCCAGCAGCGCGTCGAGGTCGCCGGCGAACGGGAGGTGGTCGGTGCCGGGCAGCTCGACCAGGCGGGCGCCGGGAATGCTCTCGGCCAGGTAGCGGCCCTGGTCGACCGAGATCATCCGGTCGCCCTCGCGGTGCAGGACAAGGGTCGGGACGTCGATCGCCGGCAGGATCGAGCGCACGTCCATCTCCCGGTAGAGATCCATCAGGGCAATCGCCCCGGCCGGGCTCGTCCCCTGCCGCAGTAGCTTCGCCCACCAGCGTTCGAACTCGCGATCGCCAAGCCGGCTCGGCGCCCAGATGTCCAGCGCGACGGGGCCGCCCCAGTCGCGGCGCACCACCGACCCCCATTTGTCCAGCTGCTCGTCGCTGATCCCGTGCGGGAAGCCCTCCGTTTCCACCATCCGGGCGAAGGTCCCGAAGAGAATCAGAGCCGAGACCTCGTCCGGGTAGGTGGCCGCGTACAGGGTCGACATCGGCCCGCCCTCGGAGATGCCGAGGACGGCGGGGCGCTCGAAGCCGGCGGCCTCGATCACCGCCCGCAGGTCGTCCATCGACTCCTCCAGGGTCGCCGGCCGGCCCGGCCGGTCGGAGAGGCCCTGGCCGCGCTTGTCGAAGACGAGCAGCCGCGAGAAAGCCGTGAGGCGGCGGAAGAAGCGGGCGGTGGTCGGGTCCTCGGTCAGCAGCTCGACGTGGGAGACGAAGCCGGGCACGAGGACGAAGTCGACGGGGCCGTCCCCGTACACCTGGTAGGCGATGCTGACGCCGTCCGAGTCGGCGTAATGCGTCTCCGGTTCCATCCGCTAAGTGCCAGTATGGCGGCGTGAAGCTTCCCTCGCTACGGCTGCGCGAGACGGCGCTCGGCTTCGCCTTCTTCGCCCTCGCCGCGCCCGCCTTCCACGGCAGCGCTGAGCCGATCGGGCCACAGCTGCGGGAGCGGATGACCGGCGTCTCCTGGCACCGTGGCTGCCCGATCGGGTTCGATCGCCTGCGGTTGTTGCGGGTGACGCACTGGGGGTTCGACGGCGAGGTCCACCGCGGCCGCCTCGTCGTCCACCGCGACTCGGCCCAGCCGTTGCTGCGGACATGCGGGAGCTGTTCGAGCTTCGCTTCCCGATCCGCCGCATGCGGCTGGTCGACGCCTACGGCGCCGACGACCACCGCAGCATGGCCGCCGACAACACCTCCGCATTCAACTGCCGGTTCGTCGCCGGCACCAGCCGCTGGTCCGAACACGCCTACGGCCACGCGATCGACGTCAACCCGATCGAGAACCCCTACGTCACCGGCGACGGTTACGTCTCGCCGCCAGCCGGCGCGCCCTTCGCCGACCGCTCGCGGCGGGCGCCGGGGCTGATCCACCGCCAGGGCCCGGTCGTCGCTGCCTTCGCCGCGAACGGCTGGGCCTGGGGCGGCAACTGGTCCTGGCCGAAGGACTACCAGCACTTCTCGGCCGGCGGCGGCTGAGCGGCCCCCGCCTTTGCCCCATAGGCTTCCGGCCGTGACGATCGAGAGATTCCGCCGCGTCGCCCTGATCGAGGCGACCACCTTCTTGATGTTGCTCGTCGCCTCGGCGATCAAAAACACCGGTGGCAGCGAGATCGGGGTCAAAATCCTCGGCCCGATCCACGGCGTGCTCTTCATCGCCTACGTGGTGATGGCCCTGAACCTGCGCGAGAGCGCCGGCTGGACCGGCAAGCAGACCGTCTGGATCCTGGTCGGCGCGGTCCTGCCGTTCGGCGGCTACGTCGTCGACTGGTGGCTGGCGCGGCGCGAGCGCGCCGGGCTGGCTTCCTGAGCCGATGACTCGGGCGCGGGCGCTGGTCCTCCTGGCGGTCGCCGTGGTGGCGCTGCTGGCGGCGATGAAGCCGGCCGAAGATCGGATGACCGAGACCGGTCCCGGCATCGTCTCCTTCGAGCTGGCGGGATCGGCCGATCGCTCCCAGGAGATCCAGGACGAATGGGGCGAGGACGGACGCGACGCCGCCCGGCAGCAGCTCTGGATCGACTACGGGTTCATGCTCGCCTACGGCGCCTTCCTGGTCCTTGCCGCGGCCGCGACGCGAGACCTCGCCCGCTCACGCGGGTGGAGCCGCCTGGTGGTGATAGGCGCGCTCGCCGTACCCGCCGGAGGGATCGCCGCCGGCTGCGACGCGATCGAGAACGCCTGCCTGCTCCTCAGCCTCGGCGACGCGGGATCCTGGGCGCCCGTCACCGCGACCGTTTTCGCGACCGCCAAGTTCGCCCTGCTGCTCATCGCGATCGCCTACATCCTCGCCGGCCTGGCGATGCGGCTACGCGGCCGGTGACAGCAGTCAAAGCCTGAGGGTCGAGGCCTGACGGCCTCGACCCCCGTTTGACCTCAGGATTCAGGCCTGGTCTGGATATCAAGGCGCGACGTACGCCGATCCTGTTCCTACGGCACTACCTTCCAGTTTGGCGTTGCCGGTACCGCAGAGGCCGCTGCTTTCCGTGGTGCTGATCGGAATAGATGCTGCTAGTGCCCCTGTTGCCGGAGACCCACCCGTCACCGTTCCAAGGCTGGTATTGCTGGTGATGTACACGCATGTAACACCGAGTCGTGTCGCGTCGATCCTCGCTCCGGTCGATACGGCCGCACCGTTATGGCCGCTGATGTAATTCACCGACAGCGAGCCGTTGTTGATCGATGTCACATGCCAGCTGTTTGTGCAGCCGGTGATATTGAGGGTGCTGAGTTTGCCGCTGGCGGCAATCCCGCTGCCATGACCTTCGATCGTGCCTTGCAGTGTCACAGAGCATGAAACATTGGCGATTGGATTTGCGAGGGTGATATGGCCCCCCTCGTTGACGACGTGAAACGTCGGTGTAGAAGCTGCGCCGCCTGTGGTTTTCGTGATCGAGGTGGCTGAGACGCTGGAGACAAGCACCAGCATGGCTATCACCAATGCTGCCGACGCTCCAAGATATTTCGTGCGTTTCATCTTCATTCCCCTTGCCGCGAAGTTTACTCAGGACTTTTTAGTCTAATACCTTTCATGGCCTTTTGAACCACGGCTTCCTCTGGCATCTTTCGAGGCCACCAGTTCCATCTGCCGAGGATCGTCATCAGGCTTGGAACCAATAGCGGCCTGACCACGAACGCATCAAGCAGCACCGTGAGGACTATCGCGATCGACGACACCTTCAGGAGCAGGAGGCCAGAGGTCGCAAACGCACCCACCGCGACGCCGAAGAGGAGTGCCGCGGCGGTGATGACCCGACCCGTTCTCTCCAACCCCATTGCGATGGCTTTGCGATCGGAGAATCCCTTCTCCCTTTCCTCTTTGATCCTCGTCAGCAGGAACAGGCCATAGTCAGTTAGCAATCCCGATGCCGCGGCCACCATCACCAGGGGGAGGGCCACGATGATCGCGCCCTGGGAGCTATAGCCCAAGACCTGTTCGAGGCGTCCCTCCTGAAAGATGACGACAACCAGTCCCAAGGCGGCGCCCAGGGACAGGGCGTTCATGATCAGCGTCTTCACCGCCAGGACGAGCGATCCGGTCGCAAAGAAAACGAACAGAATCGACGAAGCGATTACCACCGCCAGCGCGAGAGGCAGGCGGTTCTCGAGCATGGTCACGGAGTCCATATACGCCGCCGTTTCACCGGCAACTGAGATGGGAGCATCGATGCGGCGCAGCTGAGTCACCAACCGCTGAGATTCCCCGGAGAACACCGAATGCGTTGGGTTCAGCCGAATCTGAAATAGGTCCCCGGAATGCTTGAACCCCACAGATAGCGGGATTCCAAGGCCGGTTCTTTCCGCCAAGTTGTTCACCCGTCCCCAGACGCCGAATACCTGCTGTTCGTTGCCATGTACGGCGATGGCTATTTCACCCAGAAGGGGATTCTCAAATTCTTGCCGCGCGGTTTCGGCAAATTTGCGAGCGTCGGACGAGGGGGGCAACGAAGTCTGGTCCAGGCCAATGGAGCGCAGGGAGAAGGCCGGGAGCGCCAGAAGGACAAGAGCCATCCCGGCCAACGAGGCCACTACCAGCGGGTGACCGGTCGCCATTTGCGCGACCCGGTACCAGAGGCCACGTTCGCGCGATCGCGCGGCTCGCTTGACAGAGCGCTGCCAGGAGGCGGGCGCAAGAGCGTTGATCCGGTGCCCTGAAACTGCCAACAGCGCAGGCAGGAGCACAACCGCGGTGAGGCCGGTGATCATGGCGACCAGTCCGCCACCGACGGCTATGGATCGAACGAACGGCATCGGTACGACCAGAAGGGCGGCGAAGGAGGCGACGATGGCGGCCGAGCTGAAGGCGATGGTCCTGCCCGCGGTGCGCAACGTCCTCACAGCGCTCTCCTCGGCAGTGCGGCCTCCGGCCAGGCTCTCCCTGAATCGCGAGACCATCAGCAGGCTGTAGTCGACTCCCAGCCCCAGAGCCAAGGCGAGTGCAAGGTCGAGGGAGAAGACAGACAAGGGGACCAACTCGGAGATGAGCCGGAACGCTCCCAGCGCAGTCAGCAGTGCGAAACCGCCCAGCGCCACCGGCACCAAAGCGGCAACGAACCCGCGGAAGACCCATAGGCCGAGCAGCAGCAGGAGTGGAAAGGCGATGAACTGGGCGCGTCTGAGGTCAACCGCGGTCTGCTCCCTGAACTCGAGGGTGGTCAGAGAAGTCCCTCCGACCACGACGCCCGGTTCCGCGAGTTCATCCGCCACTCTGGCCGCCGCAACTCCCTGCAGCTCCTTGTGCTTCAGCCAGGCGATGACGTAACTGGCCTTGCCGTTCCTCGAGGCAAGGATGGTGTCCTCCACTTCTGCGACAAGCCGATTGCGCTTCAGCTTCTTCGCAATTCGAGCGCCTGCTCCCTGGGGTGCCCCCCGCACGATTACCGCGAGATCCGGGGCTCCATGTGCACCATCGGGCTTCGCCTTCGCCAGTGCGGTTTCCGCCTCGAAGCTTTCCGAGTCGTGGCTGTAGAAGTCGCCCCAGCGATACGACATGTGATCCGCCGCCGACCAACCCACGGCTGCAGCAGCGACGGCCATGGCGGCCGCCACGACCAGGACGTGTCGGGAGTACCGAACCGGAAGGTTGCAAGCTCGATTGAACGCAGCATCGAAACTCTTGCTCAATTTCGTCGGACTAATCAATAGTCCTGATGATATGCGCGGTTCAACCGCTCCCTTGGGACCTAGGAGCGCGAACCGCTAACCCGCGACCCAGCTCTTGGCCTCCTCCAGATCCGCCATCGCGAAGATGCGGACCTCGCCGGGGGCGAGCCAGGCGAAGGCGCGCATCGCTTTGACCAGCCACTCGACGTCGGTGACGAAGGCGAAACGCTTCCAGGCCGAGTGATCGCGGACCCAGGTCCGCAACCCGGTCTCGACGTCCTCCATCATCGCCCCGGCCTCGAGGCCGTCGAAGTCGGGCAGCGCGAAGACCAGCCGCATTTCGCCCGACTCGACCCCCTCCTTCAGCGCCGGCTCGAGCACCTGGACATAGTCGTCCTTGGTCAGCTTGCCGGAGGCACGGAGGCCGATCGCCCCCGCTGGCATCTCCTCGATCCGCTCGATCATCGCTCGGCCCCCCTATCGCTGATCCAGTTCGGACCTCGGTACGGGGGCATCAGCAGCACCAGCCCGATCAGCACCCCGGTGGCGCCGGCAAAGATCCCGAGCTCCAGCAGGCCGAGGATCGTCCAGGCGGCGTCGACCCCCGGGATCGTGTCGAGGAAGGTGCCGCTGAACTGCTTCTCGATCGGCGGCGGCGCGCCGTGCCCGTCGATGATCTTCTCCTTGCCCGCGTAGAAGAAGAGAACGCCGAGCAACAGGTAGATGCCAGCGAGGACCAGTGCGTAGACCGCGGTGTCCTCCCAGCGCATGCGGTGTCGCTCCATCTCCAACTCCTCCTTATGGCTCGACGATGTTGAACCAGATGTTAAAAGTGTCGAGTAATCCGACCAACTCGGCCAGCGGGCCAACATCGGGCTCGACCGTGATCGTCCCCTCCTTCGCCTCGGTCAGCAGGTCGGTCTCGCCGACGATCACCGCGTCGAGGTCCTTCCGCGCCAGCCTCACCGTCGCGTCGGCGTCGGCGTCGGTGCGGCCGAGCGAGTGGTTGAGCGAGCCGTTGCGCAGCTCCAGGACCGCCTCCTCGCCGGTGTCGGTGAAGACGACGTTGAGGGTGATCCGCCTGCCGGCGGCGTCGGGGCCGTTGAGCCGCATCGCCATGTAGTTGAAGAGCAGCTGCAGGCTCATCGCCCGCACCGTGTCCGCGGTGGCGGTGCCGGGGAACTGCACGTCGGGGACGCCGTGGCGCAGCTCCTGAGCACCGGTCAGGTAGTGGCCGCGCCAGCTGCCCGACTCCGCCTGGTAGCCCATCTGCTCCAGGGTGTCGGCCTGCAGCTGGCGGGCCTCCTGGTTCGAGGGGTCGGCGAAGACGACGTGGTTGACCACCTCGGCGACCCAGCGGTACTCGCCCTCCTCGAAGGCCGCCCGCGCCTTCGCCAGCACCTCGTCGGCGCCGCCCATCAGCTCGACGTAGCGCTTCGCCGCCTCCTCGGGAGGCAGCCGGTGCAGATGGGCGGGGTTGCCTTCGAACCAGCCGAGGTACTTGACGTAGGTCGCCTTGACGTTGTGGTTGACGGTCCCGTAGTAGCCGCGCAGGCTCCACTCGCGCGCCAGCTCCGGCGGGAACTCGATCATCTCGGCGATCTCGACCGGGGTATACCCGTGGTTGGCGAGCCGCAGGGTCTGGTCGTTGATGAAGCGGTAGGCGTCGCGGCCGTTGCGCAGCATGCGCAGGATCTCGTCGGTCCCCCAGACCGGCCAGTGGTGCATCGCGTAGAGGACCTCGGCCCTGTGGCCCCAGCGGTCGATCGTCTCGTTCAGGTACTGCGACCAGGCCTGCGGGTCGCGGGTCGGGGCGCCGCGCAGGGTGTAGGTGTTGTGCAGGGTGTGGCAGCAGTTCTCGGCCGCGGTCAGCGCGCCCAGCTCCTCGATGAACCAGTGCATCTCCGCCGGCGCCTCGGTGTCGGGGGCGAGCAGGAACTCGAAGGTGAGCCCGTCGATCTCCAGCTTCTGGCCGGTCTCGGTGATCTCCTCGGTGGGCGGGATCAGGGTCGCTTTGCCGGCCGAGACGCTGATCCCGAGGCCGACGCCGACGTGCCCCTTCGGCCCGGGCTGGACCAGCACGCCGGTGTGGTACATCGCCCGGCGGCTCATCGCGGTGCCGGCCATCACGTTCTCGGAGACGGCGGCCTCGAGGAACCCGACCGGGGCGATCACCCGCACCTTGCCGGCCTTCACGTCCTCTTCGCTGATGATGCCCTTGACGCCGCCGTAGTGGTCGACGTGGCTGTGGGAGTGGATCATCGCCACCACCTCTTTGCGCGGACGGTGTTCGAAGTAGAGCTCCAGCGCGGCCTTCGCCGTCTCGGGCGAGACCAGCGGATCCATCACGATCAGGCCGGTGTCCCCCTCGACGATCGTCAGGTTCGAGAGATCCTGCCCCCGCACCTGGTAGAGCCGGTCGCAGACCTTGAACAGCCCGCCCTTCTTGATCAGCTGCGCGTTGCGCCAGAGGCTCGGGTTGACGGTCGGCGGCGCCGGCGCCCCCTCCTCGACGAAGTCCAGCGCCGCCCCGTTGTAAACCGGAACGCCGTCCTCGGTGGTGGCAATGCCGTTGTTGTTCAGCGGCGCGATGAAGCCACGAGCCGCGTCCTCGAAGTCCTTGGTGTAGTCGAAGGGCAGTTCGCCCAGCACCGCTTCGTTGATCTTCTGAGTGAACTCACTCGCGTCCTTGTGCTCGCACATGCCGTTCCCTTTCGTCCCCTGGCCAGCAGGGACGATAAAGGCCCGTACCGCGGTCCTTACGGCCGCGCCACTAGGCCTTCAACCTTGGGGGCGACTTCCCATCTGACTCCGTCGTCATCGACGAAGAGTTTGCCCGGCTCGCTGTATGACTGTGATTCCTGGATCAGCTGAACGTCGGCAGTCGTCTGGACATCGAAGCCTTTGACTCCGGTCGGCTGCCATCGCCCACCATCGAGCAGATACTGCTGAGCCGGTGGAATCTCGTCCTCTGGATAGCCCTCGTCGTCGCAGCCGATCGGTGCGACGGCGGCGCTGACCCGGCCGCTGGCCGACACCTGGAGGGATCGGATCCAAGTCCGCTCTCTGTCCAGGGGCGAGGGCGGGAAGTCAAGCCCGATCTCGCCGTTTCCCCTATCCGAGACGATGCCGACATTAGTGGTGGAGTAACACACTCCCCCGGCAAGACTGGCGAGGAAGGCAAGTGAACCAGGGGAGGAGCTTGGCCAGCGCTGGTAGATACTGCCGTGCGCGTTGTCGGTCAGCTCGACTGCGGACCCGTCGGCTTTGATCTTAAAGACGGCACTTGGAGTTCCCCGATTCGGTTCGCTCTCAAAGGCAGTGACTATCGGCGTCCCATTGACGATACCCAGCAGACCTGGAAGATAAGGGGGCAGATCATGAGTCTGCGTCGTCTGTAGACGCTCCCGGTAGGGGCCGATCCGCACCAGCCGTCCTTCTCCCTGTTCAAGAGAAAGAATTTGGCCTCCATCCCAGGCGACGCCGCTGCAAGCGCACGTCCACGAGCGGGGCTTCTTCTCACCAGCGAGGAGGACAGCAATCTGCCCGGGGGCAGACCAGGCGAGGCCGCGCTTCGACCAGTCATAGGCAACAGGGGGGTTTGGGTATTCACCCTCGACGTAGCCGATTCGCGCCTTCTCACCGTTGAGGTCGGCCGCCCAAAGCCCTCCTCCTTCTCGATAAACCATGTCGACCGACGCCAGCGCACTGGCATCGCCGAGTTGACTCCCAAGCGGCCGCCCATCCTTCGCTTGCCGGCAGGGATAGAGCTCACACATCCGCCGGTTCAAGGACGCAGCGTCAAGCGTCCAGATCGAAGCGGGCCCAGGGTCGAAGTTCCCTTCTTCGTCTGCCGTCGCGCTCAGTGCGGCGAGCAGACTTCCATCCGCACTCCAGTCGAGTTGCACGGTCGGAACAAACGGCTCGTAGGGCAGCGGTTCCGAGACCCTGCCACTCACAGGATCCGCCAGTACCACCCCGCTCTGGCCAAGTGCGACCGCGATCAGCTCGCCGTCGGGTCGCCAGGCAACAGCTTCCGCTCCGCCGCCCACATCCAACAACGGCCCGTTGGGTGCGCGACCATCAGCGGAACGCAAGCGGAGAAAGCCACTCTGATCGGCCATCGCCAACGTTGACCCATCGGGCGAGAAAGTAACGGCAGTTACGCCCCGTGCCTTCACCTGGTCCTTTACCTCACCGGCCTCGACATCGACGAACGTGAGATCGGTGCGATCGTCGGAGTCGACATAGCCTTCGGCATCCGAGCCGAGCCCAACCGCAACTATGGTCGACTCGTCAGGTGAGACCGAGATGTCCCCGACGGCGCCAACGGGAATGGCCTCCTCCAAATCCCAGGTCTCGGTGGACCAGATCGCCACCAGCCCTTGGACCGCCGAGTAGGCAGCGATCTCCTGCCTCCTCGGTAGAAGCGCCACCTCGGTAATGACACCGGCCGGGTCGGAGGCTGCCCCACCGCTCTCCAGGGAGAGGTGATGGAGCGGCTCACCGCTCTCGGCATCCCAGACCAATACCGCCGCGTCTCCCTTCGGGTCCTGGCCGGCGGCGACGACATATCGCTCATCGGCGGCAAGGTCGTCTAGGTACAGGGCTTCTGGGTCCTTAGCTTTGGGCCACCAGTCCCGATCCGGTCTGTAGGCCTGGACCACTTCGTCCTGAAGAAAATCTTCTTCCAATGAGCGTGGCCGTGGCTCAAGCGCCTGGATCTTTTCGATGTGGTTGGCGTCGTAGCCTTCTGCAGTCAGCAAGTGGTCCTCGGCGTCGAAGGCCATGACTGGGGTGGTAGTGGTTTCCGCGCGTGAGATCCCGACGCCGGGAGAGCCGAGCACGCTCACACGTCCGGCTGGGTGAATCACGGCGGTGCCGTTGAGGCCAGGTTCAAAGCGGACGATCGCCGGTCCGGTGGGAGGACGCTGAAAGAATTCACCGAACAGGAGGCCTTCACTTCCCCCCTGGCGAAGACCTTCTTCGCTCACCGTCACGGCAGGCACCGGCGCGCCGAGGGTGACCTGGGGTTCGTCTCCGTATTCCTCGTTGACGAGCACAAGCCCTTCGGTGGTTCCCACCGCAAGCTCAGGGTTCGCGTAAGGAACGCGGTCGAGGCTGAGGATCCGACCAGGTGCAACTCCCGCCCGCAGAATCGCCTTCCCCTGACCCTTGCCGAGATCGACGTCTACAACCGCTCCCTCCTTCGTTGCTACCAGGACCCCTTCATCGTCTTCGTAGACTTCGGGAACGAACTTGGCGGCGGTTAATTCGAGCTCGTTCGCCTCGGCGCCCCAGGGAAGCTCACCGCGATAGCTCCGCAGCGACGAACGCGAAACCACGTCGCCCGTGGTCACGTTCACCCGCAGTACTTCTCCCCGAGTACCAAGGGTGACGATCTCGTCGGAATCCTGGGAAAAGGCGACAGTCAAGGGACGCTCACCGGAAGCAAGGGCCACGCTAAGCGGGATGACTCGCGGACGTCCAGGATCGGTCAAGTCGAGTAGCTTCACACCGCCGCGGCGATCGACCGCCGCCAAGACACGGGAGGACGATTCGGTCTCGGCGAAGGCTGCAATCGGCACCTCCGTCTTGGTCTCGCCGAGCAACTCACCGCTCGAGCGCTCCCAGACCCGCACCGTGCCATCGTCGCCCGCGGTCACCAGTTCCCGCTCCAAGGCCAAAGCCGCGGTCACTTCATCGCTGCCGGTATCGATCACACGTTCCAGGCCGCTGCGGGCGATCGCCTTGTCGAGCATGGTCAGCTCAGCGTCGGTCGCAGGCTCCTCGGAAGCTCCTCCATGCAACAGAACCCCGAGCGCCAGCGCCACAACCACCACCAGCGGAATCAGAGACCACCACGGTAGGTCGAAGGTAGTTCGCTTTCCTTGCCGCCCGGCCTCTCCCGCCGCCACCAGACGAACTTATAGGAACTTTCTTGGTACCGGGCCGATACGCTCGCGCATTGTCGATGGCTGACGGGAGCACGAAAAAACAACGTAAGAAACGATGGGGCTGGATCCTGACCGGAATCGGTGCCGTTGTCCTGGCTGCGGCCACCGCCTTCGCCGGTGGTTTGGGGTCCAGGCTGGCGAACTCTGTTGGCTCAGACGATCCGCAGCTCATCTCGTACTCGATCGAGCTCCTGTCCACGCGATGTCGCGGTGGCGAGTACGTTCCCCGCTCGTCCTTTGCAGCGGTCATGAACGCCAACGGTCAGTCCCGATGGGAAATCCTCGAACAGCAGCCGGGTGCTGCGCAAGCCCATATCAACCCGGTCCAGGTCGCAATTCAGGGCGAGACCGGTCGCCCGGTGACTCTGACCCGAGTCGATTTCCACGTCAGTCGCCAGCCTCGATCTCCAGGAGGACTATTCGTCGAACCTTGCGGCGACGCGTTCACCGGTCGCTCGCTAGAAGTCGATCTCGACGCGAACCCTCCTCGGATTGTTGACTCGAACTCAACCGAGGAGGGGGCGCTCGGTGCCAGATCAACCGACGGCCTACGTCCTTACCGCCCCATCCGCTTCCCGTGGACCGTGTCTGTGAACGATCCCCTACTGCTCGAAATCCTCGGCACCACGAGTTCCTGCGACTGCACCTGGAGCGCCGAAATACCCTGGGTAAGCGGTAGCTCCCAGGGCACCATCGTGATCGATAACAACGGGGACGGGTACCGCGTCGTGGGCACCGATGATCTCCCGGTCTACGAACCGTCTACTAACGGCTGGAGCCGCTCAAAATACTGGCCCAGGTAGCAGTGGCCAGGGCCGGATTCGAACCGGCGACACCACGATTTTCAGTCGTGTGCTCTACCAACTGAGCTACCTGGCCTCGGGCGCGGGTTGAGCGCGCAGGGGAAGGCTAGCGGGAGGCAGGGTCCCGGGGCTGATTGCATGGGGCGATGGGCTGGGCTCGGGCAGCGGTGGGGCTGGTCGCCGTCGTGGCGGCGGGGGCATTGCTGGTCTCGGGGGGGCACGAGGCGGATCCGCGGACGCCGGATGGGCTGCCTGGGTTACCGCCGCCGTTTCTCGGCGTGGCGGTGCTCGGGGACGGGGGGTTGACGGCGGCGGTCGATGCCTACGGGAACGTGGTCGACCTGCGGCCGGCGCCGGCGGGGCGGGCGCTGATCGAGAACCCGGCCGACCGGCAGGCGGCGGGGACGGTCGAGGCGGATACGGGGATTCAGGTCTGGGTGCGGGTCGGGGGCGCAATCAGACCGATGTGGGAGGCGGACTCGGTCCGGCAGAGCTACCTGCCCGACACGAACGTGTTGCGGACGGTCGCGCGGTTCGGCGAGGCGCGGGTCGCCATCGAGCAGGCGGTGAGCGGCGAAAGGCTGGCGATCGTCACGGGGGGCGACTCGGCTGAGACGGAACTGCGGGTGAACGCTCCCCGCGGGCTCGTGACCCGAGACCCGAAAGCCCTCGCCGAGCCCGCGGCCGCCGATCGTCGCTGGCTTGCTCACGCTCCTCCGCTTGGCCCCAACGCGCCCGAGTGGGCACGGCAGATGTACGACCGTTCTTTGCTCACCCTCCACGCCCTAACCGGGCACAACGGCGCTGTCACCGCCGGTGCTCGGGACGGCTGGGCCTACGTCTGGCCGCGGGACGCCTCGGCGGTCGCGATCGCCTTCGCTGCCGCCGGCTACCGGGCGGAAGCCGAACGGGTCACCCGCTTCCTCCTCGGCCTGGGGTTGAAGCACGCCGCCCGGTTCCACGGCGACGGCAGTCCCGTCCCAGGCCGTCCTGCCCAAGGCGACGCGATCGGCTGGGTCGCCGCCGCATCCCAGGCCGCAGGGATCATCGGCAGCGCCAAGCGGGCGGCGCACATCCTCGCGGGCGGCCAGCCCGTCCCCTGGCGCGACCGGGCCGACTACTGGGAGGGCGAGCCCGGCGATTACCTCGGCAACGCGATCGCCAGCGGCGAGAGGTCAGTTGACCACCTATATGGGGGCGAACTGCCCACTCGATTGGTGCGAGCGCCGGCGGAGACCGGTTCTGGCCTGGATTCGGCGGCAGCCTGGGCGGTCCGGCCCTTCTCCATGCCGCGCCTCTACCCCGCGGCCCAGGCGACCCTCGATCGCCTGGTCTCACAGGCCACCCCCTATGGGATCACCCCCGGCGAAGGCTGGCCGGGAGGCGAAGACCCTTGGTCTGCCCCGACCGCTTGGACCGCCTGGTCGCTCGCGGCCCTCGGCGAGCGCCGACAGGCGCTGCGGCTGATGCAGGCTCTGCGCCGCAGCGCCACCCCCGCTGGCGACCTGCCCGAGCGCGTCGATGCCCAGACCGGCGTCGCCCGCTCGACCACCCCGCTGGCCTGGTCCCACGCCTTTGCGATCCTCGCCCTGCGGGAACTCTGGCCGGGCTAGATCGCGCCCCGCATCAGCCCCATCAGCTCCAGCGCTCCCCCCTTGTGCAGCGGTTCGTTGAGGTTGCCGCACTTCGGGCTCTGCACGCAGGAGGGGCAGCCGGACTCGCAGGGGCACTCGGCGATCAGCCGCTCGGCGTCGCCCAGCAGGCGCTCGAACTCCTCGTAGCCCCGCTTGGTGATCCCGACCCCGCCGGGGTGGCCGTCGTAGATGAAGATCGTCGAGCGGCCGGTCTGGAAGTGGACGTTGGTCGAGAGGCCGCCGATGTCCCAGCGGTCGCACATCGCGATCAGCGGCAGGACGGCGATCTGG
>DASTSW010000077.1:0-2939 GCA_035760445.1 Solirubrobacterales bacterium | reverse complement strand
TGCCTGGCCGCCGCGTCACCGCGACGCCGGTGCGCTCTTACCGCACCATTTCACCTTTGCCTGTACGCGACTCACGTGTGGCCGCGCCATCGGCCGTGTCATTTCTGTGGCACTTTCCCGCGGGTTTCCCCGGGTGGGCGTAACCCACCGCCCTGCCCTGTGGTGTCCGGACTTTCCTCGAAGGGTTTTCTCTCCCCCCGCGGTCGCTCGGCCCGCCCCCCGATGGTAGCTCGCTGAATTGCTCCGGCCAAGCGTTTGGCGGCTATGGTGGCGGGCATGCGAACGGCGGTGGTAACCGGCGCTGGCAGCGGCCTCGGCCGCGCGATCGCCATCGAGCTCGCCGAGCGCGGCTACCGGGTCCACGTCACCGACGTCGATGCCGGCGCCGCCGACCGGGTCGCCGCCGAGCTGGGCGGCGAGGCGCGGGGGTCGGCGCTCGACGTCCGCGACGAGATCGCCTGCCGCGGGCTGGCAGATTCGATCGGCCGCACCGGCTCACTCGACCTCTGGGTCAACAACGCCGGCGTCTTCTTCCCCGGACCGCCGTGGGAGCAGAGCTCCGAGACGCGGCAGCTGATGTTCGACGTCAACGTCACCGGGCTGATGAACGGCACGATCGCCGCCCTCGGCCCGATGCGCAACGCCGGCCGCGGCCACGTGGTCAACATCGTCTCCCTGGCCGGGATCGTCGCCGCCCCGGGCGAGGTCGCGTACTCGGCCAGCAAGCACGCGGCGATGGCGTTCACCCTCGGCACCCTCTTCGACCTACGCCGCACCGGCTCCAAGGACGTTCAGATCTCCGCGGTATGCCCGGACGGAATCTGGACGCCGATGCTGGAGGACAAGCTCGACGACCTCGACTCCGCCGCCTCCTTCTCCGGTCACCTGCTCACCGCCGAGGAGGTCGCGGCCCAGGTAGGCAAGCTGACCGAGCGCCCCCGCCCGATCCTCATCGTCCCTCGCTGGCGTGGCCCGATGCTCCGGCTCGTCAACCTCTTCCCGCGGGTCGCGATCCGGCTGCTACCGGCGCTGCTGTGGGACGCCCGCCGGCGCCAGCGGCGCTACAAGAAGCTGATCCAGTCCGGGCGCTGGCCGTAGCTACGCCCCGGCGGCTCGCCGGGACCTAGACCTTGCGGAAGACGCCCACCACTTTGCCCAGCACCCGGGCCTCGGTGGTGATGATCGGCTCCATTTCCTCGTTTTCGGGCTGGAGCCGGATGTGGTCCTTTTCGCGGAAGATCCGCTTGACGGTCGCCTCTTCGCCAATCAGGGCGACGACGATCTCGCCGTCGATCGCGTCGTCGCTCGGACGCACGATCACGTAGTCGCTTTCGAGGATGCCGGCGTCCTTCATGCTTTCGCCGCGGATCTGGAGGATGTAGTCGCCATCCTCGCCACCAATCACGTCGGGGACCTCGAGGTACTCCTCGATGTTCTCTTCGGCCAGAATCGGCGCGCCGGCGGCGACCTGGCCGACCAGCGGCAGGCCGTTTTCGGGCCGGATCGTCCGCTTGGCTTTGTCGAACAGCAGCTCGATTGCCCGCGGCTTCGAAGGATCGCGCCTGACCAGGCCAAGCTTCTCGAGATTGGCCAGATGCGCATGGACGGTGGAGGACGAGTGCAGGCCCACGGCTTTGCCGATCTCCCGCACGGTCGGTGGGTATCCCGTCTTCGCCGCGTACTTGCCGATGAAGTCGAAGATCTCCTTCTGCCTCTTGGTCAGGTCCAGTTCCATCGTCGTTCCAATTTCCTCCGCCGGGTCAAATAGGCGCAAATTGCCTTCGAACACTTGTTCGCAGGCTACCGCCTCCCCCGGACGCCCGCAACCTGCGACCTTCCCCTGCACGCAAACATCTAGAATCCCTCGCCCTCGAGCGGCTGTGGCGGAACTGGTAGACGCGCAAGGTTGAGGGCCTTGTGGGTGGAAACACCCGTGGAGGTTCGACTCCTCTCAGCCGCACTACGCCCTGCAGGCGATCTCCCGCAAGTCGAAGGAGAGCATCGCCCTTCCGATTGACACGCGAGTTCTCGATGCTCGCAACATGAGGAGGCAGATTGCAGCTCAAGCAGGCCCGAGAGGACTACCTCCGCTGGCTACTCGCAACCAGGGATCTATCCCCGCATACAGTCCGCGCCTACCAGAGCGACCTCGCCCGCTTCGAGGGATTTGCTGGGGCAGGGGCAAAGGTCGAGGATCTGAGCAGGTCGACGCTAATCGACTTTCTGGAGAGCCAGCGATCCGCAGCCCTCTCGCCGGCATCGCTGCGGCGTCGAGCGTCGGCCCTCAGGGGATTCTCCCGATGGCTTCATGGCCAGGGGCTGATCAGAACCGACCCGTGGCTGGGCGCAAGCTTTGCGGCGGGAAGAGGACGGAAGCTGCCGCGAGTCCTTTCGGCCGAGAATCTCGATCGCCTGGTCGCCTTCCTCGAGCGGATCGCTGGATTGGGCCCTGGCGGCGCTCACCCTGACTTGCTCCGCGAGAGGCCTCATGAGTCAACGACCCTTCTTGCCGTTGCGCTGATGGTGTCGACCGGGGTCCGGGTCCACGAGGTGGTCGGCTTCAGATGCCAGGACATCGACTTGAGCAGTCGAGCAATCCGCCTGGTCGGCAAGGGGCGGCGCGAGAGACAGGTCTTTCTGACAAATGACTGGATCACGAATCTGACCGGCGCCTATCTCCAGGTGCGCAGCGATCTCGACCTCTCCCACTCGAAGCTCCTCTTCAACCTCCGCTACGAGCCGCTGACCACCGCCGCGATGCGGTCGAGGCTCGCCAAAGCGGCTGGAGCCGCCGGTCTCGCACAACCCGTGACACCGCACATGCTGCGCCACACCGCCGCGACACAGCTCATCGAGGCCGGCGTGGATATCCGCTACATCCAGCGCCTGCTCGGCCACGCCAGCCTGAGCACAACCGAGATCTACACCCACGTCTATGA
>DASTSW010000076.1:0-17021 GCA_035760445.1 Solirubrobacterales bacterium | reverse complement strand
CCGCGGCGCGCCAGGTTGTCGCTGCGCCGGGTCCGCCGCCGCAGGACCCCAGCCACCTCTTGGATCAGCCGATCGCCCGCCGGGTGGCCCTGGGAGTCGTTGATGCGCTTGAAGTCGTCGATGTCGAGGATCAGCAGCGCTCCGGTGGTGCGGTCGCGCTGGCTGTGGGCCATCGCCCTCGCCAGGTCCTTCTCGAAGCGGCGCCGGTTATCGAGCCCGGTCAGCGCGTCCTCGCTTGCCTGCCGCTCCAGCTCCTGCATCCGTTCGCGCCGGTTCCAGGTGACGATCAGCGCCCCGAGCAGCGCCGCCAGCGAGATCCCGAGAATCGCCAGGGCGATCGGGAGGCTGAGGCCGGGGCCATTTGGGTTCTCGACGGCCAGCACCCAGCTTCGGTCGGCGATTCTGAGTGGGACCGAGGCGGAATCTCCCGGATCCATTGCCGATCCGTAGGCGAGCCGATCGTCGATTTGCAGCTGCAGGTCGACGTTTTCCGGGAGGACGGCGAGGGCGGCGGCGGCGACGTTGTTGACTCGGAAGCTGCCGGCGACGAAGCCGGTCAGCGCCCGGCGGCGCTCGGCGGGGCTTTGCAGCGGGACCCCGTCGCGGTAGACCGGCCGGAAGACGTTGATTCCCGTGCCTCCGACCAGGAGTGGGACCAGGGGCGTCGCCACTGCCTGTCCGGTGTCGGCGGCACGGCGCAGGGCTCGGGCACGCAGCGGGTCCGAGCCGAGGTCGAAGCCCCGCAGTCGCTCGGCCTGCACGTCGGTGGTCCCGAAGGTGACCGGGAAGTATTCGGCGCTTGGCTTCGCCCTGCGCATCGCCAGCCCCAAGCCCCGTTCGTGGATCTCGAGGTTCATGGTTCGTTCGTACTCGTCGCGCTTCGCCGCGGGGATCCGGGGGATGTAGGCAGCTCCGTCCAGCGCCCCGCCGCCGACCAGGGTTTGGCCGATGACTTCGAACTCGCGCCCGTCGACCCGTCGCTGGGTTCTGGCGAAGGCCGCTGCGGTGGAGAGCTTTCCGACCGAGATCGCGGCGACCGCTTCGGCCTGATGCGCTGCTCGCACCGCTTCCTCGTGCTGCATCCGGTCGAAGTCATCGCGGTCGTCGGAGTAGACGAGCATCGCGGCAACCACAGACCCCAGCGCGACGAGGGTGACGGCGGCGATGCCAAGCCAGAAGCGGCGCCTCACGACGGCACCGCCGCGAGTGACTCCCAGAGGTAGAGCGAGGCGAGGCTGCGGTGCGGCCGCCAGGGCTCGCCGATCTCCAGCACCTGGGTTGGCGGCGGCATCTTCTCCAGGCCGTACTCGATTTGGATCGCTTTGCGGATCCCGAGGTCGCCGCCGGAGAGGATGTCGGGCCGTTCGAGGTGGAAGAGCAGGAACATCTCCGCGGTCCACTGGCCGAGGCCGCGGACGGCGACGATCTCCTCGACCACCTCCTCGTCACCGAGGTCGTCGAGCCGGTCGAGCTCCAGCTCGCCGCTGAGGACGTGGGAGGCGAGGTCGCGGACGTATTCGGTCTTGCGGCCGGAGAGCCCGGCGGCGCGGAGGTCCTCTTCGCGGGCTTCCAGCAGCTGCTCCGGCGAGGGGGTGGAGCCGTCGAAGAGGTCGATCACCCGCAGGTAGATCGTCCGCGCCGCTTTGGTCGAGAGCTGCTGGCCGACGATCGCCCGCAGCAGCGCCCCGTAGGCATCGGGCGGGCGCTCCTCGCTGCGCCGTTTCTGCCGGGTGGCGACGTCGATCTTCCCGACCCGCTCGATCAGCGCCGCCATCGTCGGGTCGGAGGCGGCCAGCGCTTTGCGCGCTCTGGCGCTCACCGGCCGGTCCACTGCGGCCGGCGCTTCTCGGCGAAGGCACGGATCCCCTCGCGGAAGTCCTCCGAGGAGAAGCACGATTCGCGCAGGGCGACCAGCCCGGCCTCCTGCTGCTCGGTCAGTTCCGGGTTGCCGTTCAGCAGGTCGATCGCGCGTTTGTTGCCGCGCATCGAGAGCGGCGCGTTGGCGGCGATCGCCGCGGCCAGGGCGAGGGCGACGTCGGCCACCTCGCCGTCCTCGACGACTTCGGTGACGAGGCCGATCCGCTCGGCCCGCTCGGCGTCGAGGTTGCGGCCGGTGAGGAAGAGCTCCTTGGTGTGGGCGAGGCCGATCGTGTCGAGGAACTTGCGCAGCCCGGTGTGGCCGTAGATCAAGCCCAGTTTCGCCGGCGGCATCCCCAGCTTGGCGCCGCGGGCGCAGATCCGCAGGTCGCAGGTGATCGCCAGCTCGAGGCCGCCGCCGAGGCAGTGGCCGTTGAGCGCGGCGAGGACCGGCCAGGGATGGCGGGAGATCGCTTCCATCGCCGCGTGGAAGGGGTGGGCGACGAGCGCCTCGGCGTCGCGCTCGAAAGTCTGCTCGGGGATGCCGGCGATGTCGTAACCGGCCGAGAAGATCGGCGGCGCGCCGGTGATGACGACGCAGCGGCTGTCGATGCCGTGGTCGAGTTGGGGGAGGACCTCGGCGAGCGCGTCGAGGATCTCGTGGTCGAGGGCGTTGCGCCGCTCGGGGTTGGAGATCGTCAGGCGGGAGACCGCATCCGCTGGCCGATCGAGGAGGAGCTTCCCGCCCGCAAGCTCGTCCACAGCACTACTCCAGGACGACCAGGACGTCGCCTTCTGAGACCGACTGCCCCTCCTCGCAGCGGATCTCCTTGACGACGCCGTCGTCTTCGGCCTCGACCGGAATCTCCATCTTCATCGACTCGAGGATGACGACGGTGTCGCCGTCAGAGACCTCGTCGCCGACCGCGACCTCGATTTTCCAGACGTTGCCGGTGATGTGTGCCTCGATGTCTGCCATGGCCGGGGACAATAACCCGACGATGGGACCCGAACAGGCAGCAGGGGGCGAGGGGCTGGCGGCGATCGTCGCCGCGCGCAACGAGGCCGACCGGATCGGCGCCACGGTGCGAGCACTGCGCGGGGTCTTCCCGGCGGCGCGGATCTGGGTCGCCGACGACGCCTCCGAAGACGAGACCGCCGAGGCGGCGATGGCGGCCGGGGCCGAGGTGGTCAGCCGCGGCAAACCGCACGGCAAGGGCGGCAACGTCACCGCCGCGGCCGAGGCGGCGCTGAGCGTCGAGCCGCCGCCCGGCCTGGTGCTGCTCTGCGACGGCGACCTCGGCGACTCCGCGGCGCAGCTGGCGCCGCTGGTCGCGGCGGTGCGGGCGGGCGAGTGCGACCTCGCGGTGGCGGCCTTCAGCCGCCGGGTCGGCGGCGGCTTCGGCCTGGCCCTCGGCTTCGCCCACTGGGCGATCCGCCGCCTCTGCGGCGCCGAGACCAAAGCGCCGATCTCCGGCCAGCGGGCAATGCGCGCCGAGGTCCTGCGCGCGGCGCTCCCCTTCGCCAAGGGCTATGGAATGGAGATCGGGATGACCGTCGACGCCGTCAGGGCCGGCTACCGGCTGAGCGAGTACGAGCTGGACCTCGAGCACCGGGCCACGGGGCGGAACTTCGCGGGCTTCCTCCACCGAGGACGTCAGCTGCGGGACTTCCTCGGCGTCTACCTATCGCGAGCCCGCAGCCAAGCCTCATAAGCTGGAGGGATGGGACGGAGGGCGAAAAGACTGTCGGTACTCGCGGTGCTGGCATCCGCGCTTGTCCTCTGCGTCTCCCTCGCCCACGCCGAGCTGATCGAGCGGGGGAACCTCTTCGTCAAGTTCGCCGGCGGCATCGCGCCGACCAAGTTGCCGCGGCAGGCGAACGCCCCGATCTCGGTTCGGGTCGACGGCACTGTGCGGACGCTGTCCGGCGAGCGGCCGCCGGCGCTGCGGTTCATCTCGATCGCGATCAACCGCGGTGGCACGATCGAAACGCGGGGGCTGCCGCTGTGCGAGCGCTCGGAGATCGAGTCGGCGAGCTCGGCGCAGGCGATGGCCGCCTGCGGCAACGCGTTGGTCGGAGAAGGGCGCTACCTCGCCGGCGTCACCTTTCCCGAACAGGACGCCTTCCCGCTCGATGGGAAGGTCCTCGCTTTCAACGCCCGGGTAGACGGCCAGCGAGCGATCCTCGCCAATGTATATGGCGGCAATCCCTTCCCGAACAGCCGCATCTTCGTCTTCCGCATCCGCAAGGGCAGCGGCACCTTCGGCACGATCCTCACCGCGGCGCTGCCCGCCAACATCAACCGCTTCGGCTTTCTGAAACGGATCGTCCTCAACCTGCGCCGCACCTACGTCTTCCGCGGTCGCAAGCACAGCTACCTCAGCGCCTCCTGCGGGGCGCCGTCTGGCGCCACCATCGGTGTCTTCCCCTTCGTGCGGGTGGGGATGACCTTCGCCGACGGCCGCAAGCTCGCCTCCACCTTGATCCGCACCTGCACCGTTCGCAAATAGGCTTGCGGCGTTGATCCTCGCCATCGACCAGGGGACGACCGGCACCACCTGCCTCGTGTTCGACTCGAACGGGGCGGTCGGCGGGCGCGCCTACTCGGAGTTCCAGCAGCACTTTCCCCAGCCCGGCTGGGTCGAGCACGACGCCAGCGAAATCTGGGAGGTGACGCGGCGGGTCGCCGGCGAGGCGATCGCCGCCGCCGGGATCGAGGGATCCGAACTCGATGCGATCGGGATCACCAACCAGCGCGAGACCGTCGTCGCCTGGGACCCCGACAGCGGCGAGCCGATCCACCCCGCCCTCGTCTGGCAGGACCGCCGCACCGCCGGTCGCTGCGACGAACTGCGCGTGGCGGGCCACGAGCCGCTGGTCCGCGAGCGCACCGGGCTGACGATCGATCCCTACTTCTCCGGGACCAAGATCGAGTGGCTGCTACGCAACGCCGAGGGAGCCGAGCGCGCCGTCTTCGGCACGATCGACTCCTGGCTCATCTTCAAGCTGACCGGCGAGCACGTCACCGACTACACGAACGCCTCGCGGACCATGCTCTTCGACATTCGCAAGCTCGACTGGGACGAGGAGCTCTGCGACCTGCTCGGTGTCGACCCGGCGCGGCTGCCGCAACCGCGCCCCTCCAGCTGCGTCTTCGGCACCACCACCGAGTTCGGCGGCGAGGTGCCGGTCGCGGGGGTGGCCGGCGACCAGCAGGCGGCGCTCTTCGGCCAGGCCTGCCATCGCCCCGGGATGGCGAAGAACACCTACGGCACCGGCAGCTTCGTCCTCCTCAACAGCGGCGCCGAGCCGCCGGCGACCCCCGAGGGCCTGCTGGCGACCGTCGCCTGGGGGCTGGGGGACGAGGTCACCTACGCGCTCGAGGCCTCGATCTTCGTCACCGGGGCGGCGGTGCAGTGGCTGCGCGACGGCCTCGGGGTGATCGCTGAGGCGGGGGAGACGGAAGCGCTCGCCGCCTCGCTGGACGGCAACGACGGCGTCTACTTCGTCCCGGCGCTAACCGGGCTCGGCTCGCCCTACTGGGACCCCTACGCGCGGGGCACGATCGTCGGTCTCACCCGCGGCAGCGGCCGCGCCCACCTGGCCCGGGCGGCGCTGGAGGCGATCGCCTATGAGACGGTCGACGCGGTGCGCGCCCAGGAAGCGGCGAGCGGCGAACGGCTGGAGCTGTTGCGGGCCGACGGCGGCGCCACCGTCAATCGCTGGCTGATGCAGTTCCAAGCCGACGTTCTCGGTGTACCTGTCTCCGTGCCGGAGATCGCCGAGACCACCGCCCTCGGAGCCGCCTACCTCGCCGGGGTAGCGACCGGGGCCTGGTCGCTGACGCAGGTGGGGGAGATGTGGCGCGAGGCCGACCGCTACGAGCCGCAGATGGAAGCGGCACGGCGGGACGAGCTGCTGGCCGACTGGAGCCGAGCCGTGGAGAGGTCGCGCGGATGGGCGAGATGAAGCCGCAGGTCTACAAGGACCCGCGCCCGGCCGAGTACTTCCAGCAGTTCCACCGGGCGGCGCGCAGGGGAGTCGGCTGGACCTACACCTTCGCCCGCATCATCCTCACCCTGCCGACGCTGTTGCTCTGGCGGGTGCGGCAGATCGGAGTCGAGAACGTGCCCAAGGACGGGCCGCTGGTCCTCGCCCCCAACCACTTCAGTCAGATGGACCACTTCTTCGTCGGCGTCTACCTGCGGCGGAAGATCCGCTTCATGGCGAAATCCCAGCTCTTCGGCCCGCCGGTCCTCACCTACATCTACAAGCATGGCGGCGTCTTCCCGATCCGCCGCGGCCACCACGACGAGGAAGCGATCGAGACCGCCCGCATCCTCGTCGAGCAGGGGGAAATGCTGCTGATCTACGCCGAGGGGGGCCGCTCCCGCTCGCAGCAGCTGGGGGAGCCGAAACCGGGGATCGGCCGCATCGCCCTGGAAACCGGGGCGCCGATCGTCCCGGTCGCGATCTACGGCTCCGAGCGCGCCCGGCAGTGGAAACGCTTCCGCTTCCCGAAGACCACCGTCCAGTTCGGCGAGCCCCTCACCTTCCCGGTCGAGGAGTCACCCGGCAAAGAGCGCCAGATGGAGATCGCGACGGAGATCTTCACCCGGGTGCGGGAGATGCACGAGGGGCTCGCTACTCGTAGCGTTGCCCGAGCTGCGCGTAGAAGTCGGGATCGTGACCTGGCGTGATCACCGCGTCGGGGAACTGACTGTGGAATAGACGCAGCTCCTGCAGCGAGCGGCGGAAGTTGTGGGCGTCATAGGGGCGCGGTGGCATCGCCAGGCTGCCGTCGAGCTGATCCCGCAGGTACATCGTGTCGCCGCCGATCACGAAGTCGCGCTCCTCGAGCCGGCAGACGATCGACATGTGGCCAGGACTGTGGCCCGGGGTGTAGGCGAGGTGGATCGAGCCGTCGCCGAAGAGGTCGAAGGTGCGGCCGAAGGTTGCGTAGGAGTCGATCTCGCCGCGATTGAAGTCGATGGTGCGGTAGTCGAAGGCGTAGTCGAAGTGGGGCCGGCGGTAGCCGTTCAGCAGCGCGTTGACGCCGCCGCTGGCCGCCTGCCACTCGGTCTCGCTGACGACGAAGGTCGAGGCGGGGAACTCGGAGATCGCCGAGGAGTGGTCGAGGTGCAGGTGGGTCATCACCACGATCGGGACCTCGCCCGGATCGAGACCACGTTTGCGCAGCTGCGAGGGGACGTCTTCGCCCGGCTCCAGGGTCGGCTTGCCGGAGCGGTTCGCCAGGGTGCCGAAGTTCTGCCGCGGATCGGTGGCGATCGAGGGGTGGAGGCCGGTGTCGACGAGGATCGCTCCGGCGCTCGGGTGGCGGAGCAGGAACGCGGGTACCGGCACCACGTTGGGCGCCGAGCCGATCAGCAGCGCCTTCAGCAGCTTGGCGGTGACCAGGCGGCCACCGGGGTCGACCATCATCTCGCGGGCGAAGTCGACGTGGCCGGCGATCAGCGGCTCGACCGTGACGGTGGCGCCGCGGGTGCCGCCGGCCAGCGGCTCGTGCAGGGGCTTGGGTTCGACGGAGATACTCATTGGCAGGCCAATTTACGCGGCTCTACTTGTCTATAGGCTGCCGCCCGATGAGTGAACGCGACCGTTCGCAGGTCTTTCGCGAGGGCTTGCTCGAGGGCCAGGTCTGCGTGGTCAGCGGTGCCGGCAGCGGCCTCGGGCGTCAAACCGCCCTGGAGCTGGCGCGGCTCGGGGCCGTCGTCGTCGCCTGCGGCAGGCGTGAGGAGCCGCTGGCGGAGACGGCCGAGCTGGCCGCCTCGCTGCCGGGTAGCTTCGAGCACGAGACCGTCGACATCCGCGAGGAGGAGCCGGTGGGGCGCTTCTTCGACGGCCTGCTGGAGCGCCACGGCCGCCTCGACGTCCTCGTCAACAACGCCGGCGGGCAGTTCCTCAGCCCGGCCGAGGCGATCAGCCCGAAAGGCTTCCAGACGGTGATCGACCTCAACGTGATGGGGACCTGGCTGATGACCCACGCCGCCGCGACCAAGGCCTTCATCCCGCAGGGCGGCGGCAAGGTCCTCAGCGTCACCCCCTCGCCCCACAACGGGATGCCGGGGATGGTCCACTCCGGCGCCGCCCGCGCCGCGGTCGAGAACATGATGCGGACGCTGGCCGTCGAGTGGGCGCGGTTCGGGATCAAGACCTGCGCCCTGGCGGCCGGCCAGTTCGCGACCGAGACGCTGCTGACCAAGTATCCGCAGGTGGTGGTCGACAACCTCGAGCGCTCGATCCCGATCGGACGGGCAGGCCGGCCCGAGGAGATGGCCTGGCTTGTCGCCTATCTCGCTTCGCCCGCAGGCGACTTCTTCTCCGGGACGACGATCACGATCGACGGCGCCCGCGACAACTGGGCCGGCCCGTGGCCGCCGGAGGCGATCAAGACGGACGCTGGCGACCCGGTCGCCGAGGAGCGCAAGCCGAAGTGAGCCGCGGCCGCTAGCGCGGCTCGAGGACGACCATCTGTATTTCGCGCCCCTGGCTGCGCTTCTGGTAGGTGCGGTAGCCGGGCCAGGCCTCTTCGGCCAGTGGCCAGAGGCGGTCCCGCTCCGCTTTGGTGGCGACCCGGGCGCGGACCGGCAGCAGGTCCTTGCCTACCTGGACGGTGGTGTCCGGATTGGCTTTGAGGTTGTAGAGCCAGGCCGGGTGCTTGGGGTAGCCGCCTTTGGAGGCAACGAGGACGACATCCTCACCGTCGCGGATGTAGAGCAGCGGCGCGGTGCGCTTGACCCCGCTCTTGGCGCCGACGTGGTCGAGCAGGCACATGCTCCCCGGCACGCCGGGGATCCGCTGGCCGATCCGCCCACCCGTCGCCCGGTAGGCGCGGGTGTGCAGACCGGCGGCGCGGGTGAGAGCAGGCCAAATCCGGTCCGCCACCTCGAGGTAGAGGACCTTCGGCCTGCTCTCTGATGCCGTGGAGCTCAGGTGTACATCCCCCCGAACATGCCGCCGGTCACGTTGAGGACCTGACCGTGCATGTAATTGCCGAGCGGCGAGGAGAGGAACAGCACCGGGCCGGAGGCCTCCTCGGGGGTCGCCGGGCGGCCGAGCGGGATGATCGCCGAGGCCATCTGGCGCATCTGCTCGGGGATCCCCAGCTCGATCTTCTCGCCGGTCGGCGAAGTCATCTCTTCGCCGGCCTCTTTGGCGGCGGTGAGGCGGGTTTCGACGAAGCCGAAGGCGACCGCGTTGACGTTGATCTTGAACTGGCCCCACTCCTTGGCCAGGGTTTTGGTCAGGCCGACGACACCCATCTTCGCGGCCGAGTAGTTGACCTGGCCGGCGTTGCCCATCATTCCCGAGGTCGAGGAGACGTTGACGATCTTGCGGAAGACCTCTTTGCCCTCGGCGCGCTCGGCCTTGGCCGCCTCGCGCCAGGTCGGGGCGAGCGCCCGGGCGACCCGGAAGGGGACGATCGTGTGGATGTCGAGCATCGCCTGGAACTGCTCGTCGCTCATCTTGTGGGCGACGCCGTCCCAGGTGTAGCCGGCGTTGTTGACGCAGATGTCGACCGCGCCGAAGGCGTCGTTCGCGGCCTTGACCAGGTCGTCTGCGGCGCCCTCTTTGGTCAGGTCGCCGGCGAAGACCGCGGTCTCGCCGTCGATCTCGTCGGCCGCCTGCTGGGCGACGTCGGCGTCGAGGTCGTTGATCAGAACCTTGGCGCCCTCGCTGATGAACAGTTCGGCGGTGGCCCGCCCGATTCCGCGCGCCGAGCCGGTGACGATCGCGGCTTTGCCATCCAGAAGTCCCATTACTCCGTCTCTCCTTCGATCGGTGAAAAGTCGGGTCGGGAGGCTATCGGGATTGTGCCGTCCTGGTTGACTGGCCAGTCGGTTTCAGTTCAGGCGGACGCCGCCGTCCTCGGTCACGGTCCAGTGCGGGTTGTGGGCAATCTCCCAGGGATGGCCGTCGGGATCGAGGAAGAGGGCGGTGTAGCCGCCCCAGAAGGCCTCGGCAGGCTCGCGGCCGATCGTCGCGCCGGCGGCGCGAGCCTCCTCGATCACGGCGTCGACCTCGGCGGGGGAGCCGAAGTTGAGCGCCAGCGTCATCCCGCCCCAGCCACCGTTGTCCTCGACGCAGCTGTCCTCAGCCAGCCGCGCCCGGTCCCAGAGGGCGACGACCATCTCGCCGGCCTGGAAGAAGACCACGTCGTCGCCGGGTTTCGCGTTGGTGCTCCAGCCAAGCGCCTCGTAGAAGCGCCGCGATCGCTCGAGGTCGGCGACGCCGAGGGTGATCAGGCTGACTCGCTGCTTCATCGCCAGGTGAACATACCCCCACTTTCTTCTGTGGCGAATTCACGATGCGACAGACTGTCCAGTCAGGCACAATCGACCCGATGACGGTCCTCGTCGCCTACAGCTCCAAACGCGGCTCCACGGCCGAGATCGCCGAGACCATCGCGGCCACCCTGCGGCGGGAGGGACTCAGCGTCTGCCTGGAGCAAGCCGAGAATGTGCGCAGCCTCGAGGCCTACGACGCCGTCGTCCTCGGCAGCGCTGTCTATAGGAAGCGCTGGCGCGGCGACGCGAAGCACTTCCTCAAGAAGCACCGCAAGGTGCTGCGCCAGATGCCCTTCTGGGTCTTCAGCTCGGGGCCGGTCGGCGACCCGGCAAACGACGACCCCGAGTGGATGGAGCCGCCAAAGCTGGGCGAGAAGGTGGAAGAGATGGGAGGCCGGGCACACGTCGTCTTCGGCGGCTGCGTCCCGGCCGACCCAAAGGGCTTCATGGAGCGAGCGATGGCGGACGGAGTCCCAAAGGAGTACCGCGACCGCCGCGACTGGGACGAGATCCGCGCCTGGGCGCAGCAGATCGCGACCGAGCTAGCCGCGGTTCCCGCTTCCTGACTTCAGCCAATCCCGTCTTCGGTGTCCGCGCCTCTCGGTAAATAGATCAGGATTTCATTCCAATTTGCAGGTCAAACACCTGTTGGCTACAGGTTTTCGATTTGTTAGCCGATGCACATGTTTAGTATGCCCCGGATGCTTTCTACCCCCAGCCGCAAGCTGGTGGTTGTCGTGCTCGCGGTTCTCGCCCTCTTGGCGGTGCCGACCGTTGCCACGCCAGCCGGCACCATCGTCATCTACGGCGCCGATTCCGGATCGACCCTGACCCTCAGCACGAAGGGCAGCAAGATCGTGGTCGAGGGCCGGATGGCGCATCGCGACCAGCCTGGCTGCCAGTTCACCCGGGGACACCGGGTCGCTGTCTGCTCCACCCGTGACGCCGACTCGATCGAGATCCAGATGGGCTCTTCCGGCGACTTCGTCAAGGTGGCCGACCCGCTGCCCCTGTCGCTCACGATCTACCTGGGCGACGGCTCCGACAAGTTCATCGGCAACGGCGAGCGGGACACCTGCTACCCCGGTGGAAACCGCCGCAACCGCTGTGTGGGTGGTGGCAACGACGACATTTGCATCACCGGCCAGCAGAACAGCGACTGCGTCGGCGGCCCCGGCAACGACTACTGCCGTCATGGTGACGGCAGCGACGGTTGCTGGGGTGGTCCCGGCGACGACGTCTGCGTCATGGGTCCCGGCCAGGACGGCTGCCACGGCGAAGAGGGCGACGATCGGCTATACGGCGGCGCCCAGCCCGACCAGCTCTATGGCGGCCCTGGCCACGACTTCTGCGACGGTGGCCCCGGGTGGGGCAAGTCGCACGAGTGCGACGCCGGGCCCCGCCGCTGAGCCTTACTCGCCATCGTGGAAGTAGATGACCCCGGCGTTCCGACGGAACGAATTAAGGGGGGGCGCCGTTTTTTATGGGAAACGCCCCCCCTTTTAAAGGACCTTCATAGGAGAAAAAATGAAGTACCTCAGGGTCTATATGAAGGCATTCGGCGTTCGGAAGCAAGAACGTCGAGGTATTTAAGGCTCGCCATGTCCGCTTGACTGGACGTTGAGCGATTTGTCCCTGCAAATGGAAGCTTGCTAGCTTCCCGCGGAGTTGCTTCTGTCTCCCGCTCTAGCTGCGCGCTGCGCTGGGGAAAGTGCCTGAAGCGCTTCGACGACTGCTCTCGCCAGCGCCGAATCGCCGCTCATCTCGAGCTCGAGATGAGGTTCGGTGGCTGCCGCGAGCTGGCGAATCCAGGCACCAGGGGTGCCCGATGCCGAAGCCTCCGCGTGCCCCTTGAGACGAGCGGAACAGGAGGTGACCTTTCCCGCTTCGACGCCGATGACGACACCAGCGAAGGCCGGTTCGGTTCCACTGCGGACTTCCATCGAGAGCCGGCATTTTCCCGTTACATCCGATCCCAGGCTGATCAGAGGGATGGCCAGGAGGAACGCGGCCTCGGCGTCGATCCCACCGATCTTTGCCTCCGGCTCGCGAAGATGCTGTTGCTCCCAAGCAATTGCCGCGGTCAGCGGGAGCACCGCGCGATGGAGCCATTCGGTTGCTTGGTAGGGAACGCCGCGACCGTTGCTGGGCTGTGCCTCGATCAGGTTGGCGAGTCGCATCGCGCCCAATCGACGCTCGAGTGACGGGTAGCTGATTTTGGGGATCAGGAAGTTCAGTTCGGTCAAGGTGAGCGACCGTGCGGCCAAAGCCCGCACGATGTTGGCCGACCACCCACCGACCAGCGCCTTGGTTGCACTTTTCGCGGCGACGCTGCCGATCGTCAGCTGCCCGTGAGGAGCTGCCTGTAGCCATTCCTCCAAGACGTCGGCCACAGCGATCAGCGCCTGTCCCGCTGCTGTGAGGCTGTACTCCGCCGTGGCGGGAAATTCGTTCCGCCGCTGCCGGGCGAGAACGCCGAGCTCTGCGAGTGTTCGCGTGTATACGCGCATCGTGCTCTGCGGCGGCGAACCTACCGCTTGGCGTAGGTCAAGCAGATTCCGTGGTTCCTCCTCCAACGCTCGGAGGATCTCGACGTTGAGCGGGGCCGCCAGCAAAGCCAGCGCCTGCCCGCCCGTGCGGCTCACCTGCGCTCGTTTCCCAGCTTGGCGTTGGGGCATCCCCTTGCTTTCCGTTCACGTCCGCTGTCTTGGGCCACTTCGCGGACCTAAATAGATACTGGGCGCCCAATTCCCTGCTCGCATTTTTCCGCTGGAGCGGCAGCCCATCAAACACCTCAACGCATAGTTGTGAAAAAAGGCGAATTCAAGAGGACGTAAACCATTTAATTCTCCTCCAAAAGGCAGAATGTCATTAAATCGCGCGTGCATTTTTATGCGGATATAACTCTGGCTTACGGAAGGGCAATGGTGCTGTAATGGTACGAGTGATTCTGATCGTTGTCCAATCCTCATCCTCGAGGTCCTCAGCGTTCCTCGAACTTTGAGGACAAGAACGCGTACTACAAACCCAACGTTTTACCGATGATCTCTTTCATGATCTCGTCGGTACCGCCGCCGATCGGGCCGAGGCGCGCGTCGCGGACGGCGCGCTCGATTCCGTACTCGCGCATGTAGCCGTAGCCGCCGTGGATCTGCAGGGACTGATCGGCGATCTCGAGGACGGCGCGCTGGGTCATCAGCTTCGCCATCGAGACCTCCTGGATGCAGTCGTGGCCTTCATGGAAGAGGCGTAGCGCGTTGTAGGTGAGGGCGCGGTTGGTTTCGGCGCGGGTCGCCATCTCCGCCACCTGGTGGCGGATCGCCTGGAACTTGCCGATCGGCCGGCCGAAGGCTTCGCGCTCGAGGGCGTAGGCGACGGTGATCTCGATCAGGCGCTGCATCGCGCCGACCGCGCCGATCGCCATCAGCAGCCGCTCCCAGGCGAAGTTGGCCATGATCAGTTTGAAGCCGCCGTTTTCCTCGCCCAGCAGGTTCTCGGCCGGGACCTCGACGTCGCTGAAAGAGATTTCACCGGTGTCGGAGGAGTGCCAGCCCATCTTCTCCAGCTTGCGGCTGACCTCATAACCGGGCATCTCACGCTCGAGGACGAGGAAGGAGATGCCGCCGTGGCCGCCCTCCTCGCTGGTCTTGCAGGCGCAGACGAGGAAGTCGGCGCGGACGCCGTTGGTGATGAAGGTCTTGGCGCCATTGACGACGTAGGTGTCGCCGTGGCGCACGGCCGTGGTGGTGAGGGAGGCGACGTCGGAGCCGGCGCCGGGCTCGGTGATCCCGAGAGCGCCGATCTTCTCGCCGGCGATTCCGGCGGGGAGCCAGCGCTGCTTCTGCTCCTCGGTGCCGAACTTGAAGATCGGCGGCATCGCGATCGAGGCGTGGGCGTTGAGGCCGGCGGCAACGCCGCCGGAGCCGCCGGAGCGGGCCAGCTCCTCGACCCAGACCGCGTCGTGCAGGTGGGTGCCGCCCTGGCCGCCCAGCTCCTCGGGGAACTTGAGGCCGAGGAAGCCGAGCTCGGCGCAGCGGGAGAAGAGCTCACGCGGGAATTCCCGCGCCGCCTCCCACTCGTCGACATTCGGGGCGATCTCCTTACTGACGAAGCGGGAGACGGTTTCGCGCAGCTCCTCGTGCTCCTCGCCAAACGGCGGCAGGGTCGCGCGGACGCCACTGTCCTTGACCACGGTCACGCCGCGCCCTCCTTTGACGCCGGTGCCTCCCAGTCGGAGAGCATCCGGTAGCCGCGACCCTCGTGGTCGAAGCCGAGCAGGTCGCCCTGCGGGTTCTTCTTGCCGCCGTGGTGGTAGGCGCGCACCTCGGCAATCTTGCCGTCGCGGAAGCGGAACCACTCGGTGCCGCGGTCGAGGCGCTGCTCGCCGCTCTGCGGATCGCGCCAGGTCATCGTCCACTCGATCGCGACTTCGCCGTCGGCCTCGATCAGGTTCTCGACGTACCACTGGGCGTCGATCGTCGAGACGCCGAGGGCGGCGAGATCACCGATCGCTTTCGCCCCCTCATGCGGGCCGAGGCGCGTGTAGTAGTGAGTCGCGTCGTCGGCGAAGTGCGCCGAGACCGCCGCGGCGTCGCCGGTATTGAGGGCCTCGTAGTACGAGCGGACGTGATCGGAGTGCGACACCGCGGACCTATAGCCCGTAGCTGCGCCCGATCACGTCGAGCATAACCTCGTCGGTGCCAGCACCGATCCGGTTGAGGCGCACGTCGCGGTAGGCGCGCTCGATCTCGTACTCCTTCATGTAGCCGTAGCCGCCGAGGATTTGGATGCAGTCGTCGGCGACCTCGCAGGCGATCCGCGAGGAGAAGAGCTTGGCCATGGTGATCTCCCGCACCGGGTACTCGCCGTTGCCGAAGCGCCAGGCAGTCGCGTAGGTGAACTGCTTCGCCGCCTCGGTCTTGGTCGCCATCTCGGCGAACTTGTGGCGGATCGCCTGGAACTTGCCGATCGACCGCCCGAAGGCTTCGCGCTCCTTCGCGTACTCGAGGGTCCGCTCGATCATCCGTTCACAGCCGGCGTGGGAACCGGCGGCGGCGACCAGCCGCTCGCCCTGGAGCTCCCAGGCGATGTGGTAGAAGCCCTTGCCGACCTCGCCGAGCACGGCGTCGGCCGGGACGCGGACGTCGTCGAAGGCCAGTTCGCCGGTGTCGGAGGCGTGCATCCCCATCTTCTCCAGCTCGGCGGAGACGGTGAAGCCGGGGACCTTCTCGCCGTTCTCGTCGCGCAGGTCGACGACGAAAAGGGTGATGCCGGCGTGGCGCTCCTCGGGGTCGGTCTTGCAGACGAGGACGATGAAGTCCGCCCGCGGGCCATTGGTGATGAAGGTCTTGGAGCCGTTGATCACGTATTCGTCGCCGTCGCGGATCGCGGTGGTGCGGATCCCGGCGACGTCGGAGCCGGCGCCGGGCTCGGTGATCCCGAGGGCGCCGACCTTCTCGCCTTTCAGCCCCGGTTCCAGGTACTTCTTCTTCTGCTCCTCGGTGCCGAGCAGGTGGATGGGGGGAAGGACCATGTCGGTCTGGACCGCGAAGCCCATATTGGTGCCGCCGGAGCCGGAGTAGCTCATGCACTCGGCCCGGACCAGCGAGTAGAAGTAGTCGCCGCCCTGGCCGCCGTACTCCTCTGGGAAGCAGAGGCCAAGGAAGCCCAGCTCGCCCGCCCGCTTCATCTTCTCGGTCGGCCAGTAGGTGTCCTCCCATTCGTTGCGATGCGGCCACATCTCCTTTTTCACCCACGACTCCATCGACTCGCGCAGGTCTTCGTGCTCCTGGCTGAAGATGAAGTGCTTGCGCCCGGCTGCGTGGTCGGGCTTGATGACGCTGGAGCCGTTGGTTGCGGTCGCCACTGGTCTCTCTCCTCTAGTCGTTCCCTTGAATGCGAAGTGGACAGTAGCACTTCCCACTTTCAGCACTGCTATGGTCCCTCGCCGGATGAGCCAGGGAGATTGGAACGGCGAGAAGGTCGCCTACGAGGTGGCGGACGGCGTCGCCACGGTGACGCTGAACGACCCGGAGAAGCGCAACATGCTCTCCGGCCAGATGCTGACCGAGCTGGTCGAGGCGATGAAGCTGGCCAAAGCCTCCGACGAGGTGCGCGCCGTCGTCCTCACCGGCTCGGGCGAGAAGGTCTTCTGCGCCGGCGCCGACCTCGGCGGGTTCGCCGCCGACGTGCCGCTGGTCGCCAAACACTTTGCCTCCGACCTCTTCCTCGAGTTCTTCCGGCTGATGCCGCGGCTCGGCAAGCCCTCGCTCTGCGCCGCCAACGGCCACGTGCTGGCAGGCGGGATGGGCCTCGCCCTCTCCTGCGACCTGGTGATCGCCAAGGAGGGCGCCACCTTCGGCACGCCGGAGATCAACGTCGGCGCCTTCCCCTACATGATCATGTCGATCATCTATCGCAACGTCCCGCGCAAGAAGGTCAACGAGATGATGCTGCTGGGCGAGCGGCTCTCGGCCGAGCAGGCGGTCGAGTACGGGCTCGCCAACAAGGTGGTTCCGGCCGCCGAGTTCGACGCCGCGGTCGCCGAGTGGGCGGCCAAGCTCGCCTCCAAGAGCCCGGTGCTGATGCGGCTCGGCCACGACGCGATGTACCGCCAGCAGGACATGGCGCTCGACGACGCGCTCGAGTTCCTCCGCTCCCAGCTTTCCCTGACCTTCACGACCGAGGACATCGTCGAGGGGGTCACCGCCCTCTTCGAGAAACGCGACCCGCAGTGGAAAGGACGCTAGTGGCGACCGAGGAGAAGTCCCCGAATCTGCTGCCCGGCACCGCCTCGCTCGCCGACCTCACCGCGCAGATGCACGAGCGCCGCGCCAAGGCGAAGCTCGGCGG
>DASTSW010000075.1:0-22537 GCA_035760445.1 Solirubrobacterales bacterium | reverse complement strand
CTGATGAACCAGATCGCCGACGCCGCCTGGCGCTGCGCCGACCCGGGCGTCCAGTACGACACGATCATCAACCGCTGGCACACCTGCCCGGAGTCGGGCCGGATCAACGCCTCCAACCCCTGCAGCGAGTACATGCACGTCGACGACTCGGCCTGCAACCTCGCCTCGCTCAACCTGATGAAGTTCCGCCGCGAGGACGGCAGCTTCGACACGGCCGAATTCGAGCACGCGGTCGACATCGTCTTCCTCGCCCAGGAGATCGTCGTCGGCTTCTCCAGCTACCCGACCGAGGGGATCGCCGAGAATGCCAACAAGTTCCGCCAGCTCGGCCTCGGCTACGCCAACCTTGGCGCCCTGCTGATGTCCGACGGCCTCCCCTACGACTCCGACGAGGGCCGCAACGTCGCCGCCGCGATCACGGCGCTGATGACCGGCCGCGCCTACCGCCAGTCGGCGCTGATCGCCGCCGGAGCGACCGGGCCCTACGAGGAGTACGAGAAGAATCGCGAGCCGCACAACGGGGTCATGCGGATGCACCGCGACGCCTCCTACGAGGTCGACGGAACCGGGATCAAAGGTGACCTGCTCGAGGCCGCGCAGCGGGCCTGGGACGAAGCGGTCGAGCTCGGCGATGAGCATGGCTACCGCAACGCGCAGGCGACGGTGCTGGCCCCGACCGGGACGATCAGCTTCCTGATGGACTGCGACACGACCGGGATCGAGCCCGACTTCTCGTTGGTCAAGTTCAAGGAGCTGGTCGGTGGCGGGCAGATGACGATCGCCAACCGCTCGGTGCCGCTGGCGCTCGAGGCGCTCGGCTACTCGGAGGCGGAGATCGACCAGATCGCCGCCCACATCACCGCGAAGAACACGATCGTCGGCGCCCCCGGCCTGAAGGACGAGCACCTGCCGATCTTCGACGTTGCGGTCGGCGAGCGGGCGATCTCCCACACCGGCCACATCGACATGATGGCGGCGACCCAGCCGTTCATCTCCGGGGCGATCTCGAAGACGGTCAACCTGCCGCAGACGGCGACGGTCGAGGACATCGCCGACGCCTACACCCGCGGCTGGAAGGGCGGCCTCAAGGCACTCGCGATCTACCGCGACGGCTCGAAGACGGCGCAGGCGCTGCGCACCGACGCCCAGGACGAAAAGGACGCCGATACCGAAGTCGAGATGGCCCAGCCGGTGCGGAAAAAGATGCCGCGCGAGCGCGAATCGATCACCCACAAGTTCTCGATCGCCGGTCACGAGGGCTACATCACCGCCGGCAAATACGACGACGGCACGGTCGGCGAGATCTTCCTCACCGACATCGGCAAGGAGGGCTCGACGATGCGCGGGCTGCTCAACGCCTTCGCCACCGCCATCTCCCTCGGCCTCCAGTACGGGGTGCCGCTCGAGACCTTCGTCCAGAAGTTCAGCTACATGCGTTTCGAGCCGGAGGGGATGACGCAGAACCCCGAGATCCCGTTCGCCAAATCGCTGCCGGACTACATCATGCGCTGGGTCGCGAGCCGCTTCATCGAGGACACGGAAACGCTGGAGGAACTGGGGGTCATGACCCAGGAGGTGCGGAGCAAAAAGGAAGCCGAGACCGCCCAGCTGGGCCTCGGCGTCCCGACCGACACCGCCGGGCCAGCCAACGGCAACGGCCACTCGAACGGCGGCAACGGCGAGGCCAAGTCGAAGGCCCCGGCACCGGCAGCCTCGGCGCTGACCGAAACCCCCCCGGTCCGCCCGGCGAAGATGCAGGGCCTGGAACTGGGTCCGGCCTGCGAGCAGTGCGGCGGCATGATGCAGCGCACGGGGTCCTGCTACACGTGCTCGTCCTGCGGCAACAACACCGGCTGCGGCTGAGGGCACAGTGGAAACCGCTACGGGCAGGTACACCCTGAAGCAGGTACGCGGCGAATCAGTCGCGGCCAGCACGTGGAAGAAGGAGTTCATCGCCCGCGCTTCCTCAGCGGGTCACCGGCTCCGCGAGGTCAACCCCGAATTCCTCGATGAGGAAGAGGTCAAGGTCCCGAGCCGCCGCGTGGGAGAGTTGATTGTCGATAACTCGGCAATCAACCGAGAAGCGTGTGAGGTGTATCTGGATTGCAGCTCACCTGAGCTCTCGGCTCTGCCGGCGAAACACCCAGGCTTCTAGATCGTTCACGGCGAGACCGTGGAAAACCGCGCTATACACGGGTAATCACGGTCTCGCGAGCTACCTAGCGCGCCGAGAGGGGATGCCGGTACCCCGAGGCGGGAATGTTCGGCGATATGCAATCTCGTTCTTGCGCGGCGGAGCCGCGCTCTTCGATTGCAGCTAAGCCGCGAAGCGGCGTGCTGCGCAATTCCCGGGGAGGGGTACCGGCATCCCCTCCCCCGCCGAGCTAGTTGAGAACTACCTCGGCGTCGTGGCGGGGCGTCTCCGTGATCGCGCGGCGGAAGGGGCGCTCGGAGGCTGGGTTGGCCGGTAGGACCTCGTGGCGGCGGACCAGCTCGCGGAGGACCACCGCCATCTCGAACTGGGCGAAGGCGGCGCCGAGGCAGCGGCGGACGCCACCGCCGAAGGGGATCCACGTGTAGGTGCCGGTCGGGTTGTCGAGGAAGCGCTCGGGGATGAAGCGGTCCGGGTCGGGGTAGATCTGCGGGTCGCGGTGAAGGAGGTGGATGCAGGGGGTGACGCCAGCGCCGGCGGGCAGCTCGTAGCCGCCCAGCTCGACCGCCTCGGTCAGCTTGCGGGCGACGATCACGATCACCGGGCGCAGCCGCAGCGTCTCCTGGATCGTCGCGGTCAGGTACTCCTCTTCGCCGTCGGCGACCTCGGCCCGCAGCCGCTCCAGCTTCTCCGGGTGGCGGGTCAGCCGCTCCATCGCCCAGGAGAGCGCGGTCGCGGTCGTCTCGTGGCCGGCGACCAGCAGAGTGAGGAGCTCGTCGCGAATCTCGGCGTTGCTCATCGGGCTGCCGTCCTCGTGGCGGGCGAGCAGCAGCATCGAGAGCACGTCCTCGCGCTCCTCCAGATCCTCGGCCACGCGGCGCTCGTCGATCTCCCGCGCGATCAGCGCGTCGACCCGTTCGACCCGGCGGCGGAAGGCGGGGATGCGGTTGATCCGGTCGGGACCGATCATCAGCACCGGCAGCAGCACCGCCGGGTTGGTGGTCAGGTCGAGGAAGTCCCGCAGCGCCTCGCGAAGCGGCTCCATGCGCTCGCCGTCGTGGACGCCGAAGACGGTCTCGATGATGATCTCCAGGGTGATCGCCTGCATCCGCGGCCGCAGCTTGTAGGGGACGCCGGTCGGCCAGCTCTCGATCTCGCGGGCGGCGATCTCGGTCATCTGCTCGCCGTAGGCCTGCATCCGCTCGCCGTGGAAGGGCGGCAGCAGCAGCCGGCGCTGGCCGATGTGCGGCTTCTCGTCGAGGACGAGGACCGAGTTGTCGCCGAGAATCGGGCGGAGGATCTGGTTGCCCTCGCCGGCGTGGAAGACCTTCGGGTCGCCGGTGAAGACCTGTTTGACCAGCTCGGGATCGGCGAGCACGACCCAGTCGCCTTCGTAAGCGATCTTGATCGAGAACATCGGGCCGAAGCGGGCGCGGCTCTGCTCGAGGAACCACTGCGCCCGGCGCGACCAGATCGCCGTCTGCAGCGCCCGCGGCATCCGCGGTCCGGGTGGCAGTCCCTTGATCGGGCCCGAGTCGAACCCGTCGATCGCCACCCGTGCCTTCGCCGCCGCCTCCATTGGTTTGAGCGTACTCGCACGAATGCACGATGTTGTGTGACTTTCGTACGGCTATAGCCTGCGCCGATGGCCAGCCTGCCCCGACTTCCTCCCGCCGCTGAGAATCGCCTGCTGAAGATCATCTGCGGGCTATCCCCAGCGCTACTGCGCCGCCTTTTCGGCCGGCCGGTGCAGATCGACGGACAGGCGCTCGCGCCCGACATCCAGGCCCTGCTGGGGATGGCCAAGCTCGCCGGCAGTGAGAGCTTCACCGAAGGAGTCCCGGTTGAGACCGCGCGCCGCAACCGCCTGCTGGAGGCGGAAGTCGTGGCCGAGCGGCCGCCGCTGCCGATGGCGCGGGTCGAGGCCGTCGAGATCCCCGGGCCGGCGGGGACGATCGCCGCCCGCCGCTACGTGCCCCATGGGGCAGCGTCCGAGTCGGCGCCGCTGCTCGTCTACTACCACGGCGGCGGCTGGGTGATCGGCGACCTCGACACCCACGACGCTCCCTGCCGCTTCCTCGCCGCCAACTCCGGCGTCCAGCTGCTGGCGATCGACTACCGGCTGGCGCCGGAGCATCCCTTTCCCGCCGCCCCCGAAGACGCCTTCGCGGCCTACGCCTGGGCGAGCGCCAACGCGGAGGCGCTCGGCGCCGACCCGGCGCGGATCGCGGTCGGCGGCGACAGCGCCGGTGCCAACCTCGCCGCGGTCGCCTCGCTGCTCGCCCGCGACGCCGGGCTTCAGCTGCCCGCGATGCAGCTGCTGATCTACCCGGTCACCGTCGCCGATGAGGAGATGCCCTCACGCCATAGCTGCGGCGAGGGCTTCCTGCTGAGCCGGCCGGACATGGACTTCTTCGAGGCCCATTACCTGCCCGAGGGAGTCGATCGCGCCGACCCGCGGGTCTCGATCCTCCGCACCGAGGACCTCAGTGGCCTGCCACCCGCCTACCTGGCGATCGCCGGCTTCGACCCGCTGCGCGACGAGGGCCTCGCCTTCGCCGAGCGCCTGCGGGAGGCTGGCGTACCGGTCTCGCTGCGCCTCCACCCCGGTCTCGTCCACACCTTCGCCAACCTCACCGCGATCTGCCCCACGGCCCGCCAGGCGATGCTGGAAGCGGTCGGGGCGCTACGGATGGGGTTGGCTACCTAGCCGCCGCGGATTACTCGTACTGGAGCGACTCCAACACGTCGAGGCGCGAGGCCCGGCGGGCCGGCTGGATCGCGGCCAGCACCCCGGCCAGCGCGGCGATCACCAGGATCAGGATCAGCGAGCCGATCGGGTAGGAGAGCGTGAAGCCTTCGTCTTTCAGCGGCTGGGCGATCAGAGCCGCGAAGATCAGCCCGAGGACCATCCCGAGGATGCCGCCGATCAGGGCGGTGATCACCGCCTCGTAGCGGATCATCGTCCGTACCTGGCGACGGGACATCCCGATCGCCCGCAGCATCCCCAGCTCGCGGGTGCGTTCGTGGATCGAGAGCGCCAGCGTGTTGGCGATCCCGAACAGCGAGATCACGATCGCGAAGGCGAGCAGCGCGTAGACCAGCGCCACCAGCTGGTTGATCTGTTCTTCGCGGCTTTCCTTCAGTTCCTGCTGGTCGAGGACTTCGGCAACCGGGAATTTCGCTTCGACCCCCGCGGTCAGCAGCGCCTGCACCTGTTCGGCGTTGGCCCCGTCTTCGACCTTGATGAAATCGGTCAGGTCCTGGGTCTGGTCGAAGTCGCGGGCCATCACCTTCTGGGTAACGAGGACGCTGCCCAGCACCCCGAGCTTGGAGTCGAACTCACCGACCACCCGGAAGGCCGGCTTGGCGCGGGTCTGAGTCAGGAGTTGGAAGCGGTCGCCGACTTCGAGGTCGTACTTGCTGGCGAAGTCGTCGGAGACGATCGCCTGCTCGTCGCTGAGGTTCTGCAGGGTGCTTGGCCCACCCTTTTCCCATTCGATGTTGACCGTCTCGCCGATGTCGGGCGAGGGCGCGTTGACCCGCGTCGTCGCTCCCGGGCCCTGCCGTTCGAGCACCTTCGCTTCGGCGCCGCGGATCGTCGCCACCAGCTGGACGCCCGGCACCCCTTCGGCCGCTTTCGCGGCGCCGTTCGGGATCGGCGAGAAGCCGTCGGTGTTCTGGACGATCAGCCCGCCGGCGAAGTTTTCGTCGACCACCTGGGCGACCGTGCTCTTCAGCCCAGCGGCGAAGACGGTGACGAAGGCGACCAGGGCGACGCCGATCATCAGCGCCGCCGCGGTGACCGCGGTGCGGCTGGGGTTGCGCTGGGCGTTCTCGCGGGCGAGGCGGCCGGTCAGGCGCCGCAGCCGCTCCAGCGGCCAGCCGGCGACGATCGCCAGCGGCGGCACCAGCCGGGGGCTGAAGAGCGAGACGGCGAAGACGATCGCGACCGCGCCACCCCCCATCAACCCGGCTCGGGTTCCGCCACTGCCACTGCCGAAGAGCCCGTAGAGGACCATCGCCAACCCGGCGACGCCGAGCAGGACCGAGAACGCCAGGTAGACCAGCCGGCGCTTGCGGGTCGGCACCGGCCGGAAGGAGTGCAGGGCGGCGATCGGCGGCACCCGGGTCGAGCGCAGAGCCGGGATCAGCGAGGAAACGAGGGTGACGAGGACGCCGACGACCAGGGCGACGATCACCGTTCGCGACTCCAGCACCAGGCCGGTGGTCGGCAGGTCGATGCCGAAGGCGACGAAGAGAGCGTTGATCGCCTTGGCGATCAGGAAGCCGCCGGCGATCCCCAGCAAGGCGCCCAGCAACCCGATCGCCACCGCCTCGACCATCACCGTGGTGAGGATCTGGCGCCGCGAGGCGCCGAGCGTGCGCAGCATCCCGAATTCGCTGATCCGCTGGGCGACGGTGATCGAGAAGGTGTTGAAGATCAGGAAGGAGCCGACGAAGACGGCGATGAAGCCGAAGACGAGGAGGAAGGTGCGGAGGAAGCCGAGGTCGTCCTGGATTTCTTCCGAGGAGCGGTCGGCGTTTTCCTGGCCGGTCTCGACCCTGACGCCCGCCGGCATCTTCTCTGCGATCCGCCGTTTCAGGGTCCCTTCGGAGACGCCCTCGTCGGCGGCGACCGAGATCTGGTCGAAGCGGCCCTGCTTGTGGGTGAGGCGCTGGGCGACCGGCAGCGTCACCTGGGCGATGCTGGCGCCGCCGAAGGAGGCGCTGCCGCTGCCGAGCTGGGTGAGGCCGACGAGCCGGAAGGTTTCCAGGTTCCCCTGGCTGATCAGCTTGATCTTGTCCCCGAGCTTCAGATCCGCGTCGTCGGCCGTCGCCTTCTGCAGCGAAGCTTCGCCGGGCCCGCGCGGTATGTGGCCTTCCACATAGGTGAGCGACTCGAGCTTCTCGGGCAGCGTCGAGGAGATGAACTTCGGCGCGAATTTGTTGCCGATCTTTTCGTTGTCGGCGGTGAAGAAGGCGCCGAGGCTGAAAATCGCTCCCGCGGCTTCCCGCACGCCGGCGGTCCGTTCCACTTTCGGCAACAGCGAGGCGCTGATCGTCGGCGTTTCCCCGTTTTCCTGTTCGACCGGGTTCTCGGCGGTGACGACGACGCTGGTCCCCTGCAGTGACTCTTCGAAGATTTCGTCGAAGGCGGCGAAGATCGTGTCGGTGAGGACGAACGAGCCGGCGACGAAGGCGACGCCGAGGAAGACGGCGAAGCTCGTCAGCAGGGCTCGGACTTTGCGAGCCCAGAGGCTCTTGAGGCCGAGGCTAGTCAAGCCGCTTCTGCAACTCGATGACGTCGTCCGCCGAGCCGGGGGCGGCGTCGCTGACGATCTTCCCGTCCTGCAGGGTGATCAGCCGGTCGGCGTGGGCGGCGGCGACTGGGTCGTGGGTAACCATCACCACCGTCTGCCCGAACTCGTCGACCGCCTGGCGCAGCAGCTGGAGAACGTCGGCGCTGGCCTTCGAGTCGAGGTTGCCGGTCGGCTCGTCGGCGAAGACGACCGCCGGTTTGCTGACCAGCGCCCGGGCGACGGCGACGCGCTGCTGCTGGCCGCCGGAAAGCTCGGCGGGACGGTGGGTGCGGCGGTCCTCGAGGCCGACGGTGGCGATCAGCTGGTCGACCCAGGCCTGATCGGGCTTGCGGCCGGCGATCGAGAGCGGCAGGACGAGGTTCTCCTCGGCGGTGAGAACCGGCAACAGGTTGAAGAACTGGAAGACGAAGCCGAGCTTGTCGCGGCGCAGCTCGGTCAGCTCGCCGTCGTCGAGGCCGGTGATCTCGACGCCGTCCAACTCGACCTTGCCCGAGGTCGGCTTATCGAGGCCGGCGAGGATGTGCATCAGGGTCGACTTGCCGGAGCCCGAGGGACCCATGATCGCGGTGAAGCGGTCGCGCTCGAAGCCGGTGGTGACGCCGTCCAGGGCATCGACGGCGGTGTCGCCCTCGCCGTAGCGACGGCGAAGGTCGGTAGCGGTGACGACCTGTCCGTTGGCACTCACTGGTCCCGGCACGGTATCGATATAGCCTGCTCGGGTGCCCCTCGCCGACCGCTTCGACGGACTCTTGATCGACCTCGACGGGGTGGTCTGGATCGGCCGCGACCCAGTGCCGGGATCGCCGGAGGCCCTGCAGGCGCTGCTGGGAGCCGGAAAGCGGCTCGTTTTCGTCACCAACAACCCGGGCAAGCACCCCGCCGCCTACGCGGAGCGGCTGGGCGAAATGGGCGTTGCGGTCGCCGAGCCACAGATCGTCACCGCCGGGACGGTGGTGGCGCGGTTGGCAGGCGAAGCCGCTGTCGCGGCAGGGTCCGGCGGTGGCGCCTTCGTGATCGGCGCCCAGACCCTGAAGGAGATGGTGGCGACGACCGGCGCCCGGGTGCTCGAAGGCGAGGAGGGGCGCGAGGCCGACGCGGTCGTCGTCTCCGGCCACCGCGGCTTCGACTACGACGAGCTGCTGACCGCGAAGCGGGCGCTCGACCGCGGCGCCGCCCTGTTCGCCACCAGCCACGACCCGACGATGCCTTTCCCGGGCGGCGAGGTGCCGGGCACGGGCGCGATCCTTGCTGCAGTCGAGACCGCCTCGGGGAAGCGGGCGACGATCGCCGGCAAGCCCGAGCGTCACCTGTTCGAGATGGCGCGGCGGGCACTCGGCGAGTGCGAGTCGGTGGCGATGGTCGGCGATCGGCTTTCCTCCGACATCGAGGGCGGCGCCCGCGCCGGCCTGGAGACGATCCTCGTCCTCAGCGGCACGACCACCCGGGCGGAAGCCGAAGCCGCCCGCCCGGCGCCCGACTTCGTGGTCGAGAACCTCAGCGGCCTGCTGGCGTGAGCGCGGCGGAGCCGCCAACCGCCGGCGCCAACCAGCGACCGGGGGCGAGCTTCGCCGGGGTCTTCGCCGCCACCTTCTGCGGCCTCGTCGCGATCGGTTCGGTGCTGCCGGTCCTGCCTCGCTACATCCACGGCCCGCTCGACTCGGGCGACCTCGCGGTCGGAATCGTGATCGGCGCCTACGCGATCACCGGCCTGCTGCTGCGGCCGATCGCCGGACGGCTTGCCGACACCCGCGGCCGCAAGCCGACGGTGCTGGTGGGAGCGGTGCTGGTGGCGCTGAGTGGCTTCCTCTACCTGCCCAGCCTGGGGATCGCCGGCTTGATCGTCGCCCGGCTGATCACCGGCGCCGGCGAGGGCGCCGTCTACACCGCCGGCTCGGCCTGGATCGTCGACCTGGCGCCGGAGGAACGCCGCGGCCAGGTGCTCGGCCTCTACGGGCTCGCGGTCTGGGGCGGGCTCAGCGTCGGGCCGCTGCTCGGCGAGGTCCTGCTCGACGCCGGCGGCTACGACCTGGTCTGGATCGTCGCCGGGGCGCTGCCGATTCTCGGCGCCCTGATCGCGGTCACCGCCCGCGAACCCTTCGTCCCCCGTGCCCACGCCGAGCCGCATCCGCTGATCGCGCCAGAGGCGGTCGGCCCGGGCTTTGCGGTCGGCCTCGCCTCCTTCGGCTACGCCGCGGTCGCCACCTTCATCGTCCTCCACCTGGAAGCGCGCGGGGTCGGGCACGGGGCCACCGTCTTCGCGGCCTTCGCGGCGATGATCGTCCTCACCCGGATCGCCCTCGGCCACCTGCCCGACCGGATGGGCGCCGCCCCGGTGGCGATCGCGGCAACGGTCGGCGAGGCGGCGGGGCTGCTGCTGATCGCCGTCGCCCACAGCCTCCCGGTCGCGATCGCCGGCGGCCTGTTGATGGGCGGCGCCTTCGCCCTGCTCAACCCCTCGCTGATGCTGATCGCCCTCGGTCGCGTCACCCCGCAGGCACGCGGGGCGGCGATGGGCACCTATACCGCCTTCTTCGACGCCGGGGTCGGACTGGGCGCCCCGCTCGCGGGACTGGTCGCCGCGCTGACCGACTACGAGGGCGCCTTCATCTTCGCCGCCGCGGTCTGCCTCGCCTCGGCGCTGCTGATCCTCATCCGGCTTCACCCGGGGCGAGCCGCGCCCCCCGGCGCCTCTTAACGCTCGCTGATCAGCAGCGTCTGCAGGGCGCGGCCGATCCTGCCCTCGCCGTCGAACAGAGTCGACTCGGCGGTGCCGACGCCGCTGTGGCGCGGCAGGGTCATCGCGTCGACGCCGACCCACTCGCCCCGCGGCATCCGCTCCAGGTGGACGGTCAGGTCGACGTTGATGAAGAGGTAGCGGCGGAAGTCGAGCGAGGCGCTGATCCCGTTGCCGACGTCGGCGGCGACCAGGGTGCGCTGCAGCGGGGTCGGCTCCTCCCCGGCCACCAGCGGGTGTCGCATCCGCAGCCAGGCGGTCGCCGGCCCCGGCTCCATGAACCCGCCGGCGACGAAGCGGACCTCCATCGCCGAGTGGTAGCCGTGCTGCTGCTCGGTGGGGAAGAAATCGGCGTCGGTCCCCTCCTCCGGCGGCGCTGGCGGCTGGCTGGCGATCAGCGCCTCGCCCGGCAGGTCGAGCTTGGCGGTGCGAAGCCGCCAGCCGCGCGCCCGCATCAGCACCTCGCCCTCGGGGTCGCTGAGCTCGGCCTCGACCATCTGCACCCGCCGTCCGGGACGGACGACGCGGGCCGAAACGCGCAGCGGCGCGATCGGCACCGAGCGGAGGATCTCGAAAGTGAGGCGACCGACCTGGAACTCGGAGTCGTCCGGCAGCGCCTCGATCGCGTGGCCGAGCAGCGCCGCCGGCGGGCCGGCGTGCTGGGCGCCGGGGTCCCAGGGACCGCGGGTCAGCTCGCTGGCGCGAAAGAGGTCGCCATCGCGCTCGTAGAAGGCGTCGAACACGGGCGCATCCTAGGGGCCAAGGCCGGCTAGCAGCCGCGGATGCCGAACTGCTGGGTCCAGACGTGGGCGTTACCGGACCCTCCGATCGCGCCGACCTGGAGGCCGATCCCGATGTCGTCATAGGAGCCGCGGAGGATGTTTTCCCGGTGCCCGGTGGAGTTCATCCAGAGGCGGAAGATCGCCCGGGGGGTTGCCGCCGTGCCGAACGAGTAGGCGATGTTCTCGCCGACGCAACCGTCGTATCCAAACCGGCCGGGCCAATATTCGACGTCGCGGCCACAGGCGCTGTGGCTGAAGTCGTCGCAACGGAGGATGTCGGCCGACTTGCGGGCGGCCGAACCGGCGAGCGACTCCGGCGCCGCCAGCGCCTCCAGGCCGCGATTGGCCCGGGCGCGGTTGACGAGACAGAGCATCGCCCGCTCCTGAACCGTCGCGGCAGCGAGGGCGTTGCCCTGGCCTGCGCAGCCCGCTCGTGACGACCCCGCCTGCCCGGCTGCCGCCGAGGGGCCGGCCACCTGCAGCAGGGCGGCGACGGCGAGGATCGCGATGGCGGCTGAATACTTCACGAGCCCGGTATACCCGAGGCGTACCCTTTCTATAGAGAGACGAAAGGAGAAAGATGGCGACGAAAGTCCAGAAGTCCGAGCAGGAGTGGCGCGATCAGCTGACCCCGGAGCAGTTCGAGGTCACCCGCAATGCCGGCACCGAGCGCGCTTTCACCGGCCCCTACTGGGACGAGAAGGCGAAGGGGATGTACCGCTGCGTCTGTTGCGGCACCGAGCTGTTCTCCTCCGACACCAAGTTCGACTCGGGCACCGGCTGGCCCAGCTTTACCGAGCCGGCCAACCTCGAGCACGTCGAGCTGCGGCCCGACAACAGCCTCTTCATGCGCCGCACCGAGGTCGTCTGCAAACACTGCGACGCTCACCTCGGCCACGTCTTCGACGACGGCCCGGCCGACAAAGGCGGCCAGCGCTTCTGCATCAACGGCTGCGCGCTGACGCTGGATAAGAAGGAGTAGCTCTTGCGTAGGCGCATAGCGCCTACGCGCTTTTAGAGGGAACCGCCGCCCGCGCCCAGGTAGCTGAAGCGCACCGCCAGCGCTACTGCCTCGGTGCGGGTGTCGACCTCGAGCTTGGCGATCGCGTTGCGGACGTGGGTGTGGACCGTCGCCGGGCTGAGTTGCAGGCGATCGGCGATTTCTTTCACCCGCAGCCCCTCGGCCAGCAGCTCGAGGATCTGCCGCTCGCGCGGGGAGAGCTCGAGCAGTTTCTCGACCTCGGAAGGCTTGCCGCCGGCGAAGTCGCCGCCGAGGAAGGTGCCGCCGCCGGTCACCGCCTTCACCGCTTTGGCGATGTCCTCGGCCGGCGCCGACTTCAAGACGTAGCCGGAGGCACCGGCCCGCAGCGCCAGCGCCAGCAGATCGGGCTGGGCGTGGGCGGTGAAGATGATCACCTTGGTCCGCGGCCGGACTTTGAGGACCTCCTTGGTGGCCTCGATCCCGTCGCGCTTCGGCATCTCGACGTCGATGATGAGGACGTCGGGTTCCAGCTCTTTGACCGCGTTGACCACATCGCGGCCATTGCTGGCCTCGCCGACGATCTCGACGATGTTGGAATTGGCCATGCGCGACTTGATCGCCTCGCGGACGATCTCGTGGTCGTCACAGAGCACTACACGCTTGGCCTCGCGGACGCCCGTAGTCATGCGGCGCCGATTCTTTCAGGCGAACCGTATGGATGCAAAGTATTGGGTAGCGTGAAACTCCCGTCGCTTTCCTGCCGGTTCTCCATCAGGGCGAGAATCGTGCGGCCGACGGCGCAGGCGGTGCCGTTCAGCGTGTGCAGCACCTGCGGCGCCTCGCCCTCCGCGGGGCGGTAGCGGGCGCCGAGGCGACGGGCCTGGTAGTCGGTCGTGTTCGAGCAGGAGGTCAGCTCACGGTAGCGCTCCTGGCTCGGGATCCAGGCCTCGCAGTCGTACTTCTTCGCGGCCGGGTCGCCGAGGTCGCCGACGGCGACGTTGACCACCCGGTAGGGGATCTCCAGCTCGGTGAGGATCCGCTCCTCGATCGCCAGCAGCCGCTCGTGCTCCTCGCGGCCGGCGTCCGGCTCGACGAACGAGAACATCTCGACCTTGTCGAACTGGTGGACGCGGAAGATGCCACGGGTATCGCGGCCGGCGGCGCCGGCCTCGCGACGGAAGCAGGTCGAGAAGGCGCAGTAGCGGAGCGGCAGCGCGGAAGCGTCGAGGATCTGGTCGGCGTGGAGGCCGGCGAGGGCAACCTCGGAGGTGCCGGTGAGGAAGAGCTCGTCCTTTGGGATCTCGTAGATCTGGTCGCGGTCACCGGGCAGGAAGCCGGTGCCCTCGAGCGCCTCTTCGCGGACCAGGACCGGCGGCACCACCGGCTCGTGCCCCTCGGCCCGGACCAGCTCGATCACGAAGCGGACCAGCGCCAGCTCGAGCAGGACCAGGTCACCCTTGAGATAGGCGAAGCGGGAGCCGGAGAGCTTGGCGCCGGCCTCCATGTCGATCAGGTCCAGCTCGGTGCCGAGCTCGAGGTGGTCCTTCGGCTCGAAGCCGAAGCTCGGTCGCTCGCCGACCTCGCGGATGACGACCGCGTCCTCCTCGGTCATCCCTTCCGGCGCGTCGGGGTCGGGGATGTTGGGCAGGCTGAGCGCCAGCTCGCCGAGCTTGGCATCGACCACCTCCAGCTCCTCTTTGCCGGACTCGATCGTCCCCTTCAGACCCTGCACGGTCGCCATCAGCTGCTCGGCCTCGGCCTCTTCGCCCGCCTGTTTGCGTTCGCCGATCTGCTTGGAGAGCGTCTTACGCTCGGCCTGGGCGTTCTCGACCTCGGGCAGCAGCTCGCGGCGCCGGGCATCGAGCGCCAGCAGCTCGTCGACCTGCTCAGCCGCGCCGCGCCGCGCCAACGCCTGCTTGACCCGCTCGGGATCGGAGCGGATCTGCTTCAGGTCCAGCATGGGGTCCCGCCCCGGTTAGGGAGTCTCGGTTTGGCCGGGGCGCGGTGACTCTTCTGCTTCGGAGCCCGCGTACTTGGCGACGAACTTCGCGACTTCGTTCGCCTCCTCGCCAACGACGATGTTCTGGGGCATGATCGCCCCGGAGAAGCCCCCGTTCTGAATCGCGAAGAGGGCGTCGTCATACGTCTCGGTGCGCTGGTCGAGGTTCGGGCCCTGGGTCCGCTCGCCGCGGTTGCCGCTGCCCTGGGTGCCGGCGGCGCTGAGCGTGTGGCAGCCCGAGCAGTGGGTCGAGAAGAGGACGGCCCCGTTGTAGTTGGAGTCGCTTTCGGAGACCGAGATCCCCTCTTCGCCGAAGCCGCAGGCCGAAAGCCCGAGGGCGGCGGCCACGACCATTCCGATGATCAGCACTGGGCGCATGCGGCGGGCATCATATTGTCTGGAGCCGATCCAGCCTTTCTGACGATGCCCGCGCCCGACTCAGACGCCTTTCGCGCCGCCTTGGCTGGGCTTCCGACTGGGGTCACGATCGTCAGCGCCAGCGGGCCCGAGGGGCCGGCCGGAGCCACCGCCAACGCGGTCTCCTCGCTCTCGATCGAGCCGATGCTGATGCTCGCCTGCCTCGACCGCGGCTCCCGCACCCTGCTCGCCGTGCAGGCGGCCGACAGCTTCGGGATCAGCGTCCTCCACGCCGGCCAGGAGCCGATCGCCCGCGCCTTCGCCACCAAGGCGCCGGTCGCCGAGAAGTGGTCCGGCGTCGCCTGGAGCGAGCGCGACGGCATCCCGGCGATCGACGACGCCCTGATCTGGATCGCCTGCGACCTCCGCGACGTGATCTCCGCTGGCGACCACGTAATCGTCACCGGCGAAGTCCGGGCGCTCGAGGCCAAGCCGGGCGATCCGCTCGTCTTCCACGGCGGCGAGTACCGGCCGCTGGACTGAGTTGCGCAAGAAATCCAGAGGGCAATTAGGGCACCTATAGGGTGTCGAATTGACCTTTCGATGAACGACTGGACCTTTTGCCAGAAGGCGCTTGTCACTCTCTGCGCCCTGCAGCTGCTCTGGGCGCTGGCGGGCTTCATCGCCGAGCCGAGCTTTCAGATCGGCGCCGACGCGCCGACCGAGAAGGTCCTCTGGGTCGACTTCAACGGCATCCACGCCCTCTCGGGCCTGCTCCTCTTCGGCCCCGCCTTCTACTTCGCCCGCCGCCCCGACTGGGCCCTCTATTACACCCTCTACATCGTCATCGCCCTCTACGCCACCGGCATCTGGGCCCTCTTCGACGAACAACCCGGCTGGGTCTTCACCTTCCCCGACAACGCCAACGACGGGGTTTTCCACCTGGCCACGGGCACCCTCTTCCTCGCTGTCGCGGCGATTCAGATCGCCAAGGACCGCGCGCCTCATCGAGTGGTCACTTGAGCACCCATACGGTGCCGAATCGACCTCTCGCTTAGAAGAGCCCGCTGGTTCCCGCCGCCCGCAGGCCGAGGAAGAAGATCACGCCGCAGCTGACGGCCATGATCCCCATCTCGCGGCGGACGATTGCCAGGGCTAGGTCTTCCTGTTCGTCCGTGGTGAGGGTCTCGGGGTCCAGGTCGCCTACCTCGCGGTGGGCGGCGTCGGCTCGGGCTCCCTCGGCGATGAAGGAGATGAAGAGGGGGAGGATTCCGTAGAGGTAGTGGAGGCCGTCGTCCTGTTCGTGGCCGGTGACGACGAGGAGGCCGCCAATCAGGGCCTGGAGGAAGACCGAGACCTGGGCCGCGCGCAGCAGGTACCAGAAGGGAATCGAGGTCTGCTTGCGGTACCAGGCGATGCCGCCGACGAGGCCGGCAGCCGCGTTGAGGACGATCAGCAGGACGCCGATGGCGATGTGGAGCCCGATCACGTCTTATATCCGCCTAAAGGGGTCGGGATTCGGCTTGCTGATGCGGAAAAGCACTATGTAGCAAGTTGTCACAATGTCGGTGTATAACAGCGGTCCCGGCCACTTTTCGTCCCTGTGCTCAAGACCTACCTCCCGATCCTCGTCTTCGCCTTCCTCGGCCTCACGGTCGGCGGCATCTTCGCGATGCTCAACCACCTGATCGGCCCGACGAAGCCGGCGCGGCCGACCGCGGCCAGCCGCCGCCAGGGCGAGCCGTACGAGTCGGGGATCCCGGTCGAGGCGGCCAAGGGGCTGCGCTTCGGGATCAGCTTCTACCTGATCGCGATGCTCTTCATCCTCTTCGACATCGAGGTCGTCTTCCTCTATCCGATCGGGGTCATCCTCAAGGACGCCGACAGCTACTTCGTCCTCGGCGAGCTCGTCACCTTCGTCGTCCTCCTGCTCGTCGCCTTCGTCTACGTCTGGCGGAAGGGGGCCCTGGATTGGAGGTAGAACGCCGCAGCCTGCGCGAGAAGCAAGTCGCCGCCCGCGACATGCTCCGCGGTGACCTCGAGGGCGAGGACCTGGAGCGCTACGTCGAAGAGCGAGTCCTGACCACGACCTTCGAGAAAACGCTCAACGTCGCCCGGGCGAACTCGATCTTCCCGCTGACCTTCGGCCTCGCCTGCTGTGCGATCGAGGGAATCCCGATGGCGGCCGTGACCGCGCGCTACGACATCGCCCGCTTCGGCGCCGAGGCCGGGCGCGCTTCGCCGCGACAGGCCGACCTGATGGTCCTCTCGGGCCGGGTCAGCATCAAGATGGCGCCGATCATCCGTCGCCTCTACGACCAGATGCTGGAGCCGAAGTGGGTGATGGCGATGGGCGCCTGCTCCTCCTCGGGCGGGATGTTCGCCAACTACGCCGTCCTCCAGGGCGCCGACAAGTTCCTCCCGGTCGACATCTACGTGCCCGGCTGCCCGCCGCGGCCGGAGGCGGTCCTCTACGGCTTCACCAAGCTGCAGCGGCAGATCATCGGCAACCCCGACCAGGGCTGGCGCCAGCGCTACGACGCCCACGGGACCGAGGAGTGGGCGCGCGGCGGCCCCCGCAGCGAACCCAGCCCCGAGGCCGCGAAGGCCTACGAAGAAGCGCGCCTCGCGGCCGAAGCGCGGCGCGATGCCGGGGAGCCCTCCCTTGCCTGACGCCCCCGGACTGGAGCTGATCCGGGGGGAAATCGAGCGCGACTGCCCCGGTGCCGTGCTCGCGACCTCCTTCGACCGCCACCAGGCGGCGCTGATCGTCGACCCGGCCCGCGTGCTCGAGGTGCTGCGCTGGCTGAGCGAGCAGCCGGGTCAGCGCTACGACTTCCTCTCCTCCCTCCACGCCGCCGACTACCTGCCGGCCGAGCCGCGCTTCGGGATCCACTACGAGCTGATCAACCGCGACCGGGTCGAGCGCATCCGGGTCAAAGCGATGCTGGCCGACCCGGGCGGCGAGGAGCTGCCGCAGATCGATTCCTGCGTCGAGCACTTCCCCACCGCCGACGCCCAGGAGCGCGAAGTCTTCGACTTCTTCGGCATCGTCTTCCGCGGCCACCCGAACCTGACCCGGATCCTGATGCCCGACGACTACGTCGGCTGGCCGCAGCGGCGCGACTTCCCGGTCGGCGGCGAGCCGGTCACCTTCACCTACTCGGAAGACCGCTTTGACTGAGCCGGCCACCCAGATCGCCGCCGAGCTCCCCGACCGCGACCGCGAGATCATGACCGTCAACGTCGGGCCGCACCACCCGGCGACCCACGGTGTGCTGCGGCTCGTCGTCGACCTCGAAGGCGAGGTCGTCCGCGACCTGCGGCCGGTGATCGGCTACGTCCACACCGGGATCGAAAAGTCCTGCGAGGACAAGAGCTACTGGAAGGTCATCCCCTTCGTCGAGCGCATGGACTACGTCTCCTACTTCTTCCAGATGGAGGCCTACTGCGGCGCGGTCGAGCGGCTGATCGACCTCGAGATCCCGCCCCGCGCCAAATACCTGCGGACCCTCTTCCTCGAGCTCAACCGGATCCACTCCCACCTCGTCTGGCTCGGCACCACGGCGCTCGACCTCGGCGCGATCTCGATGCTCTGGTACTGCTTCCGCGAGCGCGACAAGATCCTCGACCTGTTCGAGATGGCGACCGGCCAGCGGATGCACACCCGCTACTTCCAGGTCGGCGGCGTGATCGAGGACATCCCCGTCGGCTTCGAGCAGAAGTGCCGCGCCTTCGCCGAGGAAATGCCGATCCGGGTCGGCCAGTACCAGGCGCTGCTGGACCGCAACGAGGTCTTCCTGCAGCGGACCAAGGGGACCGGGATCGTCTCCCGCGAGCGGCTGCTGGAGCTCGGCGTTTCCGGGCCGCTGCTGCGCGCCGCCGGCGACCCCTGGGACCTGCGCAAAGCCTTCGACTACCTCGCCTATCCCGAGATGGACTTCAAGATCCCGGTCGGGACGGTCGGCGACAACTACGACCGCTACCGGGTGCGGGTGGCGGAGATGGTCGAGAGCGCCCGGATCGTCGAGCAGTGCCTCGACGCGCTGCCCGAGGGTCCGCACATCGCCGACGACCGCAAGTACGTGCTGCCACCGCGCTCGGAGCTCTCGACCTCGATGGAGTCGCTGATCCACCACTTCAAGCTCGTCACCGAGGGCTACCGGGTCGACCCCGGCGAGGTCTACTACTCGATCGAGGGACCGCGCGGCGAGCTCGGCTGCTTCGTCCTCGCCGACGGCTCGGCGAAGCCGGCCCGGGTCCACTTCCGCGACCCCTCCTTCGTCAACCTGCAGGCCTTCCGCGAGATGGCGCTCGACAGCTACGTCGCCGACATGATCGCCAGCCTCGGGATGCTCGACCCGATCCTCGGCGGGGTGGACCGATGAGCCCGGTCGACGGTCCCGGCGCCGTCAACCCGAACCTGCCGGTCGACCCGGCGGTGCGCGACGGCCGCGTCCCCGGCCGCGCCGAGGAGGAGATCCCGGAGCTGCACGAGGTCGGCTGCCCGGCCGAGCTGCAGGAGCGGATCGAGACCCTGATGGGCCGCTACCCCGACCGCAAATCGGCCTCGATCCCGGCCCTGTGGGCGGTGCAGGAGCGCTACGGCTGGTGCACCCCGGAGGGGATCCGCCAGGCCGCCGCGGTGATGCGGGTCACCCCCGCCTACCTGGAGTCGGTGGCGAGCTTCTACGACCTGCTGCACACCAAGCCGGTGGGCGCCCACCGGATCGAGGTCTGCACCAACATCAGCTGCTGGATGCGCGGCGCCGACCGCCTGCTCGACGCCTTCCTGGAGGCGGCCGGCGACGACGATGAGGACTTCTTCGTCACCGGCTTCGAGTGCCTCGGCGCCTGCGACATCGCCCCGATGGCCTCGATCGACCAGCGCTACTACGGGCCGCTGGAGGCGGCCGAGGCCGGGGTCGCGATCGACCAGATCAAGGCCGGAGAAGAGATTCTGCCGGAGAAGGCGCTGGCCAAGCGCGGACTGGCAGGAGACGGCTGATGCCGCACCAGCTGGAGAAGCGAGTCCTGCTGGAGCACGCCGAGGACCCGGCCCTGCGCACCCTCGACGGCTACAAGCGGCTGGCCGACGGCTACGCCACCCAGGAGCGCGCCTACCGCGAGCTGGAGCAGGACGAGGTCCTGAAAGAGCTCGAAGACTCGGGACTGCGCGGCCGCGGCGGCGCCGGCTTCTCGATGGGAAAAAAGGCCTCCTTCCTGCCCCGCGGCGAGATGGCCAAGTACCTCTGCTGCAACGCGGACGAGTCCGAGCCCGGCGCCTTCAAGGACCGGGAGCTGATGCAGCGCAACCCGCACCAGCTGATCGAGGGAATCGCGATCGCCGCGCTCGCCGCCGACGCCGGCCACGCCTTCATCTTCATCCGCGGCGAGTACGACGAGCAGGCCGACATCCTCGACGCCGCGGTCGCCGAAGCCTATGAGGCGGGATACCTGGGGACCAACATCCTCGGCTGCCACCGCAACCTCGAGCTGGTCGTCCACCGCGGCGCCGGCGCCTACATCTGCGGCGAGGAGACCGCGCTGCTCGACGCGCTGGAGGGCAAGCGCGGCAACCCGCGCCTGAAGCCGCCCTTCCCGGCGGTCCAGGGCCTCTACGGCGGGCCGACCCTGATCAACAACGTCGAGACCCTCTCCAACGTCCCCCACATCGTCCGCCACGGCGCCGAGTGGTTCAAAGGCTTCGGCACCGAGCAGTCGCCCGGGACCAAGGTGGTCTCGATCTCCGGCGGCGTTCGCCGCCCCGGCAACTACGAGGTCGAGCTGGGGATCCCGACCCGGGAGCTGATCTACGGCCTCGCCGGCGGCCCCGACGAGGGGCACGAGATCAAGGCCTTCTTCCCCGGCGGCTCGTCCTCGCCGGTGCTGACCGCCGAGGAGGGCCTCGACCTCCCCTACAGCTTCGAGGCGATGGCCGAGGCGGGCTCGATGCTCGGCTCCGGCTCGATCATCGTCGCCGACGACCGGGTCTCGATCCCGCACCTGGCGCTGCGCACGGCGCGCTTCTACCACCACGAGTCCTGCGGCAAGTGCGTCCCCTGCCGCGAGGGCACCAACTGGACGGTGAAGATGCTGGAGCGGATGGTGCGCGGCGAGGCGACGCCGATGGACCTCGACATCGTCAGCTCGGTCCAGCAGAACATCATCGGCCACTGCCTCTGCGTGCTCGGCGACTCGATGGCGATGCCGGTCGGGGCGATGGTCCGCAAGTACCGAGAGGAGTTCGAAGCAGTGATGGCCGACCCCGAGCTGACGCTCGATCCGCACCTCGTCTCCCAGGTCGTGGGGGCGCAGCCATGAGCCCCGCCGGCCGCGAGGTGACGATCACGATCGACGGGCGCGAGGTCGCCGCGGTCGAGGGCGAGATGCTCCACGACGCCGCCCGCAAGGGCGACGTCGAGATCCCGTTCTTCTGTTACGAACCGAAACTCGGCGAGCCGGTCGGCGCCTGCCGCATGTGCCTGGTCGAGATCGAGGGGATCCCGAAGCTGCAGACCTCCTGCTCGACCCCGGTCCGCGAGGGGATGGTCGTCCACACCCGCACCGAGCAGGTCAAAGAGGCGCAGAGCGCGGTGGTCGAGTTCCTGCTCGTCAACCACCCGCTCGACTGCCCGGTCTGCGACAAAGGCGGCGAATGCCCGCTGCAGGACATCTCCTACGGCTGGGGCCCTGGGAAAAGCCGGGTGATCGACGAAAAGCGCCACTTCGAGAAGCCGATCGAACTCTCGCCGCTGGTCGCGATCGACCGCGAGCGCTGCATCCTCTGTTATCGCTGCGTGCGCTTCAGCCAGGAGGTCGCCGAGGACGCCCAGCTGCAGCTGATCGAGCGTGGCGACCGCACCTTCGTCGGCACCTTCGACGAGCGGCCCTACGTCGCCCCCTTCCACGGCAACATCACCGACATCTGCCCGGTCGGGGCGCTGACCAGCTACACCTACCGCTTCCGCGCCCGGCCCTGGGACATCGAGCACGCTGGCTCGGTCTGCACCCTCTGCCCGAGCCAGTGCAACGTCAGCTTCACGGTCCGCGACGAGAAGGTGAAACGGGTCGTCACCCGCGACAACGCCGAGGTCGACGACGGCTGGATCTGCGACCGCGGCCGCTACGGGTTCGAGATGTTCGACGCGCCCGAGCGAGTACGCGGGCCGCGGCTGAAGGGCGGCGCCGAGGCTGGCTGGGACGAGGCGCTTGAGGTGGTTGCCGAGGGGCTGCGCGCCGCAGCCGATATTGACCACACCCCAGTGGGGTCAAACTCGGCTACGCCGAGCCGGGTGGCCGCGATCGTCGGCGACGCCTCCAACGAGGAGGGCTTCCTACTGCAGCGGATCGTCCGCGAGGCGCTCGGCTCGCCGCACCTCGACTCGCGCCCCTCGCGCGGGCCGCGGGCCGACGCGCTGCGGCGGCTGGCGGCGCCGGCGATCTCGGCTCGGGTGCGCGAGATCGACGAGGCCGAGGCGATCCTGGTGCTCGGCACCGACCCGCTGCACAGCAGCCCGATCCTCGACCTGCGGGTGCGCAAGGCGATACGCCGCAACGGCGCCAAGCTGGTGGTCGCGACCGAGCGGCCGACCGCGCTCGACGGCGGCGCCGAGGCGATCGCCCGCTACGCCCCCGGCCAGGCGGCCCACTTCGTCAGCGAGCTGGCGGGCGCGATCAGCGGCGCCGAGAACGTCGCCACCCCGATCGCCGAGACCCTGCGCGAGGCCGGCAAGGTCGTCGTCATCTGGGGCGAGCGGGTCGCCCGCGAGCCGGGCGCCGCCGCGGCGCTGCTCGAGGTCGCTTCCGCCACGAACATGGCGAGCACCGAGGGTTCGGTCCTGCTGGAAATCCCCGACACCACCAACGCCCGCGGCCTGCGCGAGGCGGGGGTCCTCCCCGACGCTGGCCCGGGCCTCTCGGAGACCGCCGCGGGCAAGTCCACCGAGGAGATCCGCGAGGCGCTGATCGGCGGCGAGCTGAGCGGCCTGATCCTCTTCGGCGCCGATCCGCTGCGCGACTTCCCCGACACCCCCGCCTGGGAAGAGGCCCTCACCGCGGCCGACTTCGTCGTCAGCTTCTCGATGCACGAGAACGCGACCACCGCCAAGGCCGACGTGGTCCTCCCGCTCGAGACCCACGCCGAGAAAGACGGCACCGTCACCCATCCCGACGGCCGCCTCCAGCGCGTGCGGCCCAGCGCTTCC
>DASTSW010000074.1:0-17654 GCA_035760445.1 Solirubrobacterales bacterium | reverse complement strand
GTAATAGGCCGATGTCATAAGGAGAAAGCCAGCACGGACAGCACTGACCGCCCGGCCCAGCAATCTCTCCTCCATATGGTCTCCCTCCCGACATTGCCAAGAGCAGGAAGCAGCGCAATCCAAATACAGCAGCACGGTTCCTAGCTGCTCATAAGTCTTTGGCGCGCGCTTGCCGGCAGCCCTGAGGGCTTGATCGGTTTGGCGCTCGGCCCTTCGCTCAAGCCTCTGGACGTGAGCGAAGAAATCAAATCCCTCGGGTAGAGATGCAGGCGAGGAGCGCCGGAGAAGCCGGCGTCTGAGCTGCTGCCGAACCCAATGCAGAAACGCCTTAATTCGATTTGCCTCGATCTCGATAACTCTTCTGCATGACGACGCGGGAAAGTCCACCCGGTCTACTCCCCCTAGTTCTGTTTCTCGCCGCTCTCCTCGCTGTCTTCTGGCTGAGAGTCCTCCTCATCCTCGTCTGCCTGCTCAAGACTGAGAATCGGTTTGCCGGAAACATTCATGAACTCGATGCTCTTCTGCGCCTCTAGGACCGCTTCCGTCGCCTTGCGCGTCGCAGGATCAAGGTCATCTCCAGGCTCTCCCTCATCAGTTGACTCAGGTAGCTCTCCAGCTCGAACCTCAACGTTGTAACCACGGTCGATTCGCTCGGCCAACGCATTGAGCTGAAGGCGAATCTCCGTCAGCAGCTCGTTGTTCCTCTCCTCTGCTTTGGTATCTGCCTCCGCGACCAGTTCCTCGGCGATCTCGCGAGTCTTCTTCTCCATCATCTCACTAGCGGCTTCGGCAATAGGTCTTATGGCCTCTTCAGGAAGATCTGAATTTTCGGAGAGTTCCTGATGCTTTTGCCGAATATCCAAGACCTGTTTATAGACAGCGAGAACCCTCTCAAGGGCGGCCGTGAATAAGGCGGCAGTAGCAGGCGCGGAATCCAGAAAAACCTGGAACTCAGACGAGGAGATTGAGCGAACTTTGACTTCTGGTCGCCCTTCCCCGGCCAACTCACTAAAGGGGCCGATGATCCTCTTGAGCTTCACAAACTCCTTACCTAACTCCTCCAAGCCGTGATCCACCTCAACTTTCGGAATGAGGAAGCCAATCTCAAACTCACCCGGCGGAAGCTCCTCCCACCCAATGCCGAAGAATTCAAACGCGGAGATCACCTGATTCAGCGTGGCCACAAATGAAGTAACACGGTCCCGGATCTGCACAATCTCGTTGTGCGCCGTGTTCGGAGTGATCTCATTCGCGGTGAGAATCTCCTCGACACGTTCCAAGAGCGGCTCACCAACAATGTCCGCGACCCCCAGCACTTCCAAGGCCTCCTCCCACGCAGGGGAGAAAGAATTGCTCGGAACAACGCGAAGGACGTTGTTCAGATTCTCGCGTGCCGTGCTGACCTGTTCTTGGGGGCCAGGCTGGTTAGGTGCTTCGACGGCTTTCTCCAAGCCCTCCGCTAACTGCTCTAGGTGTCCAGGGTATTCGGTCTGAGTGACCTCTTCCCGAAGAGCGCGCGCAATCGCATGAAGCCGTTCTGCGTTCATGGTCGGATACTTTCATGGCACTTAGGACAAGTGATCTCTCATGAGATTTCTGCCGAACGCTCCGATATAAAAAATGCCGCCGTCGATATAAGCGACGGCGGCATTCAATAACTACCTAGCTCGTGTTAGCCGCGCGGAGGGAACGGGTCCCCTCCATAGCTATTCGAGCCGCCGATGCGTCCGTTCCGATTGTGGACGACGTGCTCGGCGTGCCGCTGAATCGCGGCGCGGCGTCCAGCTACCTGAGCTGCGCTCTTGAGGCGATGACTGCTCAGGGTGCGGCCGCCTGATTTCACTGCCCAACCGCTTCCCTTAGGAACAGTGTGGACTGATCGTCTTGCTGCCATTGCATTCTCCTTTCTGGCTCGATCTCCCTCCACGTATTGCCAGGACGTAGAGGCCGTTGCGCCAGCGTAGAGACACGAACAGACGGGAACACCACAGAACCGAACACAAGTCATTCCGCTCAATGGAAATGAGACCAGGGTGAGACAAGACCTTCGGAAACACCGCGGAATCGTCCGGCGGCGCTCGGAACGCCGATTCAACCCGACACCGACGATCTCGCTCTGCACCGGGAAACGCACGGCGCCCCCCGGCACAGCGAGGAACGCGCCCGACAGGATTTGAACCTGTGACCTTCGGTTTCGTAGACCGACGCTCTATCCAGCTGAGCTACGGGCGCAGAGGTGCTGATTCTAGGCGAGGGGCGGGGTGGCGTGGTCAGCCGCGGTGCCTGGGGTGGCGGCTGGCGCTGCGTCTTCTTCGGCGTAGGCGGCCAGGAGCTTCGCCTCCCCCTCTTTGTCTGGGAAGCGGGTCGCTACCAGGAGGGCGCCGATGAGGATTGCGACGATCCCTGCCAGATAGGCCCAGGCGTCGCCCTGGAGGAAGGCTCCGCGCGCGCCTTCGATGATCGATTCGGCGTAGCGGGGGTGCTGTTCGGCCACGGCCGCCGCGCTGGAGAAGGACTTGGTCAACTCGCTTTCGACGCTGGTCGAGACGGATTGGGGCGCGGAGGCGACGGCCGCGGCCGCCGCGGTCGCGTAGCCGGCGGTCAGCAGGGCGCCGAGGATCGACTGCATGATCGCGCCGCCGAGGTCGCGCTGGAGGTCGGCGGTGGCCGAGGCCATCCCCGCCCGGTGGACCGGGACCGAGGCGGTCAGCGAGCGCGAGGCCGGGGTGCCCGCGAAGCCGACCCCAATCCCGATCAGCAGATAGCCGAGGCCGATGTGCCAGTAGTGGGCGTTCTGGTCCCAGAGCAGCAGCATCACCACGAAGCCCGCCAGGCAGAAGGCGTAGCCGAGCAGGAGGGTGAAGCGGGCGCCGCGCGTCTCCACCAGGTGGGCCGAGCGGGGCGCGACGAGGACCATCCCCACCGCCCCGGGGAGGATCGCCAGGCCGGCGTCGAGGGTGGAATACTCGAGCACGTTCTGCAGGTACTGCTGGCCGATGAACATCGCCGCCATCAGCGAGCCAAAGACGATGATCCCGGCGCAGGCCGCCACCCAGAAGATCCGCCGCGCCGCGACGTCGAGGTCGTAGAGCGGCGGCCTGGCACGGCGCTGGCGGATGACGAAGGCGACGATGGCGGCGATGGCGACCAGACCGAGCCCCGCCGCCGCTGCGCCCGCCCCCGGCACCGGCGCGAAGTTGATCGCCAGGACCAGGGCGGCGACCATCAGCACCGAGAGGATGCCGCCGAGGTTGTCGACCCGGGTGGGGGTCTCGTTGACGTGGGCGGGAATGAAGCGCCAGGCCAGGTAGAGGGCGACCACTGCCAGCGGCAGGGTGACGAAGAAGACCGAGTCCCAGTCGAACTGGGTCAGCAGGGCGCCGGAGACGAGCGGCCCGAGCGCCGAGATCCCTCCCCCCAGCGCCGACCAGAGGGCGATCGCCTTGGTCCGCTCGGCGCCGCTCCAGAGCGCGGTGATCAGCGCCAGCGTGGTCGGGAAGGCCATCCCGGCGGCGAGCCCGCCGACCAGGCGGGCGCCGAAGAGAACCTCGATCGAAGGCGCGAAGGCGGCGACCAGCGAGGCCGGGATCGCCAGCGCCGTGCCGGCCAGCAGCATCTCCTTGCGGCCGTGGGCGTCGCCGAGCGCCCCCAGGTAGAGGACCGAGGCCGCGAGCCCAAGCGAGTAGCCGACGGCGACGAGGTCGAGGCCGGTCTGGCTGGCGTCGAAGGCCTTGCCGATGTCCGGCAGGGCGACGTTGGCGACGGCGAGGTTGAGGTTGGCGACCGCGGCGACTGAGATCAGCGCTGCCAGCACGAGGCCGGCGCGCGGCGGTGCGGACGAGCTCGACGCGGGCGTCGGGGCGGGAGCGGTCGAGGTCATCGATCCAAACCCTATTCCCCACTCCAGCGCATAGGCTGGCGCCCGTGGCCAAGTGGGCAGCACTCGGGGTCCTCGGGGCCGCGCAGTTCCTGATGGTCCTCGACCAGGCGGTGATGAACGTCGCGATCACCCAGCTGGTCGACGACTTCGACACCACGGTGACCACGATCCAGGCGGTGATCGCCCTCTACGCGCTGGTGATGGCCGGGCTGATGCTGACCGGCGGCAAGCTCGGCGACATCTTCGGCCGCCGCCGCGTCTTCGCGATCGGCTGCGTCATCTACGCGATCGGCTCGGGGCTGACGGCCGCCTCCTGGAACGTTCCCTCGCTACTGCTCGGCTGGTCGATCCTCGAGGGGATCGGAGCCGCGCTGGTTCTGCCAGCGATGGTCGCCCTCGTCGCCGGCACCTACCGCGGCAGCGAGCGGGCGGTCGCCTATGGCGTGCTCGGCGGCGTCGCCGGGGCCGGCATCGCCGTCGGGCCGATCCTCGGCGGCTGGGCGACCACCGAGTTCACCTGGCGGATCGTCTTCGTCGGCGAGGTAATCGTCGCAGCCGGGATCCTGCTCGGCACGCGGACGCTGCGCGAGCCCGAGCGCGCGGCGAACCGGCCGACGCTCGACTGGGTCGGCAGCGTCCTCTCGGCGTCGGGCCTGGCGGTCCTCGTCTTCGGCGTCCTGCAGGCGAGCAACTGGGGCTGGCTGGCGCCGCGCAGCTCGCCGATCACCCCCTTCGGCTTCTCGCTGACCCCGTTCGTGATCGCCGCCGGCGGCGTCCTCCTCGCCCTCTTCGTCGGCTGGGAGCGCCGGCGCGAGGAACGGGGGGAGGAACCCCTGGTGCGCCTGGACCTGCTGAAGATCCCCTCGCTGCGCGGTGGCGTCGGGATGCTCCTCGCCCAGAACCTCGTCCTGATGGGGATCTTCTTCACGATCCCGCTCTTCCTCCAAATCGTCCAGGGCCTCGACGCGCTGGAAACCGGCGTCCGCATGCTGCCCGCCTCGGTCGGCCTCTTCCTCAGCGCTATCGTCGGCTCGGCGCTGGCGTCGCGCTTCGCGCCGAAGCCGCTGGTCCGCGCCGGACTCGTCCTCGTCTTCGTCTCCGCCCTGCTGCTGATGGGGACGATCGAGCCCGAGCTCGACAACGCCTCCTTCCTGGTCGCGATGGGTGTGCTCGGCGTCGGCATGGGCCTGGTCGTCTCCCAACTCGGCAACGTCGTCCAGTCGGCGATCGGCGACGAGCAGCGAAGCGAAGCCGGCGGCCTGCAGAACACCGCCCAGCAGCTCGGCTCCTCACTCGGCACGGCGCTACTGGGGGCGATCGTGATCACCGGCCTGATTGCCGCCTTCACCAGCAACATCGCCGACGACCCGCAGATCTCCGACCGGATCGAAAAGCAGGTCGAGGTGCAGCTCAGCTCCGGCGCCAGCTTCGTCGCCTCCGACCAGGTCCGCGAGGCGGCGAAGGCCGAGCGGGTGCCCCCGAGAGCAACCGACCAGTTGGTCAGCCACTATGAAGACGCCCAGCTGGAAGCGCTGAAGCTGGCCTTCCTGGTCGCCGCGCTGCTGGTCCTCGCGTCCTTCTGGTCCACCCGGCGGCTGCCGGCGGAGCGGCTAACTACTTGATTTGAGCCGCACGTGCCAGTGGACGGTGGCGGTGGCGACGCGGTTGCCGTCCTTGTCGTGCAGCTCGACTTCGCAGGGGAACTCGACCTTGCCCTCCTCGTCGAGTGTGGCGATCGCTTCGGCAGCGTCGATGCCGAGCTTGGCGGTCGCGGTGATCGGGCCGTGGGCGATCTTCTCGTAATCGATCTCGGCCGACTTGGCGAGCGGGACGACGTCGCCCATGCGAACCGCGAAGGCGCCGACGAAGGCGGCGCCGGACGCGGTCTCGGCGACGGTGAAGAGCGCCCCGGCATGCTGGGAGCCGACGTGGTTGTTGAGCTCGGCTTTGCGCGGCAGGACGACGGTCGCCTCCCCCGCGCTCACCTCGGTGATGTCCAGCTCGAGGAAGCCCGCGAAGGGCACGGCCATCGACAGGCCTTTGGCGATCGCGTCGAAGTCGACGTTTGGCATCCCGGGAACTCCTGGCATTCGCGCAGCCTACAAAGCTCGTCCAAACCGGAGCTAAGTCAGCGGCCCTCGAAGGTGGCGTGGCCGGGGCCGCCCTGCTCGAGGAAGGTGCGGACGGCGTTCTGCAGATCCTCGGTGGCGAACAGGTCGGCGGCTTCGGTCCGCACCACCTCGTCGGCGGCGGCCATCCCGCCCTCGCGGAAACGGCGCAGGATCTGCTTGGTCATCGCGTGCGCTTTGGTCGGCCCGGCCGCCAGCTCTTCGGCCAGTTTGCGGGCTGCGGCGTCGAAATCCTGATCCTCGTAGAGCAGGTTGACGACGCCCCAGCGCTCCATCTCCTGTGCGTCGAAGATCCCGCCGGACATGACGAAGTGCCGCGCCCGGCCGCTGCCGGCACGCTCGGCCAGCCGCTGGGTGCCGCCCATCGACGGCGTCAGCCCGACGACTTTCTCGACCAACCCGAACTTCGCCTTGGGCGAGGCGACGATCAGGTCGCAGGCGAGCGCCAGCTCGAAGGCCGCGGTCAGGGTCAGCGCGTGGGCGGCGAAGACGACCGGCGCCGGCAGCGCCTCGACCTGGTCGATCATCCCCAGCAGCTCATCCCAGAGCGCGCTCCCCTGCTCCGGGGTCAGCCCAGCGAAGACGTGGACGTCGACCCCACCGGAGACCGCCCGCCCCTCGGCCCGGATCAAGAGCGCCCGCGGCGGCTCGGCGCTGACCGCGTCGACCGCCGCCCGCAGGTCGTCCATCATCCGCTGGTCGAAGAGGTTGAGTGGCGGGCTGTCGAGGGTGATCGTCGCGAGGCCGCTCTCCTCGCGCTCCAGTCTTGCCGCCGCGTCCGCGCTCATAGCTCCGGAACCCTATGGACCTCGAACAGGTTCGTGCCCAGTTCCTGCCCGTCGAGGCCGGCGGTGATCGCGACTAGGTCGCCCGGCGCGGCGATCCCGTGCTCGGCCGCGACCCCGGCGCAGTGGCCGAGCAAGCTGCGCAGCTCGGTTCCGAAGTCGCTCTGCACGGCGGTGACGCCGAACAGCAGGCTGACCCGGCGCACCGTCTCTATATAGGGAGAGACCGCCAGCACCGGCACGTCGGGCCGGTGGGCGGAGACCAGGCGGGCGGTGCGGCCGGTGTTGGTCGGCACCACCACCGCCTTCAGGCCCAGCCGGTAGACGGCGCCGACGGCGCTCTGGGCGACCGAGTCGGCGACGTCCTGGGTCGCCTGGTCGGTGCGGTTGAAGAGCCACTCGACGTAGGGCAGGTCGGGCTCGTTGGCGCGGGCGATCCGGTCCATCACCGCCACCGCCTCGACCGGGTTCTGGCCGACGGCGGTCTCCTCGGAGAGCATCACCGCGTCGGTGCCGTCGTAGATCGCGTTGGCGACGTCGGTCACCTCGGCCCGGGTCGGGCGCCGTGCGGTCACCATCGAGGCCAGCATCTGGGTCGCCGTGATCGCCGGTTTCGAGACCTTGCCGGCGGCGCGGATCAGCCGCTTCTGCTCGATCGGCAGCTGCTCCAGCGGCACTTCGATCCCGAGATCGCCGCGGGCGACCATGATCCCGCCACTGGCGACGCGGACGATCTCCTCGATGTTCTCGGCCGCCTCCTGGCGCTCGATCTTGGCGATCACCGGGATCCGCGAGCCCAGCTCTTTCAGCCGGCTCTCGACCGGCTCCAGGTCGGCGGCGGTGGAGACAAAGGAGACCGCCAGCAGGTCGACCCCCTCTTTGACCGCGAACTCGACCCAGTCGAGGTCGACGCCGGTGGTCGCCGGCAGGTCGACGCCGCCGGGGATGTTCATCCCCTTGTGCGAGGAGAGGGTGCCGCCGACCTCGACCTCGGCGCCGACCCCCGCGTTCTCCTTGTCGCCGACCCGTAGCCGGATCGCCCCGTCGGCGAGGTAGACCAGCTGGTCCTCGCTCAGGTCCGAGACGCCCGACCACTGGACTGGAATCGTGTCGCTGTCGCCCTCCACCTCCTCCGGGGTCAGGGTCACGTGCATCCCCGTCTCCAGCTCGGCGAAGTCGTCGCGCAGCGAGCCGATCCGCAGCTTCGGCCCCGGCAGGTCACCAAGGATCGCCACCTCGCGCCCGACCCGCTCGGCCGCCGCCCGGATGTCGACGATCGTCTCCGCTTGCCGCTCGGGACCGGCGTGGGAGAAGTTCAGCCGAAATACATCGGCCCCGGCGTCGACCAGCCGCTCCAGCACCGCCGGCTCCCAGCTCGCGGGACCGACCGTGGCGATGATCTTGGTCCGGCGCCCGTCGTGGTCGCCGGACTTGGGTGCGAGGCTCTCGTCCATCTCCGCGGAGAGTAGTCGGCGGCTGTCCCGATCGGCCCCGAGTACCTACAATCGGTCGAGCGCGCGCAGCGCGCACGTGGAGAGGTGGCCGAGTGGCTGAAGGCACTCGCCTGCTAAGCGAGTAGGGGGCGCAAGCTCTCTCGAGGGTTCGAATCCCTCCCTCTCCGCCTCCCAACCGCGGCCAGCATGAATCGACTCGCCGGCCCCGGCCAAACGTTTTCCCCTACCGGAAGGGTCATGTAACTGCGGCCACCTTATGGGCGACTGCAGCGAAAACGACGACGGACGGAGGAGAAGGTGCGAGAGGGATATCCAGCAGCGGAAGACGAGCAGCGATGCGAGTGCGTCGCCGACGAGGCAAGGATCGAAGTCGGGGGGAACGAGTACGAGGCGAACTTCTCTGGCGAAATGGCAGTCAGGGCGGGTGAGCCGTTCGAGTCCGATGGCGTCGCGTCGGTTCCCTTGGTAATTACCGGCCACGAGACGGTCGGTGAGGTTGGGGACCTGGGTCAGATCACGGTTTCGCGAGATCCCGACCGGGAGGCTCCGGTCAGCATCCTTCGCGAGAACCAGGCAGGTGAGGGATTCCCGGCCACTCAGGAAATGATGGTGAACATCCACGTGACGCTCGCCGCGCTCCCAGGGTTCGCCCTGCGGAACACCAAGACGGGCATCCTGCGCAACTCGGACCAGCAGGGATTCCCACCGCGGAACGCACGTTACGAATTGCAGGAGCCTCTGGATCTGGAGCGAGTGGACGAGCCGGGCGAGGTTGTCGCCAGGATTCTCGCCTACACGGCCAACATCAATCCCGACAACTCATAGGCGCATAGGGGTCGTCAAACCGGCTCCGGTGGCGGGGGTAGGCTGGCGCTGTGCCGGCCGCCCCCGTCCAGACCCACGAGCGCTACGAGCGGGTCTTCGCTGAGGTCGAGGCGCCGTTTGCCTTTGTCGACCTCGAGGCGATGTGGGCCAATGCCGACGCGATGCTGGCGCGGGCGGCGGGGAAGAACGTGCGGGTGGCTTCGAAGTCGGTGCGCTGCCTGGCGCTGCTGCGGGCGATTCTGGATCGGGATCCGCGCTTTCAGGGACTGATGACCTTCACCCTCCCGGAGACGCTGTGGCTGGCCGAGCAGGGATTCGAGGATCTGCTGCTCGCCTATCCAACCGCCGACGTCGGCGCGCTGGAGGAGCTGGCGCTGCGCTCGGCGGCGAACCCGGAGGGGGCGCCGATCGTGATGGTCGACTGCGTCGAGCACCTGGAGATGATCGAGTCGGTGCTGGGGAAAGGGGCGCCGCCGCTGCGCGTCTGCATCGACGTCGACGCCAGCTGGTGGTGGCTTGGCGGCCGGGTCAAGGTCGGCCCCAAGCGCTCGCCGATCCACACCGTCGAGCAGGCGGTGGCGCTGGCGCGGGAGATCGAGAAGCGACCGCAGATCGAACTCGACGCGCTGATGGCCTACGAGGGACAGATCGCCGGCGTTGGCGACCAGCCACCGGGGCAGTGGCGGCGCGGGGCGGCGATCCGCTTCATGCAGAAGCGCTCGGTGACCGAGCTGGCGCAGCGGCGGCGAGCGATCGTCTCCGCTCTCGGCGAATTCGTCGAGCTGGAGATCGTCAACGGCGGCGGCACCGGCAGCCTCGAGCTGACCGCCGCCGAGGAGGCGGTGACCGAGGTGACCGCCGGCTCGGGTTTCTACGCCCCCGCCCTCTTCGATCACTACAGCCGCTTCAGCCTCACCCCGGCAGCCGGGTTCGCGCTACCGGTGGTCCGCAAGCCGGCGAGCCAAGTCGCGACCGCGCTAGGCGGCGGCTACCTCGCCTCCGGTTCCGGCGACGAGGCGCGGCTGCCGGCGCCGTGGCTGCCCGAGGGATTGGAGCTGAATGGCGACGAGGGCGCCGGCGAGGTCCAGACCCCGCTGCTCGGTCCCGCCGCAGCCGGACTGGAGGTCGGCGACCGCGTCTACATGCGCCACGCCAAGGCCGGCGAGCTTTGCGAGCGCTTCGACACCCTCGTCCTGGTCGAAGGGGAGGAGATCGTCGACGAGGTCCCCACCTACCGCGGCGAGGGCAAAGCGTTCCTCTAGATCGACGGGCCGAAAATACGCCTATATGTAGGGAAATCGTCCCGTCGGCCTAGGAGCCGAGCACGCGCTCGGTGTACTCGTTGGCGAAGGTGCGGCTGGGGTCGAGCGTGTCGCGGGCGCGCTGGAACTCGTCCCAGGCTGGGTAGCGGCTCGCCAGCGTCGCCGCGGTCTGGAAGTGGCGCTTGCCCCAGTGGGGCCGGCCACCGTACTCGTCCATGATCGCCTCGACCGCCTCGAAGTAGGGGCGCCACTCCATCCCCCGGTACTGGTGGACGGCGATGTAGGCAGTGTCGCGTTCGTGCGAGGGACTGAGGAGGGCGTCGTCGCCAGCCGCCACCCGCATCTCGATCGGGAAGAAGACCGGGTACTCGTTGCGCCGCACCCACTCGACCACCCGCCGCGCCGCCTCCGGCCCGTGCTCGCGCGGAATCCCGTACTCCATCTCGGTGAAGCGGACGCGGCGCTCGTTGACGAAGACCCGGTCGCTGCGGTCGATGGTGCGGCTGCCGGAGGCCAGCCGTCCCGCCAGCCGCGCCAGCGAGGGGATCGTCCGCGGGATCGCCTTGCCGGTCCACGACAGCGCCCCCAGCGCCCAGTTCTCGAGCACCACGTCGTTGAGGAAGGCGGCGGCACGGCCGCGAGGGCGGGCGGGCTCATCGGTGCGGTTGCGTTCCAGCACCAGCGCCAGGTCCGAGTAGGGGAAGGTGAAGAGCTCGAAGTGGTCGTGCGCGTCGGCCCGTTCCTGGAAAGTGTCCAGCACCTCCTCGCGCGGAACCGGCGAATCGACCCGCAGCAGGTTGAAAGCGGGAACGCAGCGCAGGACCACGGCGGAGATCGCCCCCAGGGCGCCGATCCCGACCCGGGCGGCGCGCAGCAGCCCGGGGTCGGTCGCGGCGCTGAGATGGCGGACGCTGCCGTCGGCGAGGACCAGCTCCAGGCCCTCGACCTGGGCCGAGATGTTGCGCAGACGGGCGCCGGTGCCGTGGGTCCCGGTCGAGATCGCGCCGGAGATCGTCTGGCTGTCGATGTCGCCGAGGTTCTCCATGCCCAGGCCGAGCCGAGCCAGCTCCTCGTTCAGCTCGGCGAGCACGGTGCCGCCGCCGACCCGGACCAGGCCCGAGTCGCGATCGGCGTCGAGCACCCCGCGCAGCGCCCCGGCGTCGATCATCGTCCCCTCGGTCAGCGCCGTCTCGGTGAACGAGTGACCCGAGCCCGCGACCCGCACCTTCTGCCCGGCGCCAGCGGCGGCGGCGATCGTCTCGGCCAGCTCATCGCGATCGCGCGGCGCCGCGATCCGGGCCGGACGGCAGGCCTGGTCACCGGCCCAGTTGACCCACTCACCGCCGGTTCGCCCGCCTCCTCGCGCCATCTCCCCGAGCCTAACTCGCAGCCGCGCGCGGCTCGCCTTTTGGCTGCATCGCGGTGAAGGCGTAGGCGACGGTCACCGCCAGCAGCGCCGCGATCACCAGGCTCGGTGCCGCGTAGCCGGTGAAGCTGGCGACCACTCCGCCGCCGATGCCGCCGATCACCTGCCCCGAGGCCCAGGCCATGTTCGAGAGCCCGGCCGCGTAGCCCTGGTGGAGGTTGCTCTCTTCGGCGACGTCGGAGATCAGGGTCAGGGCCGGCGCGAAGCAGAGACCGGCGCCTAGCGAGGTCAGGATCAGGGCGCCCATCACCTCGCCCAGAGTCGTCACGGCGGCGATCGCCACCATCGCCATCGCGCAGATCGTCAGCCCGGCGACGAACGGGGTGCGGCGGCCGACCCGATCGGAGATCCGTCCCGCCACCGGGGCGAGTGCCGCCTCCAAGGCGGCGCCGGCGATGAAACCGGCGGCGATTATCGCGTGGCCGCCACCGAGGTCGTCGATCCGCAGCGGCACCAGCACCTCGATCGCGCCGAACATCACCGAGGGCACGGCGACGAAGATCGCCGCCTCGACGACGGGACGGCTGACCAGCGCCGCTCCCACCTCGCGCAGCGACTGCACCTCGGGCGTGTGGGTCTCGGGCAGGCGCGCGGCGGCCAGCGCCAGCAGCAGGGTGATCACCATGACCGAGCTGAAGACGGGCGCGGTGCCGATCGAGCCGGCGACCGCTCCCAGCGCCGGCCCCAGCAACGCCCCCGCCACGGCGGTGCCGAGGGCGGTGCCGATGACCGAGCCGCGCCGGTCCTCGGGCGCGGCGGTGATCAGCCAGGTGAGCGCCCCGGACCAGATCAGGGCGCCGGCGACGCCCTGCACGAAGCGGGCCGCGTCGAGCAGGTAGATCTCGTTCGCGAAGCCGAAGACGACGCTCGACACACCGAGCGTCAGCAGGCCGATGATCACCGAGCGCCGCGGGCCGACGCGGCTGGCCACGTACCCGGCCGGCAGCGAGGCGAACAGGGTTCCGGCGGCATAGGAGGCCGAGAGGACCCCCGCCTGGGCCTTGCTGAGCCCGAGATCGTCGACGTATTCAGGCAGCAGCGGAGCGATCGCCGCAAAGAAGGCGACGTCGAAGAAGATCATCGCCGAAGCGAGCAGAAGCAACCGACGCATTGGTGAATCCAATCAGTGCGGCGCCGCCCGGGCTTGCATCCCGCCCTCTAGCATTGCCGCAGCGCTTCGGAGGGGTGGCAGAGCGGTTGAATGCGGCGGCCTTGAAAGCCGTTAGGCCGTGTAAGCGGTCTCGTGGGTTCGAATCCCACCCCCTCCGCCATTTCTTCGCCCGCCAAGGAAGCGAGAATGCTACTTATAAGTCTGTAGACCTTCAAGTAGCGGAGCGGGAGCGTTCCCGTTCATGGAGGGCGACCTGCAGCGCACCATCGGCCGGAACCTGCGCGCCTATCGCCTCGCTCACGGTTTGAGCCAGGAGGCGTTCGCCGAGATCCTCGGTGTCCATCGCACCTACATGGGCAGCGTCGAGCGTGGCGAACGCAACCTGACGCTGCGCAGTGTCGAACGGCTCGCGGCACGCATCGACGAGGAGCCGCTGACGCTGCTCCGCCGCGATCGCTGAACCGGGGGAGCAGGAAAGGAGCTCCGGCGGACGAACGACCAAGCCATGGAAAGGGCCGAAAGGCGCGCCCAGAGCCGTGAGCTCTGGAAACAGCGCGCAGAGAGAGTCCGGGATGCGTTCGGCCTGGTCCTTGTCCTGGTCCTCCTCACCTACCTACTGGCCTCGCTACTCGACAACAAGGGCTGGCCGGCAGTGGTCCTGACCGTCTCGACCAGCGCCACCTCGGTCGTCGCCCTGGTCAGCTCACACGTCAAGGCAAGTGTGGTCCGAGCCTCGATCTGGCTCTCGGTGCTGACGGTCGGGCTGGCGGTACTCGCCGCCATCGCCGACGAGCGGTGGTTCCTGAATTTCGCCTCGCTGATCCAGATCTGCCTGCTGACGGTGGCGATGGGAGCGGTGCTTTGGCGGGTGGTGTCGAGCGCCGAGGTCGGGTCGCGAACGATCCTCGGCGCGATCAGCGTCTACGCCGTTCTCGGCATCCTCTTCACCTTCCTCTACGGCACGATCGACCGGATCCAGGGCGGGCCCTTCTTCGAAGAGGTCGCCCGTCCCGCGGGCAACGACTTCCTCTTCTTCAGCTACACGACGCTGACCACGACCGGCTACGGCAACCTCGTCCCCGGCGGCCAGCCGGGACGGATGTTCGCCGGCATAGAGATGATGCTCGGCCAGATCTTCCTCGTCACCCTGGTCGCCGGGCTGGTCAGCCTTTGGCGGCCCGGCGAGGCCCTGCGGCGGCGGCGCGAACGGCGCGAGGAGCCGGCTGGTCCAGCCGCCTGAGCCGGCCGGGCTCAGCTCTCGTCGAGCTCGACCCGTTCGATCGTCTGCGCCTCGAGCGGCTTGTCGGCACCGTCGGTCGGGGTCGACTCGATCGCGTCGACCACGTCCATGCCGTCGATCACCTCGCCGAACACCGTGTGCTTGCCGTCCAGCCACGGCGCCGCGCCGGTGGTGACGATGAAGAACTGCGAGCCGTTGGTGTTGGGGCCGGCATTTGCCATCGCCAGCGCGCCGCGGACGACCTTGTGGTCGTTGAACTCGTCCTCGAAGGTGTAGCCCGGCCCGCCGCGGCCAGTTCCTTCTGGGCAGCCGCCTTGGATCATGAAATCGGGGATCACCCGGTGAAAGACGAGCTGGTCGTAGAACCCATCCGCGGAGAGCTTGCGGAAGTTCTCGACGGTTTTCGGCGCGTCCTCGTCGTGAAGCTCGAGCACGATCGCCCCGGCGCTGGTGTGAAGGGTCGCTTGCGACATGGCTCGAAACCCTAGCTACCCAGGACGCGGACCGTGACCGGCGACGAGGAACCGGGGACGTACGGCCAGCGCTCCTCCGCCAGCGCCGTCGCCCGCAGGCGAATCGCCGCCCGCCCGGTGACGTAGCGAAACCGGTAGCGGGCGTGGAAACGACCGTGGTGGTCGCTGCGGGTGACGAGGACCGGGCGCCAGCGGTGGGTCGCTTCCTCCAGGTACTGGATCGCGACGAGCTTGCCGCGGCGGGGGATCGGCGCTCCCTTGCTCTTGACCCGACCGCTGAGACGGACCACCTGGCCCGTGCTCAAGCGCTCGGGAACGGCGCGAAGGGTGACGCCGGCACGGACGCGGAGCTCGAGCGGGCGACGGTAGGCCGCCTCCAGGCCACCGTCGCCAGCGAAACTGACCGTGACCCGTCGCGAGGTTCCCGGTGGCAACCGCAGCTCGAAGCCGCCCTGCTCGCCGGTCTCGACGCTGGCAAAGGCGGTTAGGGCCAGTGCCCCGCGCGAGTGGCGGGAAACGACTCGCAGCGTTCGACCACCGAGTCCCGCTCCGTCGGCGGCGCGGGTTAGCCGGCCGCTGACCAGCGCCGGAGCGCCAAAGGGAACGGTCAGCGCATCGCCATGGCCATGGCCGCCGCGCAGGCGGGCGAAGAGGCGCGACTTCGCCTTGATGGCGTGCGGTGGCGGCACTCGGCGGATCGCCATCTGGGTCCCGTCGGCCCGCAGGCTCGTCGAGGCGGCGTTGCCAGCGGCGTCGGTCGCATCGGCGCGGAAGACGAAGGTGCCGACGCCGAGCTCGGGCATCGGCGCGACCAGGTGCGAGCGACCGGGGCCGTCGCCCGGCACCAGCTTGGTCGGCAGCTCGATCCAGGCCTCGGCGTCGACCCGCCGGTAGAGGATCTGGCCGGCGGCGGGTCCGGAGTGGAGGTCATCGACATCGGCCTTGATCTGCGCCTCCGCCGGCTCGTTCGAGAAGCGAACTTCCGGGCGCAGGTCGTCGAAGCGCAGCGGCACCGTCACCGCCGTCCCCGGATCCTCGTTGCCGGCTTCGTCGCGCAGCCACAGCTGCAGCGAGTAGCGGCCGGCGGCGGGAACGCTGAGGTTGGCGAGGCTGCGGCGATCGGTTCCGGCGGCGAACCTGACGCCGGTGTCGTAGCCGCCGGGGCCGACCACCCTCCAGGGCGCGCCCACGATCGGGCTCCCCGCGCCCTGGCCGGGGTTCTCCCAGCCGAGGTCGAAGTCGTTGACCCGCCGCCAGAGGTCGCCCCCAGCAAGGGCGACCGCCTTTGGGTGGGCCGGTGGGTTGTTGTCGATCCGCACGGTGCGGGCCGGCGTGCAGGTGGAGTTGGCGGCGAAGTCGGTCGCGCAGTGGACGAGGCTGTGGGAACCGTCGCTGAAGCTCTGGGTCGAGACCGGGTGGGTGGCCGAGACGGTGGTCAGGCAGGGCCGCATCCGCGTCGCCCGCCACTCGCCACCGACCAGAGTCTTCTCGCACGGGTACTCGGTGAAGCCGACCCGCGCCCCGTCGATCTTCGTCTCGCCGAAGCGGACACCGGCGCCGCCGTCGCTGCCGGTGACGCTTACCGCCTGGACGCCGCGGCGCCAGCCACCGGCGACGAGGTCGCCGCCGAGGATCCCGGCGCTCGGCGCGCCCGGGTCTTCGACGGTGAGCGTCAGCGCTCGCAGCGCCGACCACGATCCCTGCTCGAGCGAGCACCACTTCGACTCGGCCCGGGCGCAGAGCAGCCGTTCTTCGAAGGCGGAGGCGCCGACCGGGAAGCCACGGCTGAATTCGCGCAGGGCAGTATCGGTGGTCGCGGCCTGGAGGAACGGTTCGAACCCTCCACCCCAGTTGACCGCCCCGAGCCGCTGCTCCATCCCGTCGTGGAGGGCGTGCCACCAGGTGCCGCGCACGGCGGTGATCCCGGTGCCCGGCGGCGGCGTCCAGCGCCAGCTCGCGTAACGGGTGCCAGAGACGGTTCCCTGCCCATCGCGGGTGAGGCTCTTGAGGTGGACCCCGGCAAAGGGATCGCCGCCGGAGGGCACGCAGTAGGCGTCAGGGCGGAACTTGGCGCCGCCGGTGGTGTCACCCCAGCTGGCGTCGGCGCCGGCGTACCAGCCGCACTGCGCCACCGCGTACTTGCCGGCGTTCGCCTTCGCCGCCGCCAGCAGCAGCACGCTCAGCGCCAGCAAGACTCCCAGCGCCAGACCCCGCACTATGCCCACTCTCGATCCCGTCATCGGTCCCTCCTTCGCTCGCTTGCGTTCCGGAGGGCCTAAGGCGCTGGCGGGCTGAACTCTCCCCCCTCGCGGCGCCCGAGATTGCGGCTTTGCGAGAATCGAGCCAATGTCTCTTCCAAGCAAAGATCAGATCACCGAGAAGCTGCGCGCCGTCATCGACCCCGAGCTGCGGCGCTCCATCGTCGAGCTGGGCATGGTCCGATCGATCGAGGTCAAGGAGGATGGCCGCGTCGAGGTCATCGTCTCGCTGACCACCGCCGGCTGCCCGATCCGCTCCCACTTCGAACAGGCCGTCGCATCGCAGGTCTCCCAGCTGGAGGGCGTGACCGGTGTCGCCGTCGGCTTCGATGTCCTCTCCGACGAGGAGAAAGGCCAGCTGCAGCAGACCCTCGGCCGCGGCAAGCTGCCGCAGGGCGCGCTGGCTAAGGTGAAAAACGTGATCTGCGTCTCCTCCGGCAAGGGCGGGGTGGGCAAGTCGACGATGACCGCCAACCTGGCCGCGGCGCTGACCGCCGAAGGCCATGCCGCGGGCGCCCTGGACTGCGACGTCTACGGCTACTCGATCCCGCGCATGCTCGGCGTCAACCACAAACCGGAAGTCAACGCCGAGCGCAAGATCCTGCCGCTGGATTCGCCCAGCGGGGTGAAGGTGATGTCGATCGGCTTCTTCGTCGAGGACAACTCGGCCGTCGTCTGGCGCGGCCCGATGCTGCACAAGGCGATCCAGCAGTTCCTCGAGGACGTCGCCTGGGACGAGCTCGAGTACCTGCTTCTCGACCTGCCGCCCGGGACCGGCGACGTCTCGATGACCCTCGCCCAGCTGCTGCCG
>DASTSW010000073.1:0-13427 GCA_035760445.1 Solirubrobacterales bacterium | reverse complement strand
GATCAAGTCGTTCATCGTCGAGCGCGACAACCCCGGCCTGAAGCTGGACCGGCTCGAGCACAAGCTCGGGATCCGCGCCTCCGACACGGCCAACTTCACCCTGCAGGACTGCCGGGTGCCGAAAGAGGCGCTGCTCGGCGATCCCGAGGTGAAGGAGAAGGGTTTCGCCGGGGTGATGGAAACGTTCGACAACACCCGGCCGCTGGTCGCCGCGATGGCGGTCGGCGTCACCCGGGCGGCGCTGGAGGAGACGCGCAAGCAGCTGAAGCAAGCCGGCGTCACCATCGACTACGACGTGCCGGCCAACAACCAGCACGCCGCCGCCGCCCGCTTCCTCGAGATGGAGGCCGATTACGAGGCGTCCTGGCTACTGACCCTGCAGGCCGCCTGGATGGCTGACAACTCGAAGCCGAACTCGCTGCAGGCCTCGATGGCCAAGGCGAAGGCGGGGCGCACCTGCGTCGACGTCACCCTCGGCTGCGTCGAGCTCTGCGGCAGCGTCGGCTACGGCGAGAACGAGCTGCTGGAGAAGTGGGCCCGCGACTCGAAGATCCTCGACATCTTCGAGGGCACCCAACAGATCCAGCTACTGATCATCGCCCGCCAGCTGCTGAAAAAGAGTTCCTCCGAACTCAGGTAGCCAGGAGGCAGTGATAATCCTCGGTCCGTGAACCTGATCGAGGACTTGATGGAACGATCCCCGGCCTCGCGGCTGGGGATCGTTTCTTTGGACGCCGAGGGCAACCGGCGGGATCACTACTTCGGCGAACTGGTCGCCCAGTCCGCCGGGCTCTCCGGCGCCTTTGCGGCGCGGGGGGTGCGGCGAGGGGACGTGGTGATGACCCTGGTCGGCAACCGGATCGAGTGGGTGCTGACCCTGCTCGCCTGCTGGCGGATGGGGGCGGTGGCGCTGCCCTGCAGCACGATGCTGCGCCGCCACGACCTCGAGCACCGGGTTCGCGTCGCCGATCCCAAGCTCTGCGTCGGCGAGGAGGCGCTGCTGGCCGAGCTGCCTGACGGGGTGCCGGCGATGACGATGGCCGACGTCGCCCGCGTCCTCGACGAGGACCTGCCGCAGGAGACCCCGACCGCGGTCGAGGAGATGGGCCCGGAGGACCCGGCGCTGATCGTCTTCACCTCCGGCACCACCGGTGAGCCGCGCGGCGTCGTCCACGCCTACCGCTACCTGCTGGGCCAGCAGTCGCAGGCGGAGCACTGGTTCGGCTCGCGCCAGGGCGACCTCGCCTGGTGCACCACCGCCACGGGCTGGTCGAAGTCGGCCCGCAACGTCTTCCTCGCCCCCTGGCTGACCGGCGCCGCCGCAGTGATCCACGACGGCCGCTTCGACCCCGCCGAGCGTCTCGACTTCGCCGAGGCGCTGGGGGTCAACGTCCTCTGCCAGGCGCCGACCGAGTACCGGATGCTGGCTCGCCGCACCGCCCTGCGGCCGCTGCCGGCGCTGCGCCGGATGGTCTCCGCCGGCGAGCCCCTCGACCCGGAGACGATCGCCGCCTTCCGCGCCGAGATGGGCCTCGAGCCGGCCGACGGCTACGGCCAGACCGAGACCGGCCACGTCACCGCCAACCAGGTCGGCGAACCGGTCCGCCAGGGCTCGATGGGCAAACCGCTGCCGGGGATGGAGACGCGAATCGTCGAGGGGGAACTGCAGCTGCGCGCCACCTCCTCCCCCACCTTCTTCTCCCGCTACCTCGACGGCGAGCGCTTCGAGGGCGAGTGGTGGCAGACCGGCGACCTGGTCCGCGCCGACGAGGACGGCTACCTCTTCTTCGAGGGCCGCGGCGACGACATCATCCTCTCCTCCGGCTACCGGATCGGCCCGACCGAGGTCGAGGCGGCGCTGCTCTCTCACCCAGCCGTCGCCGATGCCGCCGCGGTCGCCGCCCCCGACCCCGAGCGCGGCTCGGTCGTCCGCGCGATCGTCGTCCTCCGCGACGCCCCACCCGACGACAGCACCTCGAGCGAGACCCTCGCCCGCGAGCTGCAGGAGCACTGCAAACGCGAGACCGCGCCCTACAAGTTCCCCCGCATCGTCGAGTTCGCCGCCGAGCTGCCGAAGACCAGCAGCGGCAAGATCAAGCGGGCTCAGCTACGCGGCGCTTAGCTCCGCAGAGTCCACTGGGCGACCCAGGTGGTACCCCTGGGCCATGTCGACGCCGTACTCGCGCAGCAGCTGTTTGGTGTCCTCGTCCTCGACGAACTCGGCGATCGTGCGCTTGCCGAGGCCGCGGGCGATCTCGACGATCGCCTTGACGACGAGCTGGTCGGCGTCGTTGCGGGGCATGTCGCGGATGAAGGTGCCGTCGATCTTGATCACGTCGAAGGGGACCTTCTTGAGGAAGGCGAAGGGGCCAAAGCCGGCGCCGTAGTCGTCGATCGCGACTTCACAGCCGAACTCGGTCAGCCGGTCGGCGAAGCCGGCGGCGGCGTCGAAGTCTTCGAGCCGCGAGGTCTGGGTCAGCTCGAAGGTGCAGCGGGCAGGGTCGGCCTCGCCTTCGTCCAGCCGCCGTTCGATGAATTCGAGCACCGAGAGGTCGGTCAGCGAGGCGCCGGAAATATTCATGTGCAGGGAGACGGGCTCGCCGGCGCGCTGGCGCTCGGCGATCATCTCCAGCGCCCGGGCAACCACCCAGCGGTCGAGCTCCTGGACCATTCCCGAGCGCTCCGCCGCCTCGATGAACGAGGAGGCGGGCAGCAGTTCGCCGTGCTCGCCGGTCATCCGCAGCAGCAGCTCGTAGCGCTCGATCCCGCCCGAGGAAAGACTGCGGATCGGCTGCGTCGCCAGGCGCAGGCGATTCTGGGTCAGCGCGTCGCGGATCCTCGCGCTCGTCGTTTGCGTCCGCGCGGCCTTCTCGCCGTTCTCGCCCGGCGTGTGGAAGAGCATGATCCGGTTGCGGCCCTCCTTCTTGGCCTGGTACATCGCCTCGTCAGCGGCAACCAGCACCGCCTCGGCGCCGACCTCGCCCTGGCCGCCGAACATCGAGACGCCGACGCTGATCGTCGCCCCCTCGAGCTCCGCGTTGCCGGCCGGCAGGCCCTCGGCCACCTGGTTGCGCAGGTCCTCGCCCAGCTGCGTGGCTCCGGCGGTGTCGGTCTGCGGCATCAGCACCGCGAACTCGTCGCCGGAAAGCCGCGCCACAAGGTCGGTTGCCCGCACCCGTTCGCGGAGGATCTCGGCAACCCGCCGGATCAGGGTGTCGCCGGACTGGTGCCCGAAGCTGTCGTTGACCCGCTTCAGCCCATCGATGTCGATCACCATCACCGCGCCGCGACCGCCGTAGCGAGCGGTGAAGGAGACGTACTGGTCGAGCTCGGCGCGGAAGCGGCGCCGGTTCAGCAGGCCGGTCAGCGGGTCGTGGTCGGCGAGGAAGCGCAGCTCGGCCTCGGTCTTCTCCGCCTTTTCCAGCGCCCCCCGCACGACCGCGCGATCCTCCGGCGCGAGCTTCGCCAGCGCCGCGTCGACGGCGGGATCGGGCTGTCCTGGTCCTTGCGGGCCCTTCATCCAAGAGACGGTAATCCCCGAATCTGACAAAGCGTCCAATCCGGTGCGGAAAAAGGCACGGTCGGCCTCACTTTCAGCGAGCGGAGCAGGCGAATACTCGATTTGCCCGTTGCCGGGTAGGTTCAGGGCGATGGCCAACCGCCTCGCACAGGAGACCAGCCCCTACCTCCTCCAGCATCAGGACAACCCAGTCGACTGGTACCCGTGGGGTCCTGAGGCGCTGGACCGCGCCCGCGAGGAGGACCTGCCGATCCTGCTCTCGGTCGGCTACTCGGCCTGCCACTGGTGCCACGTGATGGAGCGCGAGTCCTTCGAGGACGCCGAGACCGCCGCCTACATGAACGAGCACTTCGTCAGCGTCAAGGTCGACCGCGAGGAGCGGCCCGACGTCGACGCGATCTACATGGAGGCGGTGCAAGCGATCAGCGGCCACGGCGGCTGGCCGATGACCGTCTTCCTCGACCCCGACGGCGTTCCCTTCTACGGAGGCACCTACTTCCCGCCCGACGAGAGCCGCGGCATGCCGAGCTTCCGGATGGTGATGGAAGCGGTCGTCCACGCCTTCGAGACCCAGCGCGAGGAGATCCGCGAAAAAGCGCCGGTCACCCGTGAGCGCCTCGGGGCGATCGGCGCCTTCGAGCCGCGCAGCGATCTGCCCGGAAACGCCGAGCTGGAGCAGGCGATTGAGCGCCTGCTCGGCGCGCTCGACCGGCGCAACGGCGGCTTCGGCGGCGCCCCCAAGTTCCCGCCCGCCTCCTCGCTGGAGCTGCTGCTGACCCGCGGCGAGACCGAGGCGGTCGAGCTGACCCTCGACGGGATGCTCGCCGGCGGCATCTACGACCAGCTCGGCGGCGGCTTCTCCCGCTACTCGGTCGACGCGATCTGGCTCGTCCCCCACTTCGAGAAGATGCTCTACGACAACGCCCTGCTCGCCCGCGCCTACCTGCACGGCTGGCAGGAGCTCGGCCACCAGCGCTACCGCCGCGTCTGTGAGGAGACCCTGGACTGGATGCTGCGTGAGATGCGCGGCCCCGAGGGCGGCTTCTACTCCGCCCTCGACGCCGACTCGGAGGGCGAGGAGGGCCGCTTCTACGTCTGGACCCCGGCGCAGATCCGCGAGGTGCTGGGCGACGACGCCGATCCGGTCCTCGACTACTACGGGGTCAGCGAGGAGGGCAACTTCGAGGGGTCGAACGTGCTCCATCTGGCGGGTGGCGCCGACGCACCCGAGCCGCCCGGCCTGACGACGGCACGGCGGGCGCTGCTGGAGGCCCGCGCGCAGCGGGTCCGACCCGGCCTCGACGACAAGCGCCTCGCCTCCTGGAACGCGCTGGCGATCGCGGCGGTGGCCGACGCGGGCGCGGTGCTCAACCGCGAGGACTACCTCGACGCCGCCAGCGCCGCCGCCGAGTTCGTCCTCACCCAGCTCCGCGACGAGGGCGGCAACCTGCTGCGCACTTACAAGGACGGCCGCGCCCACCTCAACGCCTACCTCGAGGACCACGCCTTCCTGCTGGAAGCGCTGCTGACCCTCTACGAAGCGACCTTCGAGCCACGCTGGTTCGAGGCTGCGCAGGCGCTGGCGGAGACGACGATCGAGCGCTTCGGCGACCCCGAGCGCGGCGGCTTCTTCTCGACTTCCTCCGACCACGAGGAGCTGATCGCCCGCCGCAAGGAGGTCGGCGACCACCCGATCCCCTCCGGCAACAGCTCCGCCTCCCTGGGCCTGCTGCGGCTCGCGGCGCTGACGGGAGAACGGCACTACGCCGAGTGGGCCGAGGGAGTCTTCGCGCTGTTCGGCAAACCGGCGGTCGAGCACCCCGACGCCTTCGCCCACATGCTGCGGGCCCTCGACTTCCAGCTCTCACCCAGCCGCGAGGTCGCTCTCTCCGGCGACGATTTGGCCGCGCTCGCCGCCACGGTGCGAGAGCGCTTTCGTCCCCACCTGGTCCTCGCCGGTGGCCCGGAGAGAAGCGAGCAGCCACCGCTCCTCGCCGGCCGCACCGCCGTCGGGGGCAGGCCCGCCGCCTACGTCTGCGAGAGCTTCGCCTGCCAGCTTCCGGTGACCGAATCGGAAGAGTTGAGGAAGCTTCTGTGAGGCATTAACTCGTCGGGACCGGCATCTCTGTAAGGATGCGGCCCGATGCGCGGCTCCTGGTTCACCTTCCCCGCCGGCCGCCGGTCGAAGTGGGTCGTCTTCGCCCTCTGGTTCGTCGGGATCTTCCTCGCCGCCGGCGTGGCAGATCTGCCCGGCAAGTTCGAAGAGGCGGAAAACAACGAGGCGACCTCCTACCTGCCCGGCGACGCCGAATCGACCGCCGCGCTGAACGCCACCGAGGAGCTGCAGAACGGCGAAATCGCCCCCGCCGTCGTCGTCTTCCGCCGCGAGTCCGGGCTCACCCCCGGGGACTTCAAATCGATCGAAGAAACGGTCGCGAAGATGGCCTCCAAGCCGTTCCCCGGCCTGATCGGCGACGGCGAAACCGCCGCCGCGGGCGGCAAACCGGCCGAGCCCGACCGCGAGTTCGACCAGGCCAAGCAGAAATCGGAAGGCGCGGTCTGCGCCGGCCCGACCACCGAGGTTCCCGGCCAACCGGCCGACTTCAGCCCCTTCGTCGGCCCCGTCTGCTCGAAGGACGGCAAGGCGGCGATCGTCACCGCCTACATCAATGCCGAAGGCGAGGGCGAACGGATCGTCGACCCGGTCAAGTTCTGGCGCGACCAAATCACCGACGAAAGCGGTGGCCTGGAAGTGAAGATCACCGGCGGCGCCGGCTTCTCCGCCGACGCGATCGAAGTCTTCGAAGGGATCAACGGCACCCTGCTGCTGGCCGCGGTCAGCCTCGTGATCTTCCTCCTGATCGTCATCTACCGCTCGCCGATCTTCCTCTTCGTGCCGCTGATCGCGGTGATCTTCGCCGAGACCCTCTCGCGCTCGATCGGCTACGGCGTCTCCGAGCTGGGGGTGACGATCAACGGCCAGTCGAGCTCGATCATGTCGGTCCTCGTCTTAGGCGCCGGCACCGACTACGCGCTGTTATTGGTCGCCCGCTACCGCGAGGAGCTGCACCGCACCGCCGACAAGTACGAGGCGATGCGGACCGCGCTGGAATCGGCCGGACCGGCGATCTTCGCCTCGGCGCTGACCGTGATCGCCGCCCTGCTCTGCCTGATGCTGGCCAAGGTCAACGGCACCTCCGGCCTCGGCCCGATCGCCGCAATCGGGATCGCCTGCGCGGCGCTCTCGATGCTGACCCTGCTGCCGGCGCTGCTGACGATCTTCGGCCGCCGCGCCTTCTGGCCCTTCGTCCCCCACGCCCCGGAGACGGCGCCTAGCGCGGAGACGATCTCCGACGGCGCCCGCCGCCGCATCGTCGAGGGCTCCGGCTTCTTCGCTTTCCTCCAGGTCGCGATCGGCTGCCTGGTCGTGCTGCTCCTGCTGCCCCTGGTGCTGATCAACTGGGTGCTGCGGATCATCTCCGGCCGCCGGATCCCGTCGCTGATCGTCGGCCCTCTCGACCGCGCCATCTTCACGCCATACGAGATCCGCCGCCACCGCCTCGAGAAGGTCAAAGACGAGACCCACGGCATCTGGGCCCGGATCGGGCGCCGGGTCGCCGCCGGCCCGCAGCGGATCATGGGTGGGGCGATCGTCCTCCTGCTCGTCTTCTGCGCCGGCTTCGCCTTCTTCTCGACCGACCTGACCAGCGAAGACAGCTACCGGACCGAAGTCGAATCGGTCGAAGGCCAGCACCTGCTCGATCGCAGCTTCCCCTCCGGCGCCACCGCCCCGACCGACGTGATCGTGCCGCAGTCGGGTGACGTAGCCGCGGTGAAACAGGCGGTCGAAGGCGTCGACGAAGTCGAGGCGGTCTCCGAACCGGTCGCCAGCGGTTCATCGGGAACGCTGATCCAGGCAACGCTCGAACCCAACCCCTACTCGACCGAGGCCTTCGAACTGATCTCGCCGATCCGCGAGGCGGCCCACGAAGCCGACCCCGAGGCGCTGGTCGGTGGCCCCTCGGCGATCGAAGCCGACGTCCGCGACGCCGCCGGCTGGGACTCGACCGTGATCCCGCCGATCATCCTCGTCGTCGTCTTCCTGATCCTGATGATGCTGCTGCGCGCGGTGGCGGCGCCGCTGGTCCTGATCGGCACCGTGATCCTCAGCTTCCTCGCCGCCCTCGGCGTCGGCTACTTCTTCTTCGACGTGGTCTTCGGCTTCCCGGGCTCCGACCCCTCGTTACCGCTCTTCGCCTTCGTCTTCCTCGTCGCCCTCGGCGTCGACTACAACATCTTCCTCGTCGCCCGCGCCCGCGAGGAGACCGAAAAGCACGGCTCCGAACAGGGCATGTTGCGCGCCCTGGCGGTGACCGGCGGCGTCATCACCAGCGCCGGCATCGTCCTCGCCGGCACCTTCTCGGTCCTCGCCGTCCTCCCCCTCACCTTCCTCACCGAGCTCGGCTTCGTGGTCGCCTTCGGCGTCCTCCTCGACACCTTCCTGGTCCGCAGCGTCCTCGTCCCAGCCGCCGCCCTAACCCTGGGCGACAAGTTCTGGTGGCCGTCGGCGCTGTCGAAGCCGCGCCAGCGCTCCGGCGACTCTCCCTCCTAGAGAATCGGCAAGAAGTTTTCGATCTCGTACGGGGTGACCTGCACCCGGTAGTCGTCCCATTCCTGCCGCTTGATCTCGACGAAGCGGCGGAAGGTGTGCTCGCCCAGGGTCCGCAGCACCAGCTCCGACTCGGCCGCGACCTCGATCGCCTCGCCCAGCGTCGCCGGCAGCTGCTCGATCCCCTGATGGGATAGCTCCTCCTGCGAGAGGTGGTAGAGGTTCTGCTCCATCGGCTCGGGCAGCTCGTAGCCCTTCTCGACTCCCTCCAGCCCAGCCTGCAGCATCCCGGCGAAGCAGAGGTACGGGTTCGCCGCGGGGTCCGGGCAGCGCAGCTCGGCCCGGGTCGCCGACTCCTTGCCGGGGTGGTAGAGCGGCACCCGGATCAGCGCCGAGCGATTGCGCCGCGACCAGGCCAGGTAGACGGGCGCCTCGTAGCCGGGCACCAGCCGCTTGTAGGAGTTGACCCACTGGGCGAAGAGCGGCGAGATCTCCCGCGCGTGCTTGAGCTGACCGGCGATGAACGACTTCGCGGTCGGCGAGAGGTAGTAGGGGTCGTCCTCGTCGTAGAAGGCGTTCTTGCCGTCGCGGCTGAGCGACTGGTGGACGTGCATCCCCGAGCCGTTCTCGCCGAACAGCGGCTTCGGCATGAAGGTCGCGTGGTAGCCGTACTTCATCGCGTACTCCTTGACGACGATGCGGTACGTCATGCAGTCGTCGGCCATCTCGAGCGCGTTCTTGTAGCGCATGTCGACCTCGTGCTGGGAGGGGCCGACCTCGTGGTGGGTGTACTCGACGTGGATCCCCATTTTCTCCAGCGCCAGCACCGTCTCGCGGCGCAGGTCGGAGCCAGCGTCGAGCGTGGTCAGGTCGAAGTAGCCGCCCTCGTCGAGCACCTCGGGCACGCCGCCCTCCGGTTTGGCGGAGCGGAAGTAGAAGAACTCCAGCTCGGGGCCGATGTTGTAGGCGTCGAATCCGAGGTCTTCGGCCCGTTTCAGCGCCCGCTGCATGATCCAGCGGGGGTCGCCCTCGTAGGGCCCGCCGCCGGGGACCTGGATGTCGCAGAACATCCGCGCCACCGCGTCCTCCTCGGGCCGCCAGGGCAGCAGGGCGAAGGTCGCCGGGTCCGGCACCGCCAGCATGTCGGACTCCTCGATCGGGTTGAAGCCGGTAATCGAGGAGCCGTCGAAGCCCATCCCGCCCGCGAAGGCGTCCTCCAGCTCGGAAGCGTTGACCGAGAAGCTCTTCAGCTGCCCCAGCACGTCGGTGAACCAGAGGCGGATGAAGCGAACGTCGTGCTCCTTGACGAGCTCGATTACGTCGGCGGCGCTACGGGGTTGCTCTGCCATGCCTCTGCCTCCTTGGGGCTGTCCGGAAGGCCGCAAGGTTAGGCGAATGAACCGATCTGGTGCGGGAAGCCGTAATACGGGTAGAGAAAAGCGGCGCGTAACCGCTTGAAAGCGTCCGGTTATCTCGGTATAACTTACGACAGGTAAGTAAGCGGCTAAAAGTAAAGTAAAGGCCAGATAACGGCTCTGTAAAGACGATTGCCGCCGACGCAGAGCTAAAAAGCGAGAAGCCAGTGACGGTAAAAACCGCAGTAAGCAGATTCCAGATCCACGACGAGCTGACGGCGCCTGATGAAAGCGCTCCTCTGATCAAGAGCATTCAGGCCGCCGGCGGCGCGGTGACGAAGTTCGTCGGCGTGCTCGCCGGAGCACCGGCTGTCCTGCGTGCATACACGCGGATGCGCTCGGAGCTGCGCGGGGGCGTCCTGCCGCAAGCGACGAGGGAGCGGATCGCGCTTGCAGTTGCCGAGTACCGCGAGGACAACTACAGCATCGCCCAGCACGCGAAGTCGGCGCGCCGGGCCGGGCTGGGCCTCGACGAGGTCTCCAAAGCCCGCAGCTTCACTTCCTCCGACCCCAAGGAGGCCGCCCTCCTCAAATTCCTCGAGGAGACGCTTGACCCGGAGGGTCCCCCACCCCTCCATCTCCACGAGGAGGCTCGGGAGATCGGCTGGACCGACGAGGAGATCCTCGAGGCGGTCGGGCATCTGGCGCTGAACGAGTTCCAGAGCCTGATCGCGAGCGCGGCGGCGCTGCCCAAAGATCAGGGCGGCCCCAGGGCCCTCCCCCCAGTCGCCTAAGCGGCTTGGTGCGTGCGTAGCCGGAGACGGAACGCACGCACCTCGGTGCCGCCGCCGGCCAGGGTGGCGATGACTTTGATCCGCAGCTTCCCCCGGCGCAGCAGCTTGCTGCGCGCTTTATCGCCGAGGCGGATGCTGAACGAACGGCCGAGGTCGACCCCGAGCGCGTAACGGCGCTTGGTTGCGCCTTGCCCCGCCCGCAGGCGGAGGCGACCCCTGCAGCTCTCCCCCGCCCGGCCGTCGATGCAGGCAATCCGGATCTTCACCCGGTGGGCTCGAGCAGCGGCCTTCGCAGTTTCGATCTGGACCGCGAGCGGCGCCGGATCGATGCGGCCGATGACCCCGGACTGGTAGTAGCCGCCGTCCCCGCAGACGCTGTCCCCAGGCAGGCAGGGAGGCCCGGCGGCGGAGGTGTACCAGACGCTTCCTTCCGGCCCGACCGCGATGTCTTCCGGGAACCTGGTCGGGATCTCCACCTTCGAAACCCGCCCCGTGGGTCCGATCCGCCCCATCGCCCCGGCTTCGAGGACGAACCAGAGGCGACCGTCGGGCCCGTTGGTGATCGACCCGATGCCGTTGATGCCGCCATATTCTTCCCGGCGAACCGCGGCGGGAACGGGGAACTCGGTCACCTCCCCGGTGACGCTGATGCGACCGATCGCCCGGTCCTCATCTCGGCTCAGCTGAAACCAGAGCGCACCATCGGGACCGGCGGTAATTCCCCTTGCCTGCATCGAGGGTGGAAGCGGCAGATAGCGGACCCCGAGCAACGGGTCGACCCGACCGACGCGCGGGGTCAGCCCATCCGTGAACCAGACGGCCCCGTCAGGACCGATCGCGAGATGGATCGGGCGACCGCTATCGAGGGCGAGGTCGAATTCGGTCAACTCCCCCGTCGGCGTCATCCGACCGATGATCGGCTGGCTGCCGACTGCCCGCCCGCTTTCGTCGCGGTATCCGCGGGCACCCGAGAACCAGACGTTGCCGTCCGGGGCGACCACGAGAGGGCCGTCCTTGAAGACAACCTTCCCGTCTTCGCCTTCGCCGTAAGGCAGGGGAAACGAGGTGAAGCTGTCGTCGGGGGCGATGCGCCCGATGTAGTCGAAGCCGGTGAACCAGATGCTGCCGTCACCGCTGACCGCCAAACCGGATGGGCGTTTCTGGAGGACGACGGCGATCTTGCCCTGGCGGTCCATGCGGACGATCTGACCGGGAAAGCGAGGGTCTTCGCCGGGCCTTTCCGGGGGCACTTCATAGGTCTGGTCGAACCAGACGTTCCCACGCTGGTCGATGGCCAGCGGGCCGGCGCCTCCGGTCGGCGGCACACGCGGGAACTGGTAGAGGCTGACCGCTGCCTGCGAGGGCACGACGGCCTGCGCCGTGCCCGCCCCGGGCAGGGCGAGCAGGAGCGCTGCCAGGGTGGTCGCGGCGAGGACCTTCATGCCCAGCCTCGACTCAGGGGCTCTCCACCAGCGTCGCCGTGTAGAGCAGGCGCGCGGTGGTGTATTTGCAGCCATAGGTCGCCCGCCGGCCGACCTTTTCCTGCGGCTCGCCCTGGCGGATGTCCGTCGCGTTTTTGCAGGTTCCCGGTTCACGACTGGCACGCCAGACGTTGTTGGTCTCCAGGTTCTGGGCGAAGGCCGGTGCCCAGGTCGGCACCGTCAAGCCGATGATGTCGCCTTTTTCGACTTTCAGGTTGGCGCTGAACTTCACCGTCTGTCCCAGGTAGGGGGTCAGAACCTTGACCGAGCCCTGACGGCGCAGGCTGTAGCGCGGCGGGTTGGTGCCGGGAACGCGGCGCAGGATCGCCAGGCGCGCCTGCGGCGGGGTGCCGAAGAAGCCGTTGAAGAAGGTCCGTTGGCTGTTGGTCGGCTGAGCCAAGGTCAGGGTCCAGGCCTTGATCGTGCCTTTCTGTTTGACCAGGAAAGGCAAGCTGGTCTGGCCGTTGCTGACCTGGAAGCCGGTGACGCTGCCGATCGCCTGACAGGGCAGCTCGGGACAGGACGGATCGGGCTCGGTCGCGGTTTGACCGAGGATCACAGTCGTGCGCGGAGCCTTCGCCGCATCGCTGCTGGAGGCAAGGCCGGCAAGGAGCGCCAAGGAGCAGGCGGCCAGGCCCAAAACCAGCCAGTGCCCCTTCCGCGCGCTGGCAGCGGCAATTGCTCCTTGCGAAGACCTCAACAAAGACCACGACATGAACACGGGCTCCTCTCGTCATTGGACCTGCCTTGAACACGGCAGCGTAGCCCTCGGAGCGGCCGGAGAGCGTGGATTCAGCGGTTGCTGGCGGTTGCCGCGTCGTCGACGGCGACGGCGTAGCGCACCCGCCCCACGCCTTCGAACCCGAGCGCGTCGCTGACCGCTTTGGTCAGGTCCCAGGCGCGTCCGTCGACGTAGGGGCCGCGGTCGATCACCTGGGTGACGACGGCCCGCCCGCGGTAGACGAACTTGACCGTGGTCCCGCAGGGCAGGGTCTTGTGGGCGACGCCCATCGTCTGCGGCCGCAGGGTTTGACCGCAGGCGGTCGAACGGCCCCACAGCCCCGGCCCGTACCAGCTGGCGCCGCCGTAGCGCCAGGTGCCGAAGCTGAGATCTTCGTCGCTGGCGCTCGCGGTCGGCGTGTAGCTGGAAGCGCCGCCGGTCGCCGCTTGCGCACCGGAAACCACCCCGGCAAAGAGGGCGAAGAATGCGAGCAGGCCCAGGGCCCAGCGCAGGGAGGTTTGGTTGATCGTCTGCATCTCTTTCCAAGCGCTTACGGGGTTAGCTGACGGGCTCGCGCTGAAAGAGCTGCGCTACGCGGCAGTGACCGCGACTCGCCCCAACTACTTGGGTCCCCCGCTCTCTGCCTTATGTGAGCAGAGATTGAGCGGATGTGGGCGGCAGATTAGCAAACGCTAAGACGGAACCTTGGCGCACACCCAGGAAGCCACGTTTTTTGGCTCCAGAACTAGGAAAAGCCCCCTTTCGGAGGCTTTTCCCTTAGCGGGCCTGTAAGCCGGATCCTGTCTTGAGCGGCCATCTATCTCTGCGGCCTACCTGGACCTCGCCGAGCCGGGTCGACGGTCCTGCTTGGCCTTGCACCGGGCGGGGTTTGCCTGGCCGCCGCGTCACCGCGACGCCGGTGCGCTCTTACCGCACCATTTCACCTT
>DASTSW010000072.1:0-4957 GCA_035760445.1 Solirubrobacterales bacterium | reverse complement strand
GTCGACGAGGACGGCTACTTCTTCATCGTCGACCGCAAGAAGGACATGATCATCCGCGGCGGCTACAACGTCTACCCGCGCGAGGTCGAGGAGGTTCTCTACGAGCACCCGAAGATCCGCGAAGCCGCCGTTCTCGGCGTCGCCGACGACCAGTGGGGGGAGGAGATCGGCGCCGCCGTCGTCCTCCACGAGGGCGAGGAGCTGGCACCGGAGGAGGTCAGCGAGTACGTGAAGGAGCGGATCGCCGCCTACAAGTACCCGCGCCTCGTCTGGTTCATGGACGACCTGCCGAAGGGACCGACCGGGAAGATCCTCAAGCGCGAGATCGCTGTCCCGTCACCCGCGGAGCCTGGCAGCGGCGACTGACATCTGATTTACTCAGGCGCTCCCGAGTACTTAACCGGTCTGCTCGGGTCGTCCAGCAGCGCGCTCTGGGAGGCGCCTGCGCTCAAGCTAGGAGAGAAGATGGTCAGCAAGCGTCTGACGGCGTTCGTCTGTGCGATCGCCCTCTGCGTCACCGGTATGGCGCTCACCCCCGCGAGCTCGCTCGCGAAAGATCCGATCCTGTTCGTGCACGGCTGGTCGGAGACCTCGTCGGTCTGGAAAACGATGATCGCGAACTTCGAAAAAGACGGGTACGCGAAATCGGAACTCAGCGCCTACAGCTACAACACCTCGACGTCGAACAAAACCCTCGCCGAAAATGAAGTCAAATCCCGGGTCGAAGCGCTGAAGAAGGCGACCGGAGCGGCCAAGGTCGACATCGTCGCCCACTCGATGGGCAGTCTCAACACCCGCTGGTACGTCAAGTTCGTCGCCGGAGGCGAAGCGAACGTCGACGACTGGGTCTCGCTCGGCGGACCCAACCACGGCACCGAATTCGCCAACTTCTGCTTCAGCACCTCCTGCGTGGAGATGCGGGTTGGCTCCAAATTCCTCGGCGAACTGAACGCCGGAGACGAGACGCCGGGCGTCGTCACCTACGGCACCTGGTGGTCGCCGTGCGACGAAATCATCAACCCGGACTCGAGCGTCGCCCTCAGCGGCGCGACCAACACGAAAACGGCGTGCATCTCGCACTCCGCCCTGATGAATGACGCCACCGTCTACGGACAGGTGCGCGAATTCGTCAAATAGATTCCGTTCTGCGGGGCCCTGGCCACGACCCGGGGCCCCGCGCTTTCTCGAAGGAGGAGCACATGGCTCGCAAACGACTGACGGCGCTCGTCACCGCGATCGCCCTCTGCCTCGCCGGCGCGGCCTTCTCGCCCGCCAGCTCATTGGCCCTCGACCCGATCCTCTTCATCCACGGCTGGAATGGGAACGCGTCGAATTGGAACACGATGAAAGCCAGGTTCGAAAAAGACGGCTATCCGTCCTCGTCCCTGCTCGCCTACAGCTACAACACCTCGACCTCGAACAAAACGACTGCCGAAACCGAAGTCAAAGCGCGGGTTGACCAGCTGCTGAAAGAAACCGGCGCCGCCAAAGTCGACATCATCGCCCACTCGATGGGGAGCCTGAACAGCCGCTGGTACCTGAAGTTCGTCGCCGGCGGCCAGGAAAAAGTCGACGACTGGGTCTCGCTCGGCGGGCCCAACCACGGCACCACCCTGGCCAACGTCTGCTTCACCACCACGTGCGTGGAGATGCGGATCGGCTCGAAATTCCTCACCGAACTGAACGCCGGGGATGAGACTCCGGGGGCCGTCAACTACGGCACCTGGTGGTCGCCGTGCGACGAATTCATCAATCCCGACGAAAGCGTGGTCCTCAGCGGCGCGACGAACACGAAAACCGCGTGCATCTCGCACCTCGCTCTGGTCAGCGACGAAACGGTCTACAAACAGGTCCGCGAATTCGTCAAATAGCAGGTCTTCGCCGCGATCCTGGCCAGCTGGCCAGGATCGCGGTAGTCTCCGGTGACCAAACGCGACACCAAAAGGAGACGAGATGAGCGTCGCTTCCCAGCGCCTGATGGACAACATCACCTACGAGGACCTCTACCAGCGCTGGGAGCAGGGCAATTGGAGCGCTTACGACATCGACTTCTCCGCTGACCGCGCCGGCTGGGAGGCGCTGAGCGACATCCAGCGCCGCTCGGCGATGTGGATCTACTCGATGTTCTATTACGGCGAGGACCGGGTCGCCGACACCCTCGCCCCCTACGTCACCGCCGCCCCGACCGAGGAGATGTCCTACTTCCTCGCCACCCAGCAGGTCGACGAGGTGCGGCACTCGATCTTCTTCCATCGCTTCTTCAAGGAGGTGATCGGCGTCGGCGGCGAGTCGATCCAGCAGACGCTCTCCTCCACCCTGCCGCAGCTGAACTGGGGCTACCGCGGGATCTTCGACCGCCTCGACGTGATGGCCGAGGAACTGCGCAAGGACCGCTCGGTGGCGAAGTTCTGCCAGGCGATCACCCTCTACCACCTGATCGTCGAGGGCAGCCTCGCCCAGCCGGGCCAGCACTTCATCGAGGACTTCTTCGCCTCCGAGGAGACGATGCCCGGGTTCACCTCCGGCATGGAGAACGTCTCCCGCGACGAGCAGCGCCACATCGGCTTCGGCGTCAAGGTCCTCTCCGAGCTGCTCAACGACCCGACCCCTGGCTGGCAGGAGAACCGCGACGCGGTGATCGAGTTGCTGCGCGAAACCCTGCCCTACGGCCCGGCGGTGTTCACGCCGCCGAACATGGACCGCGCCTACACCGAGTGCTACGGCTTCTCCCTCGAGGACATCTTCGCCTTCGGGATGAAACTGATCCGCCAGCGCTGGCGGACGATCGGCTTCCCGACCGAGGAGATGCCCCCCGGCGTCTTCCCCTTCCCGCCCGAGGACGACGAGATGGACCTGGCAGAGCGGCAGGTGAAGATGATGCTGGCCGGCGTGATCGGCTCCCCGGAAGGGCCGCCGCCGAGCAAGGATCCCGAGATCCAGCGCCTCTACTTCGACCTGATCAGCCGGGTCGCCGACCCCGCCGCCGCCAACGGCTCGCCCTTCACCGTGCAGTGGCGGTTCACGGACGCCGAGCCGTGGCACCTCGTCCTCGACAACGGCTCGACCCGGGCGGAACCGGGCGAGGCCCCGAAGGCCAACGTCACGATCGAGACCAGCTGGGGCGACTGGATCGCCGCCGGCAAACCCGACGCGAACCAGCTGAAGATGATGCTGCAGCGCCGGATCCGCCCCCGCGGCAAGGTCCGCGACCTGCGCCGCTTCAGCCGGGTCTTCAACTAGGAGATCGGCGGGCGGGCGTCCGCCCAGGGGCGCTCGGCCTCGATCTGGGCCGCGAGCGAGAGCAGCGTCGCCTCCTCGCCGCGGCGGCCGATCACCTGGATCGAGAGCGGCATCCCCTCGGGGGAGAAGCCGGCCGGAACCGCCATCGCCGGGTTGCCGAGGTGGTTCCAGGGGACGCAGTAGGGATAGAAGCGGGACATCCCTAGAACCGTCTGCAGCGCGCCCTTCCCCTCCCAGCGGCGGACGGGCAGCGCCGTCCCGCCCATCACCGGCATCACGAGGACGTCGTGGTCGTCGAAGATCGCGTTGACGCGGGCGGCGTCGCCGGCCCGGCCCTCGGTGCGGGCGCGCTCGTAGAGGCTGCGGGGGAGAATCGACCCCAGTCGGCCGAAGCCGCGGGTGCGGCTTTCGAGCCGCTCGGGGTGCGGCACCGCCCTGACCGTCTCGGCGACGCCGCCGAGGAAGCGGGCGGTGATGTTGTTGCCGATGTTGCCCCAGTCCGGGTCGCGCCGCGTAACCTCGTGGCCGAGGCCGCCGAGCAGCTCGACGGCGTCGGCCACCGCCCCTTTGGCGTTGTCGTCGACCGTCGGCGGCGCCGCGGCCCGAGGGGGCTTGGTCGACCAGGCGACCTTCAGCTTGCCGGGGGAGGTCGCCGCGGCCTCGACGAACGGCTTGCCCGGAGCGGGCGGCGCCTCGGGCTCGCTCGAACCGCCGGAGACGACGTCGAGCCAGAGGGCAGTGTCGAGGACGGAGCGGCTGACGCAGCCTTCGACCGCGAGCCCTCCCCAGCCTTCGAGGTTCGGGGCCAGCGAAACGCGGCCGCGGCTCACCTTGAGGCCGAAGAGCCCGTTGCAGGCGGCCGGGATCCGGATCGAGCCGGCGCCGTCGCCGGCGGAGGCGATCGGGACCATCCCGGCGGCGACGGCGGCGCCGGAGCCGCCGCTCGAGCCGCCCGGCGTCCGCTGCGGGTTCCAGGGGTTGCGGGTGACGCCGTAGGTCGCGGACTCGGTGAAGCCGCAGATCGCCATCTCGGGAAGCAGCGTCAGGCCGACGACGATCGCGCCCGCCTCGCGCAACCGCCGCACTACCTCGGAGTCGGCCTTGGCCGGCTCCTCGAAGCCGTCGGTGCCGTGGGTGTTGACCTCGCCGGCGACGTCGATTTCGTCCTTGATCGCGATCGGCACTCCCAGCAGGGGGCGCTCCTCGCCGGCCTTGATCCGTGCCTCGGCCTGCTCCGCTTCCAGCAACGCCTTCTCGGCGAAGACCTTGCGGAACGCGTTCAGCTCCGGGTCGAGACGGCCGATGCGGTCGAGGCTGAGCTGGACCAGCTCCTTGGGAGAGACCTCCCCGGCCCGGACCATCTCCGCCTGCTTCGCCGCACCGGCAAAGGCGATGTCGTCCCCGTTCATGCGGAGATCCTATTGGCTGACCAGCCAATTCACCGAGTCCGCGAGAACCGTTCTTGAAGGACGGTTCTCGCGGACTCGGTGTCGGTCAGGCCTTGGCCGGCTCGGGCTCCGGCGCGGAGGAGCCGCCCTCGAAGCTGAGGTCGGGGATCAGGCGGTCGAGCCAGGACGGCATCCACCAGTTCCAGTCCCCCATCAGCTTCATCGCCGCCGGCACCAGGACGAGGCGGACCAGGGTGGCGTCGAGGGCGATCGCGACCGCGCAGCCGACACCCAGCTCCTTGATCGAGGGAACGCCGGTGAGGACGAAG
>DASTSW010000071.1:0-11989 GCA_035760445.1 Solirubrobacterales bacterium | reverse complement strand
AGGTCGGCGATCGCGTTGGCGGCGGCGATCACTTCCTTCACCGCCTGCGGGGCCGAGGCCGGGGCGCTCGCTTCGCTCGGGCTGATCAGCTCCGCTTCCTGGCCGGGGTTGAGCGGCGCCGGCATCAGCCCGGTCGTCGCGTCGCCGCCTTCGGAGGCGACCTGTTCGGAGATCACCGCGAGGTTGTTGCTGAGCGCCGATTCGCGCGATTCCAGCTCTTCCAGCGCTGCCTGGCGCGCCGCCTGTTCGGACTTCAGTTCGCGGAAGCTGGCCGCGGCTTCCTGGCTGCGCTGGGCGACTTCTTCCTCCTTGGCGGCGATCGCGTCGCGCGCGGCTTCGATCTCGGCCCGGCGCTCGTCGAGCTTTTCGACCGCGCCGCGGACTTCGTCGCGCAGCGTCTTCACCCGGTCGACGACGGCGTCGTCGTATTCCTGGATCTGGCGCAGGTATTCGGTCTGCGCCGCCATGTCGGTCCAGTCTTCGGATTCGAGGATCGCGTTCAGCATGTCCGGCGAGCCGGCCTCGTAGATCGCGACCAGCCGGTCGCCGAGCAGGTCGAGCGCTTTGCGCAGTTTCGCCCGCACCCGCTCGAGGTGCGCTTCTTCGTCTTCCAGCGCCGCGGTCGCGCGATCTAGCTCCGCCTGCTTTTCCTCCAGTTCGGCCTCGACCGCTTGCTGTTCCTGGCGCAGGCGGGAGACTTCGCCGAGCTTGGCGTCGATCGCAGCGTTCTGTTCGGCGATCGTCGCCGCCAGGTCGCTCCCCTGCTCGCGGACGTTTTCCAGCTTGTCCCGCGTCTTTTCCAGTTTCTGCTGCGGATCGGCAGGCGCACTCGACGCCCAGGAGCCAGCCAGGACGCAGAGTGCCGCGAAAAACAGGGCGGCGAAAACCAGGGCACGGCGCTTGGCCGCGCTCGTAGCGGAGGCAAACAGCACGGCGGCGCAGGCTAGCGAAGCACCTGCGCCGCCTTACAAGGGGTCGATAACTCGCAAGTTCCCTTGCAGTTGCAGGAGATTCTTCAGAAAACTCCTAAGCGAGCAGTTTGGCCTTCGCCTGCTCGAACTCGGCGTCGCTGAGGTCGCCTTTGGCCTTCAGCTCGGAGAGCTTGTGCAGCTCGTCGGCCGGAGAGCCAGCGTGCGCCTGCTCGCGGACGTATTCGTCGAAATGCTTTTTCGCATCCGCTTGGGCCTTGATCGTTCGGTCCCGCATCCCCGAGCCGCGCGCGATCAGGTAGATCAGCGCCGTCAGGAACGGGATGAAGACGAGGAAGAAAACCCATGCGGCCTTCCCCCAACCGGAGAGCTCATGGTCGCGGAAGAGGTCGGAGAGGATCGTGATCAGGATCCAGATCCAGATCACGAAGAAGAAGACCTCGAGCGCGATGAGGAGGAGTTCGCCGAAGCTGATGTCGGCGATTGGGAGTGGCAACAAGTTGATTCCTTTCTTGGATGGGAAACCCTTACGGGTTCCTCATTCTCATCACAAATAGGGCGATTGCAACTGAAGTGGCCAGGTTGAGACTGGAAACGCCCGCCCGCATCGGGATCGAGACCCGGGCGTCGGCACGTTCGAAGACGTCGCTGCTGAGCCCGTGGCGCTCGGTTCCGAAGGCGAGCACGGCGCGCTCGGGCAGCCGCTCGGGCGCCAGCTCCTCCCCCTCCGGGTCGATCGCCAACAGCGGCCGGTCGCTCTCGGGCAGCGCCTCGACCGCGACGACCGGCAGCGCGAACTGCAGGCCGGCGGCGCCGCGGACGGCGTCGGGATGCCAGGGGTCGTTCTCGCCGGTGGCGATCAGCGCCGCGGCCCCCGCCGCGGCGCTGACCCGGATGCAGGCGCCGATGTTGCCCATGTTGCGCGGCTGCTCCAGCAGCACCGCCGGGGCCGGTGCAGGGTCGGCGAGCGCCGCGTCGAGGTCGACCCGCGGCCGGCGGGCGATCGCGACGACCCCGGTGTGCGGGACCAGCGGGACGAGGTCGGCCAGCTCCCCCTTCTCGATCGGCTCGACCCGGCCGGCGAACTGGCCCTCCAGGTCCGGAGCCAGGTCGGCCGCCATCGCCTCCAGGGCGGGCGGGTCGACCGCCACCGCCTCGACCAGCTCGGCGCCGAAGCGCAGCGCGTGCTTGAGCGCGTGGAAGCCCTCGACGACCGTCAGGTCCGGGTCGCGGCGGGCGGTGCGGAAGCGCACCGCGCGTTCGTGCTCTGCGCGACCCATGCGCGCATCATGACTGGATGGGCCGCTGCCTGATCGTGAGCCGGCTAGGCGGCTAGCCCGGCCTGCGCCAACTGGTCGCGGCCGCTGGCCTTGGCCAGGTAGAGCGCCTCGTCGGCCCGCCGCAGCAGGTCGTCGATGCTCTCGACCCGGTCCCAGAGGGCGAGCCCAGCCGAGCAGGTCTGCTCCATCGGGGTCTCCTGGCGCAGCCGCTCGACGATCTCCGCCGCCTGCTCGGGGTCGGTGTCCGGCAGCAGGACGAGAAACTCCTCGCCGCCGAAGCGGACCAGGGTGTCCTCGCCGCGCAAGGCAGCGTCCCACTCCCGCGCGCAGGCGCGCAGCACCTCGTCGCCGGCCAGGTGGCCGTGTGTGTCGTTGTAGCTCTTGAAGTGGTCGATGTCGATCACCGCCAGGCAAAGCGGCGACTCGTTGCGGCGGGCACGCGCCATCTCGCGCGGCATCAACTCCTGCAGGAAGCGCCGGTTGGGCAGACCGGTGAGGGCGTCCTGGCGGGCCAGGCTCTGGACTTCGCCGAGCAGCTTCTCGCGTTCGGCCTCGATCAGCTTCAGCTGGGTGACGTCGGCGGCACGGCCGTAGATCATCGACTCGTCGGGTGAGAGCTGCGAGCTCCAGCGCAACCAGTGCCAGCTGCCGTCTTTGGCCCGGTAGCGGTTCTCGAAGCTGAGGGTTTCGCCGCCACGGAAGAGCGAGGCGGCCTCAGCTTCGGTCCGCTCCCGGTCCTCCGGATGCACACGCTCGATAAATGGGACCGCGCGCAGCTCGTCGGCGGTGTAGCCGAGCTGCTGGGTCCAGGCGTCATTGAGCTCGACGAAGTAGCCGTCCATGTTGGCGGTGCACAGCATGTCGCGCGAGAGGTCGAAGAAGTGGCGGGCACGCTCGTCGGCGCGAGCGCGACGGGCGACGATGCCGGTCGTCAACAGCATCACCACGCTGAGCGAGATCGTCGTGAAGAGCCAGCGGGTGAGCGGCGAGTAGCCGGCGGTGTTTTCGACCAGCAGCAGGACGAAGCCGTAGGAGATGAGCAGCCAGGCGAGGTGCAGCGCGGCGGTCCGGCGCGAGAAGAAATAGGAGGTGAGCAGGATTATCCAGACGAAGATCGTTCCGTACTGGCCGACCGAGATTCCGCTCTCGTAGATGAGGAGGCAGGTGACCACTGAGGCTGCGCCGAGTAGCACGTGTACAGCTGCTGCCGGGATCCTGCTGGAGAAGAGCCAGATGACCCCGCCGGCGACGGCCATGCTCAAAGCGGTGAGCACGAGAGCGACTTCGTCGGCGCCGTCCGGATGGGGGAGCACGAGCGAGATCGCGACAAGACCGGCGCCGGCGACGAAGAGGGCGGCGACGGCGCGCGCCCGGGTCCGGTTGGCCGGGCGGATGCTGGGCTGAACGCTTGCCTGGTTTTCAGCATTCCCCATGCCGAAAACATCGGCAAACGTGGTGTTTCCTTTAGCCGCGAACGACCTGGAATTGGCTCATCAGGCCGTGATCCTCGTGGTCCAGCATGTGGCAGTGGATCACGAACTTCCCGGTGTAATCGGAGAAATGACCGGCAAGGAGAATTTTTTCGTTGGGGTAGACGAAAAACGTCTCCTTGAGACAGTTTTCCCAGGGCGGCGGGCGCTTGCCGTCGCGCTCGAGCAGGAACCAGTCGCTGTGGTGCAGGTGCATCACGTGGGCGACGCTGGTCTTGTTGTGGATCTCCCAGGTCTCGGTCGTGTTCAGCCTCGGGAACGCCTCCGAGTGGGCCGGGTTGAAGGTGCGGCCGTTGATCCGCCAGGTCGTTTTGAAGAAGCCGCCGATCGTGATCTGCCAGAGCTTGTCGGGCTCGAGGCTCACCCGCCGGGTCCAATCCGGCAGCGGTCGCAGCTGGCGGGGGACGCGCGACCGATCATGGACGCTGTTGCCGCCGACGCGGAACTGCATCAGCGCCCCGCCGTAGGTGCGAGCGCCCTCGGGGTCAGGGCCGGCGTGGCGTTTGGTGCTGCGCAGCTCGACGCTCTCCCCCGCCATGCCGGCGAAGTCGACGATCACCTCGACCCGTTCGGCCGGGCCGAGGAGGATTTCGCGGCGGCGGATCGGCTTCGGCATCAGCCCGCTCTCGGTCGCGATCTGGGTCATCGGCGCGCCGTTGGAGAGCTGCAGGTTGTAGCTGCGGAAGGCGGAGACGTTGAGTAGCCGCAAGCGGTAGCGGCAGGGGCCGACCCGGTGGTAGGGCATGTGGGCGCCGTTGACGAGAATCGTCTCGGCGACGATCCCGTCGTTGGGCGGGCGGCGGTTGGTGAACGGATCGGTGAGCTGGTTGTGGCGGTCGAAGGTGCGGTCGCCGATCATCAGCGGAATGTCGCGGTCGCCGCGCGGCAGCGACAGCGATTCCTCGAAGCCGTCGTCGACGATCCACATCCCGGCCAGGCCCTTCCACACGTGCGGAGCGGTGCGATCGAGGCGGTGGTCGTGGTACCACTGGAACGAGGCCCGTTCCGGGTGGCCGTCCTCCATCAGGTCGTAGACGTAGGTTTTGCGGCCGCCGGGCTCGAGCAGGTAGCCGTTGCCCTGGTCGCGGGCGGAGAGGCCGCGGGGGATGTTGCAGTAGGCAGAGACCGGCTGGCGCTTGGTCAGGCCGCCGGGCTGGCCGTCGAACTGGGTGCGGTTGTGGCCGCCGTGGAGGTGGATCGAGAGCTCCCCCACCTTCTCCGGCAGTTCATGGCGAAAGGTGACGCGGGTGCGCTGGCCGGCGCGGCGGCGGATCGTCGGCCCCGGAAAGGTGCCGCCGAAGGTCCAGAGCCTGGTCTTCTCGCCGGGGAAGATCTGCTGCTCGGCGATGCGGATCGGGATCTCGATCTCGTCGCCGCTGAGGACCTTCGGAATCGGCAGCCGGGCCCGGAACGGAGCGGCGGCGAGCGCCGGGGTCGGCTCCGCGGTCAGCGGCAGGGGGCCGTCGCCCCCGCCCCGGAGGGGCAGGAGCGCGGCCAGGGTGCCGCCGCCAAGGGCGCCGAGGAAAGCTCGGCGCCCGTAGCGGGGCGGAACTGAGGACTGCCCAGCCGTGACGCTAGGGCGCCGGGGTGGGCAACGGGGTTACCGGAGCCTCGACCTTCACGCTGCCCTGCATTTCGGGATGCACGGCGCAGATGTAGTAGAGGGTGGTGCCCGCTTCGGCAGTCACTTCCTGGGAGACGTGAGTGCCTTTTTTCGTTTCGCCGGAGAACCAGGAGTCGCCGGTCTTGCCGGTGGCGTTGCCCATCGTGCTCCAGCCGGCCGGGCCGGCTTTCACCAGGTTCTTGGTGATCTTTTCCGTTTTCGGGTTGAACCCGTGCCATTTGGCAACCGCCAGGCAGATCTTTTTCGGCGAGAAGCAGCTCTGCTGCGCTTTGCGGGTCTTCGGCAGCGAGCCTTTGGTGACCAGCGAGAAGGTGTGCGGGCCGACCTGTTTCGGGTTCGTTTTGCTGACGATTTCCAGCTGGTCGCCGGCGGTCACCGATTCCGGGCCGACGAATTTCAGCTTGCCTTTGGTCAGCTCCATCGAGATGACGGCGGTGTTGCCGGTCGGCGTGACCGCGGCGGTGGAGGCCGGGCCGCTGATCGCGAGCGCGAGGACAGCGGTGGTGGCTACCAGGACGAGAGCCCGCAGGCGGGCGCGTGAAAGCTTCAAAGCGATGCCTTTCCCTTCGAGTGCGAATTGCGGAGCCGGACGAACAAGAGAGACCGGTCCCGGAGACGGCCCCAGATTCAGCCGCCGCGACAAGGTAGTACCTGATCCGGCGGAGTTCAACGGGAAACAGCGGCGCCTACCTGCTTTTGGTGAGTTTCCACCCTCGGTAACCTTGACGCCGTTCCGTGGCCACCTTCCTCCACACCTGCTACCGAATCGGCGAGATCGAGCGCTCGGTCGAGTTCTACGAGAAGCTCGGCTTCGAGGAGGTGCGGCGGATGCCGATCGGCGACGAGGCGATCAACGTCTTCATGGCGATGCCCGGCGAAGACCCGCGCCTGGAGCTGACCTACAACCACGGCGTCACCGACTACGACCACGGCACCGGCTACAACCACATCGCCCTCGGCGTCGACGACCTCGACGGCACCCTCGCCCGACTGGCCGAGGTCGGCATCGAGCCCGAAAAGCCCCCCTACCGCCCCGGCGGCCGCACCGAGGGCCACCGCATCTGCTTCGTCAGGGACCCCGACGGCTACCGCATCGAGCTGATTGGCGCCTGAACTTCTCGCGGTCTCGACGGGCGTCGCAATCGCCTACGGAATCGGCCTCTGGGTCGTGCTGATCATCGGGCCGGCGACCGTCGCGGCGCTGAAGGGTCAATGGGCCCTGTTCGATGCCGGCTTCTACACCCTCGGGATCGCCTGGTGGATCACCGGCTTCCGGCTGGCGCGGCCCGAGTCCTGGTGGGCTCGCCACTTCTACGGGCCGAAGAAACTCGCGCGCGCCGAAGCCCGGTACCCGGAAACCCTGGACGAAGAAGAAGAAGAAGAAGAAGAAGAAGAAAGGTGAGCTGGGCTGCTCAGAATAGGTCGACGACGCTGATGCAGCCGCTGAGGTTTTTCCGCTGTCCTTTGAAAGTAGAGGTCCGGGCGTGCCAGCAGCCCGAGTCGTCGCTCTCGGCCCGGTAGACGACCTCGCCACCGCCGCTGCCAGGGTCGGGTTCGATCACGATCGCGCAGTTCCAGCGACCGTTTGCGGCCTTGTCGCAGACCCCAGAGGGTGAGTGGCGGCCGAGTTCGCTGGAGATCGATTCGCCCAGGCTGTCGCCATGGACCCCGATCACCCGGGCGGGCCGGTAGAGGAACAGCGCCGTGAGCGCGAGGAAGGCGAGCGCCAGGGCTGCGAAGCCGACGAGGAAGAGCTTGCGGCCGCTCGACACGCTCAGCCGGCGCTGATGCCGCCGCCGGCTGGCGGCGTCGGCGTCGGTTCGGGCGTCGGAGTTGGTTCCGGGGTGGGTTCAGGCTCAGGTGCTTCTTCTTCGCCGCCGCCTGCGCCTTCGTCGCCGCCCTTGTCTTTGCCCTTCGATTCGTCGCTTTCTTCTTCGCCTTCGTAGGTTTCTTCTTCTTCGTAGCCGCTGTAGCCACTCGAAGAGGTGTGGTCGCTGTCGAGCTCGTCGAGTTCGGGCAGGGAGCTGGGGACTTCGAATTCGGGGCAGTCGCCTTCGACCGCGGAGGACATGTAGTTGGCCCAGATCGGGCCGGCGGTGGGACCGCCGAAGCCGGTGTATTCGCGGCTGGTCGGGTGGCCGACCCAGACCGCGGTCGAGTAGAGCGGCGTGTAGCCGACGAACCAGGCGTCGGAGTGCTCCTCCGAGGTACCGGTCTTGCCGGCGGCGCTGGAGCAGCCCATCGAGGTGTAGCCGGCGCCGGTGCCCTGGGTGATCACGCCCTCGAGGATGCGGGTCACTTCGTAGGCCTGGCCGGTGGTGAGGACGCGTTCGCCCGAGTCTTTCTCGAAGTCGTCGACCTTGCCCGGCTCGCCATTCTCATCGGGGAAGACGACTTTGGAGACCGCGGTCGGATCGTGGTGCGTACCGCCGTTGGCGATGGTTGCGTAGGCGCTCGCCATTTCCAGCGGGGTGACGCCGATCCCGAGACCGCCGATGCCCTCCGCCGGGACCGACTGCAGCGGTGCTTCGATCCCCAGTTCGCGCGCCATCTCGGTCACGTTTTCCGGGCCGACATCGAGGTCGAGCTGGGCGTAGACGACGTTGACCGAGTGCCAGGTCGCGCTTTCGAGGTTGTAGCTGCCGCCCGCCTCGCCCTCGGAGTTGTTCACCGTCCAGGTGCCGCCGCCGGGGATTTCCAGCGTCTTCGGTGAGGTCCCGTCGTAGTAGGTGGTGGCGGGGTCGATCCCCTCCTTCACCGCCGCCGCGAGGACGATCGTCTTGAACGACGAGCCCGGCTGGCGGTGCGCCTGCCAGGCGTAGTTGAACTGGCTTTCGTCGGCGTAGCCTTCGGTCGAGGCGAGGGCGACGATCGCCCCGGTGTCGGGGTCGACCGAGGCCAGGCCAGCCGCCGGGCCGCCTTCGGAGTAACAGACGTAGCAGTAGTTTTCGACCGCGTATTCGGCCTTCGACTGCAGGTCGGGATCAATCGTCGTGTAGGCCTTGAGACCGCCTTTGCGGACGGTGTTGATCCCATAGCGTTCGATCAGTTCGCTCTGCACCAGGTCGAAGAGGAACGGGTCCTTGATCACCTGGTACTTGTTGCCCGGGTCGAGGCCGAGGCCGCGGGTTTTCGCCTCGAGGTATTCGTCGCCGGTGATGTAGCCCTGTTCGTTCATCACCAGCAGCACCTCGTTGCGCCGCTTCAGCGCCGCTTTCGGGTCGAGGAAGGGGTTGTATTCGGAGGGCGCCTGCGGCAGCCCGGCGAGCATCGCCGCCTCGGTCAGGTCGAGGTCCTTGGCCGGCTTGGAGAAGTAGGTCTGCGAGGCCGCCTCCGCCCCCACCGCCGTCTGCCCTTCGACCGTCCCGTAGGGGGCGGTGTTGAGGTATTCGGTGAGGATCCACTCCTTGTTGTGCTTGTCCTCGAATTCGACCGCCAGCTTCGCTTCCTTCAGCTTTCGCTCGATCGTGTTCTCGGGGTTGTGGATGTAGAGGTTGCGGACCAGCTGCTGGGTGATCGTCGAGGCGCCCTGGACTGCGGCCCCGGCCTGGATGTCCTTCCAAGCGGCGCGGGCGATGCCTTCGTAGTCGAGGGCGCCGTGGTTGAAGAAGTTCTTGTCCTCGATCGCGACGGTGGCGTCGCGCAGCACCTGCGGCAGCCCCTTCGCCGGCACCGGCTGGCGCACGTTTTCGGAGCGGATGAAGCCGATCAGGCTGCCGTCGGCGGCGTAGATCGCCGAGGAGCTGCCCTTCTCCACCGGCTTCAGTTTGGAGAGCGGCGGCGCCGAGTTGTAGACGTTCAGCGCCCAGGCGGCAGCGATGCCGCCACTGATCAGCACAAGCGCCGCGAGGACTCCCAGCGGGATCGCGATCTTGTGCCAGATGGGATGGTGCGGCTTGCGTCGCCGCCTGCGGACCCGCGTGGCCATTCCCGCTGATTGTAGGGAGACGCCGGAGCGGGCCGGCCGCGGGACGGGGGTGCGCAATCCCGCTTGCCGTCCCGATAGGCTCGCGCCCGGCAGGCTCAGATCTGAGGGAGAGGAAGGCAAAGTGAAACTGGTAATCGGGATCGTTCGCCCCGAGCAGGCGAACCAGGTCCTCGAGGCGCTGCACCGGGCCGAGGTCCGGGGCTTCTCGATGAGCCGCGTGCAAGGGCACGGCGGCGAGATGGACCGAGTCGAGACCTACCGCGGCACGACCGTGCAGATGGGTCTCTCGGAGAAGGTCAGGTTCGAGGTTGCGGTGTCCGACGGCTTCGTCGACCGCACCGTCGAGGCGATCTGCGAAGGCGGCCGCACCGGCGAAGTCGGCGACGGCAAGATCTTCGTCGTGCCGCTCGACCACGCGGTCCGGATCCGGACCGGCGACGCGGACGAGGGCGCTGTGACGCCGGTGGGCAAATGAGCGGCGTCGACACGGGCGATACCGCCTGGATGCTGATCGCGACCGCGCTGGTGCTGCTGATGACGCCGGCGCTGGGGCTCTTCTACGCCGGGCTGGTGCGGTCGAAGAACACCCTCAACACGTTCATGATGAGCATCGCCGCGATCGCCGTGGCGACGGTTACCTGGGCGGCGGTCGGCTACTCGCTCGCCTTCGATGGCGACGGGGCGCTGATCGGTGGTCTCGGCAACGCCTTCATGAGCGGCGTCGATTTCGCCCCGCGGGAAGGGACGACGATCCCCGAGCTCGTCTTCTTCGCCTTCCAGGCGACCTTCTGCATCATCACCGTGGCGCTGATCTCCGGCGCCGTGGTCGAGCGGATGCGCTTCGGCGCCTTCCTCGTCTTCTCGGCGCTGTGGTCGGTGCTTGTCTACGCCGTGCTCGCCCACTGGGCCTTCGGCGGCGGCTGGCTGATCGCCGGCGGCACCCTGGACTTCGCCGGCGGCGTCCCGGTCGAGATGGCCTCCGGGTTCTCGGCGCTGGCGGCGGCCTTGGTCGTCGGGGCGCGGAAAGACTACGGTCGCCAGGCGCTCCTCCCCCACAACGCGGTCTACGTGCTGCTCGGGGCGGGATTGCTGTGGTTCGGCTGGTTCGGGTTCAACGGCGGCAGCGGCTTCTCGACCGGCGAAGGCAGCGTCCTGGCCTTCACCAACACCCTGCTCTGCCCGGCCTGCACCCTGATCGTCTGGTTCGCGCTCGACCTGATGCGCGGCCGCAAGGTGACGGCGATCGGCGCCGCCACCGCGATCATCGTCGGCTGCGTGCTGATCACCCCCGCGGGCGGCTACATCAGCCCCGGCTGGGCGATGGCGCTCGGCGCGATCGGCGCGATCCCCAGCTACGGGATCATCGTCTGGCGCACCCGGACCCGGGTCGACGAGACCCTCGACGTGCTCGCCGCCCACGGCACCGCGGGATTCTTCGGAATCCTCTTCATCGGCTTCTTCGCCCAGGCGTCCTGGAACGGGGTCTCCGACGGGCTGCTCTACGGCAACGCCGAGCAGCTGCTCGACCAGGTCTTCGCCGCCCTGGCGGCGCCGGCCTACGCCTTCGTCGTCACCTTCGCGCTGCTGAAGCTGGTCGGCGCGGTGATGCCGCTGCGGGCGACCGAGCGGGAAGAGGCCGGCGGCATGGATGTCAACCAGCACGGCGAGGAGGCCTACGTCACCGGCGAGGGCGCGATCTTGCTCCTGCCGGACGATCACGAGAAAGTCAAGGTGCCGGTGGCCGATCCCGGCTAGGACTGGCTTGGTACAGGCGTTGCGGGGAGCCGGGTGGGCCCCTCCAGACACATCTCGCTATGGCTCGATGTTGAGTGTCTGGAGGGGGTGACCCCGTCGCCCGTTTAGGCTCGAACCATGTCTGACCTTGTTCAGGTGCTGACTACGGCGGGCTCCGAGGAGGAGGCTGGGCGGATTGCTGAGTTGCTGGTCGAGCGGCGGCTGGCGGCTTGTGTGCAGGTGGTTGGTCCGATCGTGAGCCGTTATCGGTGGCAGGGCGCGGTTGAGGAAGAGCGGGAGTGGCAGTGCTTGGCGAAGACGACGCGTGGCGCCTTCGAGGCGGTCGAGGCGGCGATTCGGGAGGTTCACTCCTACGACGAGCCGGAGATCATCGCCACGCCGATCGTCGCCGGCTCCGCCGGCTACCTCGCCTGGATCGCGGACAACGTCAGCTAGTCGCGCAACTGGTAGCCGCGGCTGAAGAGGCGGAGGTTGATTAGGAAGAGGGCTGCGGTGGCTGCGGTTAGGGCTACCAGGGAGAGGGCGATGCTTACTTCGGTGTAGCCGACGAAGCCGTAACGGACCAAATTGATCATGTAGAAGATCGGGTTGAAGTGGGTCAGCGTCTCGTAGGGCTGGGGCAGCAGGCTGGCCGAGTAGAAGACGCCGCCGAGGAAGATCAGCGGCGTGAGGATGAAGGTCTGGGCGAAGGCGACGTCGTCGAACTGTTCCGCCCGCACCCCGATCAGCACCCCCAGCTGGCTGAAGAAGAAGCCGACCAGGAAGAGGGCCGGGATCAGGACCAGGATGTGGTCGACCGGCAGATCGACCAGCAGGGAGGCGACGATGAAGGTGAGGACGGAGACGATCAGGCCGCGCATGAAGCCGCCGAGCGAGAAGGCGAGCAGCAGCTCGGCCGGCGAGGCGGGCGAGGAGAGCTGGTCCTGGATCGCGCCCTGGAACTTCTGCTGGAGGATCGAGGAGGAGTTGTTGGAGAAGGCGTT
>DASTSW010000070.1:0-11681 GCA_035760445.1 Solirubrobacterales bacterium | reverse complement strand
GAACCCGATCTTCATGATGGCCAACTCGGGCGCTCGCGGATCGTTCAAACAGATCCGCCAGCTGGCCGGGATGCGCGGCCTGATGGCCAACCCGAAAGGGGAGATCATCGAGCGGCCGATCAAGGCCAACTTCATGGAGGGACTCTCGGTCCTCGAGTACTTCATCTCCACCCACGGCGCCCGAAAGGGCCTCGCCGACACGGCGCTGCGGACGGCCGACTCCGGCTACCTGACCCGCCGTCTGGTCGACGTCGCCCAGGACGTGATCGTCCGTGAGGAGGACTGCAAGACCAAAGACCACATCGAAATGGTCATTCGCAAGGACGACGGGTCGCTCAACGACAACCTGATCGGCCGCCTGGCGGCGAAAAAGCTCGAGACCAAACGCGGTCGCGAGCTGCTCAAGCGCAACCAGGAGATCACCCACGCCGATGTCGAGGAGATCGCCGAGGCGTTCGGCGACGAAGAGATGAAAGTCCCCGTCCGCTCGGCCCTCAAGTGCGAGGCGGAATCCGGGGTCTGTCGCTCCTGCTACGGGATCTCGCCGGCAACCGGTTCCACCGTCGACATCGGCGACGCGGTGGGGATCATCGCCGCCCAGTCGATCGGCGAGCCGGGGACCCAGCTGACCATGCGGACCTTCCACACCGGCGGTGTTGCCGGTCAGGACATCACCCAGGGTCTGCCGCGAATCGTCGAGCTCTTCGAGGCGCGTAAACCGAAGGGCCTGGCGCAGATGGCCGAGGCCGCCGGCAAGGTCGGGATCGAAGAAACCGACAAAGCGCTGAAAGTGATCGTCACCGAGTCAAGCGGTGAGGAGCACTCGTACAGCTTCCCGCTGCGCACCCGCCTGCACGTCGCCGACGGCGACCGGGTGGAGGTCGGCGAGCAGCTGAACGAAGGCTCGCTCTACCCGGCTGACCTGCTGGCGATCCGCGGGCGCACCGCGACCGAGCTCTACCTCGTGGACGAGGTGCAGAAGGTCTACCGCGCCCAGGGCGTCGACATCAACGACAAGCACATCGAGCTGATCGCCCGTCAGATGCTGAAGAAGGTGCGGATCGAGTCGAAGGGCTCGACCAGCCTGCTGCCGGGTCAGCTCGAGGATCGCGGCAGCCTCAAACGGCTCAACAAGAAAGTCAAGGAAGAGGGCGGAACGGCCGCCAAAGGCGAGGAGGTCATCCTCGGGATCACCAAGGCCTCGCTGGCAACCGAGTCCTTCCTCTCGGCGGCCTCCTTCCAGGAGACGACCAAGGTGCTCACCGACGCTGCCCTCGAGGGCAAACGGGATCGCCTTGTCGGCCTCAAGGAGAACGTGATCATCGGCAAGCTGATCCCGGCCGCGACCGGCCTCAAGCACTACCGGACGGTCGCGATCGAGCCGGCCGAACCGATCGAGCCGCCGAGCGACGACGATCTGCTCGAGGACGAGGAGCTGGCCGCCGAACTCGGCGTCGACGGGGTCGAGGCCCCGGTCGAGGGCTTCGGCACCTCCTTCGCCGAGGAGCTGGAGGAGCTGGCGCAGGAGATCGAGTCGACCTCCGAGGAGACCAAATAGCGACTTGTGGGTTAGTACGGATGTGTACTACCGCAAGAAATGGGTAAATCTCTAGTACCGCAAGAAAACAAAGGTTTCCTTTCTTGAGGTACTTCATTTCTCCTTGACGCCGAAGGCCGGGTCCACCACCCGGCCTTCGGCGTTTCTGGATAGGAGTGCGCTTTTAGTTGGCGAGGCAGAGGACGAAGGCGGTGATCGTGTCCTCGCCGCCGGTCTTGTTCAGCGCCTGGTAGAGCCAGCCGTTGCCCGAGGGGCGGCTGCTGGTCATCTCGGTGCCGAAGTGACCAGGCTGGCCGCCGCCGCCAAGCACCTGCTCACCGGCCGCGCAGTCGACGCTGACGCTGCCATTGGCGTCTTTGGCGACTTTGGCCGAGCTGGTGCGGACGGTGACCGTGCCCAGCTCGCTGGCGGCGACCGAGTTCGGCCCCAGGTCGCTGGCGGTCAGCGACTGGTCGGCAACCTCCGAGGAGGTGACCGAGGCCGCGCCGAGGTCCTGGCTGGTCAGCGCCTCCGGCGCCACCTCGGGCGATTCGACCGCGTTTTCGGCGATCTCCTCACTGCCGACCGAGTTCGGCGCGATCTTCGGCGCGTTGACGGCGTTGTCGCGTAGGTCGATGCTGCGGACGCTGCCGTCGACGATCTGGGCCGAGCGGACGCTGTTTTTAGCGATGCCGACAGCGAAGGCGCTGCCGCCGAGAGCCAGAAACAGCGCCACGCAGCTGATCACGAGGGCGGGCGAGATGCGGAATGAACCGGTGTTGCGAGTCATCGGGGGTCTCCTTTCGTCGTTTGTGAATCCCGATGGCTCCAGCTTCGGTTCGAATCGCTCCGCCAACTACGGACCCCAGGGGTGAACCTGGCCACCCCTGACGGCTCATTGGCCGCTCAGCCAGTCCGGTAGATTCCGGCGCCATGGAGTCTGCGGAGAAGGTCTGCATCATTGGCGCCGGCGGTTCCGGCATCGTCGCCGCGCAGGTGCTCGGCGCGCAGGGGATCGCCTACGACCTATTCGAGAAGGGCTCGTATGTCGGCGGCAACTGGCGTTTCGAAAACGACAACGGGATGTCGTCCGCCTACCGCTCGCTGCACATCAACACTTCGCGGCGGGTGATGGCCTTCAAGACGCTGCCGATGCCCGACCACTTCCCCGACTACCCGGACCACTTCCAGATGGCCGCCTACTTCGATGAATACGCCGACCACTTCGGCCTGCGGGAGAAAATCAGCTTCCGCACCGAGGTGGTCAGGGTGGAGCCTTCCGACGGCGCCTGGGCAGTGACCACGCGGACGGAGGGCGGAGCCGAGCTGACCAACCGTTACCGGGCCGTCATCGTTGCCAACGGGCACCACTGGGACCCGCGCTGGCCCGAGCCGGCGTTTTCGGGCGCTGATGAGTTCGAGGGCGAGCAGCTCCACGCCCACCACTACCGCGAGCCCGACGTGCTGCGCGGCAAGCGGGTCCTGGTCCTCGGCCTCGGCAACTCGGCTGTCGACATCGCAGTCGAGTCCTCGCGGATCGCCGACAAGACCTTCCTCGCGGTTCGCCGCGGGGCCTATGTCCTGCCGAAGTACATGAACGGCAAGCCGATCGATGAGGCGGTCCACCCGCTGGCCTCCTACCTGCCGCTTTCGGTCCAGCGCTTCTTCGCGATGAAAGGCCTGGAGATAGCCGCCGGCGAGATGACCACCTACGGGCTGCCGAAGCCCGACCACAAGCTCTTCGAGGCCCACCCGACCGTCTCCTCGGAGCTGCTGCCGCGCCTCGGCCACGGCGACATCACGGTCAAGCCCAACATCGACCGCTACAGCGGCGGCAAAACGGTGCGCTTTGTCGACGGCAGCGAGGAGGAGATCGACCTCGTCGTCTACTGCACGGGTTACAAGATCACCTTCCCCTTCTTCGACCCAAAGGTGTTCGCAGCGCCCGAAAACCGGCTGCCGCTCTATCGCCGCGTCGTCTCGGTCGAGCGCCCGGGCCTCTACTTCATCGGCTTCATCCAGCCGCTGGGGCCGATCATGCCGCTGGCCGAGGCGCAGTGCGAATGGGTCGCCGACCTGCTCGCCGGCCGCTCGACGCTACCCCCGGCGGGGGAGATGAAGCGGGAGATCTCGCGCGAAGAACGGAAGCAGGCGAAGCGCTTCGTCAGCTCTAAGCGTCATACCGTCGAGGTCGACTTCTATCCCTATCTGCGCGAGATCCGGCGCGAGCGAAAGCGGGCTGCGCAGCCGGCTTGACGACCCGGGTGCGTCCGCCGGGCGGGCAGTCCGGCGCCGGCAGCGCCGCGCCGCCGCCGTGGGGACCACCCCGCCGTGGCCCACGCGGCAGCCGCGGGCGCGGGCGGCGCTTGAATCCACCGCTGTCCTCGTCGGTTGCCGCCTCCGGTTCGTCGTGCTGCTTGGCCGCCCAGTAGACGAGCCACATCGACGCAAGAACCGGAATCTTCAGCACCACGAGCAGGAAGAAGATCGGCCAGAACCCAGTCACCCGAATCAGTGTAGAGAGGTGGCCCAGGCGTTCAGCGCCTCGACGTGGCCCTCCTCGAGGCCCAGGTGCGGCTCGGTCGGGACCAGCAGGGTGGGGGCGGAGCGCCGCTCCGCCCACTCGTAACAGCTGGCGTCGAAGTTGTCGTCGACCCAGGCGATCGCCCGCTCGCCGCAGTAGGACTCCATCCCCGTCAGCTTCCAGTGCGCGGCGCCGTCGCGGGCGGCGACGTCGAAGGAGATGTGGGGCAGTTCCGGCAGCCCCAGCAGATGCGGCAGGTAGAAATTAGCTTTGTCCTCCCAGCCGCTCGCCCAGACCAGCTCGAAGCTCTCGCTCAGCCGCAGCAGCCGCTCGCCAACCACCAGCGAGATGCAGTGCGGCACCCCGTCGACCAGCTGCAGCTGCGTATGAGCCGGCCGCTCCTCGAACCCGAAAAGCGAGATGACGCCGTCGATATCGACTGCCAGTAATGGCCTAGACGACATGAGGATGTGGCTGGCAAGGACGCATGGAGCGTGGCGTGCTACGCACGCGAGCGACCGAGGACGCCGCCAGGCGCGTCCTCATGTCGTCTACCAGCGGTAGTGGGCGAATGCTTTGTTTGCCTGGGCCATGCGGTAGATGTCGTCCTTCCGCTTCCAGGCGCTGCCCTGCTGCTGATTGGCGTCGAGGATCTCGGCGGCGAGACGCTCGGCCATCGAGTACTCGCGACGGGCGCGGGCGAACTGGACCAGCCAACGGACGGCCAGGGTGCGGGCGCGGCGGGCCGGAACCTCAACTGGGACCTGGTAGGTGGCGCCACCGACGCGGCGGGAGCGGACCTCGAGCACCGGGGTCAGCTGTTTGACCGCTGCCTCCAGCGTCTCCACCGGGTCCTCGCCGCTGCGCTCACCGACGATTGCGAGGCTGTCGTAGACGATCCGCTCGGCGATGCTCTTCTTGCCGTCGACCATCACCTTGTTGATCACCTGCTGAACGAGGCGGTTCCGGTGCTGGGCGTCCGGCTCGATCGGCCGAATCTGTGCGGCGGAGCGGCGAGGCATTACGAAGCTTTGACGCCGTAGCGGGAGCGGGCTTGCTTGCGGTCGGAGACCCCGGCCGCGTCGAGCGTGCCGCGGACGACCTTGTAACGGACGCCTGGCAGATCCTTGACGCGACCACCCCTAATCAGGACCACGGAGTGCTCCTGCAGGTTGTGCCCCTCGCCGGGGATGTAGGTGGTGACCTCCATGCCGTTGGTCAGGCGCACACGGGCGATCTTGCGCAGAGCCGAGTTCGGCTTCTTCGGGGTGACCGTGGCGACACGGGTGCAGACGCCGCGCTTTTGCGGAGCCGCTACGCGCTTCTTGCGACCCTGGCCCGACTTGAGGCCCGGCGTCGCGGTCTTCTTCTTCGGGCGCTTGCGGCCCTTCCTGACAAGTTGATTCGTATTCGGCACGGCCGCGCATAGTAGAGGAGTCCGGCCAAAACCATCCCGCCGGCTGCGGCGAGCTCGGCGAAGAACCCGTCCTGGAGCACCGCCGAGGCGCCCGCGAAGCGCGAGGTCTGGGCGCCCTCGTCGAGTCCGTGGGGCAGGTCGATAAGGAGGATCACCGCCAGCGAGAGCAGGCCCAGGGCCGCGACCAAGAGGCCCAGCCGCCTCGCTTCCCGGCGCAGCGCCAGCGCCCCGAGGACCATCGCCGCCAGCCCAACCGGGACCAGCAGGTAGGCGTGGGCATCGCCGGCCGTGCGCGCTTCGACGGTGGGAACGGTGGCGGCGTCGGAAACGTCGCGGATGCTGGTGTAGCCCGGCTGGCCGATCTCTACCGCGCGGTAGTCGATGAACTGAGAAGCGATGAGGCAGGCGCCAGCGGCGATCAGGACAACGGCGGCAGCGCGTCCCGGGGTGATCACCGCGCTGATCGCGGTTGCCACTCGCACCAGCAGCGCACAGACCCGCCGCACACAGCGCTCCAGAAATGCCACCGCGTGGAAGAACAGTCCCAGCAGCGGTCGCAGGCGCGGCCACAGCCAGACCCAGGCGCGCCGCCCGGCCCGCTCGCCCTGGCGCTTCGCCACGCGGACGGTTGGATAAGCACGCTCCAGTCCCCGGTTGCCGATCCGGTCGAGCTGGCGAGACCGCTTGTGGAGCCGCTCCGAGAGGGAGCCAGCGCGCCGGCGACGCGCTGCTATCATCGCCCGTCGCTCAGGCAGTTTTCGCTGTTTCTTTGCAGGACGCTTCGCCGGGCCCCCTGGGGCCTTTTTTTGCGGCTTATCACCACTACTGGACTTAGGACTCATGGCACGCAGCTTTCCACTAGAGAAAACTCGGAACATCGGGATCATGGCGCACATCGACGCCGGTAAGACGACGACGACGGAGCGCATCCTCTACTACACCGGCCGCACCCACAAAATGGGCGAGGTCCATGAGGGTGCTGCGGTCATGGACTGGATGGAACAGGAGCAGGAGCGCGGCATCACGATCACCTCGGCCGCGACCGCCTGTGAGTGGAAGGACCACCGGATCAACATCATCGACACGCCGGGTCACGTCGACTTCACCGTCGAGGTCGAGCGCAGCCTCCGCGTGCTCGACGGCGCAATCGCCGTCTTCGACGCCGTCGCCGGCGTCGAGCCGCAGTCGGAGACCGTATGGCGCCAGGCCGACAAGTACGGCGTCCCGCGCTTCGCCTACATCAACAAGATGGACCGCACCGGCGCCGACTTCTTCAACTCGGTGCAGACGATGACCGACCGGCTCGGCGCCAACCCGCTGCCGATCCAGCTGCCGATCGGCGCCGAGGAGAACTTCAAAGGCGTCGTCGACCTGGTGAAGATGAAAGGCCTCGTCTGGACCGACGAGCTCGGCGCCGCCTACGAGGAAATCGAGATCCCCGACGACCTCGCCGATCAGGCCGAGGAATACCGCACGGCGCTGATCGAAGCCTGCGCCGACTACGACGAAGAGCTGATGGAAGCCTTCCTCGGCGAGGAAGAGATTCCCCAGGCCAAGCTGATCGACTCGCTGCGCAAGGCGACCCTCTCGACCAAGCTGACCCCGGTCCTCTGCGGCACCTCGTTCAAGAACAAGGGCGTGCAGCCGCTGCTCGACTCGATCGTCGAATTGCTGCCCTCGCCGCTCGAGGTGCCGCCGGTCACCGGCGTCATCCCCGCTGGCAAGGGCCAGCCCGAGGACATCGAGGCCGAGCGCGAAGCCAGCGACAGCGCTCCTTTCTCGGCCCTTGCCTTCAAGGTCATGTCCGACCCCTACGTCGGCAAGCTCACCTACTTCCGCGTCTATTCGGGCAAGCTCGAGAAAGGCGGCCGCGTTCTCAATGTGAAAACCGGCAAGACCGAGCGCATCGGCCGGCTGCTGATGATGCACGCCAACAGCCGCGAGGAGATCGACGAGACCTACGCGGGCGACATCTGCGCCGGCGTCGGCCTCAAGGACACCGGCACCGGCGACACCCTCGCCGCGCCGGATGCGCCGATTGCGCTGGAGAGCATCGAATTCCCCGAGACCGTGATCGCGGTCGCGATCGAGCCGAAAACCAAAGCCGACCAGGAGAAGATGGGCAACGCCCTGGCGCGCCTGGGCGAGGAGGACCCGACCTTCAAAATCGAATCCGACGAGGAAACCGGCCAGACCCTGATCCACGGGATGGGCGAGCTCCACCTCGAGGTGATCGTCGACCGGATGCTGCGCGAGTTCAAAGTCGAGGCCAACGTCGGCAAGCCGCAGGTCGCCTACCGCGAGACGATCCGCAAGCGGGTCGAGAAGGTCGTGGCGCGGTTCGTGCGCCAGACCGGCGGTCGCGGCCAGTTCGGCCACGTCGTCATCAATCTCGAGCCGGCGCCCGGCGAGGGCTTCGAGTTCGAGAACAAAATCAAGGGCGGTGTCATCCCCGGTGAATTCATCGGCCCGGCCGAGCAGGGGATGCGCGAGGCGCTCGAAAACGGCGTCAAGGCCGGCTATCCGATGGTCGACGTCAAAGTCGAACTCGTCGATGGCTCCTACCACGACGTTGACTCTTCGGAGATGGCTTTCAAGATCGCTGGTTCGATGGCGATCCAGGAGGGTGCCCGCAAGGCCAACCCGGTTCTGCTGGAGCCGGTGATGGCGGTCGAGGTCGTCACTCCCGAGGATTTCCTCGGCGACGTGATCGGCGACCTCTCCCGGCGCCGCGGCAAAGTCCAGGGCCAGGACCAGCGCGGCAACGCCCTTGCAGTTCAGGCTTATGTCCCGCTCGGCGAGATGTTCGGTTATGCGACCGAACTGCGGTCGATGACCCAGGGCCGAGCGACCTACACGATGCAGTTCGAGCGTTACGAGGAGGTCCCCTCGAACATTGCCGAGGAGATCGTCGAGCACCGCTCAGGAGACCCGGTTGGTGCAGCTTCATGAGGCCAACCGCGAACGGGCACTGAACCTGGCTATATTTCCCAGGTTGCCCGCAGGCAGGCGAAAGCTTCTGCGGAAATTCCGCCCACGAGACTCAAGCACTTAGACCAGACAGAACACGATTTCGAAAGGCGAAACGGAGAGAGATGTCCAAGGAGAAATTCGAGCGCGATAAGCCGCATGTGAACGTCGGCACCATCGGTCACATCGACCACGGCAAGACGACGCTAACGGCCGCGATCACCAAAACCCTCTCCACCGTGGGCGGTGCCGAGGCACAGAGCTTCGAGGAGATCGACAACGCTCCGGAGGAGAAAGAGCGCGGTATCACCATCGCGACCTCGCACGTCGAGTACGAGACCGATAACCGGCACTACGCCCACGTCGACTGCCCGGGCCACGCCGACTACGTCAAGAACATGATCACCGGCGCCGCGCAGATGGACGGGGCGATCCTCGTCGTCTCCGCCGCCGACGGCGTCATGCCGCAGACCCGCGAGCACATCCTGCTCGCCCGCCAGGTCAACGTCCCGCACGTGGTCGTCTTCCTCAACAAGATCGACCAGGTCGATGACGAGGAACTGGTCGAGCTGGTCGAGGAGGAGGTCAAGGAACTCCTCAATGAGTACGACTTCCCGGGCGACGAGACCCCGATCATCAAAGGCTCGGCGCTGAAGGCGCTGGAAGGCGACGAAGAGGCGCAGAAAGCCGTCTTCGAGCTGGCCGCGGCCCTCGACTCCTACATCCCGGAGCCGGTCCGCGAGCTCGACAAGCCGTTCCTGATGCCGATCGAGGACATCTTCTCGATCACCGGCCGCGGCACCGTTGCCACCGGCCGTATCGAGCAGGGCGTCGTCAACACCGGCGACGAGGTCGAAATCGTCGGCATCCACCCCGAGACCAGCAAAACCACGGTCACCGGGGTCGAGATGTTCCGCAAGATCCTCGACGAGGGTCAGGCGGGCGACAACATCGGTGCCCTCCTGCGCGGTACCAAGCGCGAGGAGATCGAGCGTGGCCAGGTGCTCTGCAAGCCGGGCTCGATCACCCCGCACACGAAGTTCAAAGCGGAGGTCTACTGCCTGAAGAAGGAGGAGGGTGGCCGCCACACTCCGTTCTTCTCCGGGTACCGGCCTCAGTTCTACTTCCGGACCACCGACGTGACCGGGATCGCCAACCTCCCCGAGGGGACCGAGATGGTGATGCCGGGCGACAACGTCGAGATGACGATCGAGCTGATCCAGCCGATCGCCATGGACCAGGGCCTCCGGTTCGCCATCCGCGAGGGTGGCCGCACCGTCGGCTCGGGGGTCGTCGCCGAGGTAATCGAGTAGCGACCCCCAGGGGCGGGCCTCCACCCGCCCCAACCGCCTTCGGGCGGGGACAACTGCAAAGGACATACGACCGGGGCGGCGCCCCAAGCACAAGGGGCCCCGCCCTCTTTGCGCGGTAAAGACGACAAGAGAGAAGAAGAGACGGCAGAGAAGTGGCAACCATCGCGGCACAGAAAATTCGGATCCGATTGAAGGCGTACGACCACGACGCCATAGATCGGGCTGCCCGCGAGATCGTCGAGACGGCCGAGCGCACCGGCGCCACCGTCTCCGGCCCGGTGCCGCTGCCGACCGAGAAAAACGTCTACTGCGTGATCCGCTCGCCGTTCAAGGACAAGGACTCCCGCGAGCACTTCGAGATCCGCACCCACAAGCGGCTGATCGACATCCTCCAGCCGTCGCCGAAAACCGTCGACTCGCTGCAGCGCCTGGACTCGCTGCCGGCCGGGGTCGACATCGAGATCAAGCTCTAGGTGCCTTCGTGGCTGCGATCCTCGGCAAGAAGCTCGGCATGACGCAGGTCTTCCGCGAGGACGGCAGCGTCGTCCCGGTGACCGTGATCGAAGCCGGCCCTTGCAAGGTGACGGCGGTCCGCGACGCCGAGCGCGATGGCTACCGGGCGGTGCAGCTGGCCTTCGGCGAGGTCAAGCAGGGCAAGCTCAGCAAGGCCGAGGAAGGTCACCTGAAGAAGGCGGGCGCGGCGCCGATGCGCCACCTGGTCGAGTTCCGCGACGAGGACCTCGGTGCCGAGGAGGGCCCGAAGGTCGGCGACGACGTCACCGTCGAGGGGTTCGAGGCTGGCCAGAAGGTCAAGGTCGCCGGGATCTCGATCGGCAAGGGCTTCCAGGGCGGGATCAAGCGCCACAACTTCAGCCGCGGACCGGTCAGCCACGGCTCCCACAACGTTCGTGCCCCCGGTTCGATCGGCGCCAGCACCTTCCCCGCCCGCGTCTTCAAAGGGATGCGGATGCCCGGCCAGATGGGCAACAAGCGGGTCACCCAGAAGGGGCTGGAGATCGCCGACGTCGACGCCGAGCGCAACCTGCTGCTGATCAAGGGCTCGGTGCCCGGCTCCCGCAACGGGATCGTCGAGGTGAGGACCGATGGCTAGCGCTAAAGCAGCAGTGCTCGGCAAGACCACCAAAGCCGACCTGCCGAAAGAGATCTTCGCCGAGCCCTTCCACCAGTCGCTGGTCCACGAGGCCGCCCGCGCCGATCTCAACGCCCGCCGTCGCGGAACCGCCTCCACCTTGACCCGCGGCGAGGTTTCCTTCACCACCGCCAAGGCCTGGCGCCAGAAGGGGACCGGTCGCGCCCGCGTCGGCTCGCTCGGTGTGCCCAACCGCTTCGGCGGCGGCGTCGCCTTCGGCCCGAAGCCGCGCAAGTACACCGTCAAGGTCAACCGCAAAGCGCGCCGCCGGGCGATGCGCTCGGCCCTCTCGGTCCACGCCGAGCGCGGCTCGGTCGCCGTCCTCGACGCCAAGGACTTCGAGACCCCCTCGACCAAAGCCGCCGCGCAGGCGCTGTCGAAATGGGGCGCGAGGAACCCGATCCTCATCGTCCTCACCAGCGAGGAGATCGGGGCGATGAAGAGCTTCCGCAACCTGCCCCGCACCCACGTGCTCGAGGTGGGCGCCACCGGCGTCGCCGACGTGATCGGCGCCGCCGCCATCGTCGTCTCCGAGACCGCGCTCGACGGCCTCAAGGAGAGGCTCTCCTGATGGACGCGCGCACGATCCTCATCCGCCCGGTGATCTCGGAGAAGAGCTACGCGCTGATTGCCGAGGGCAAGTACACCTTCCGGGTTGACGACCGCGCCCACAAGACCCAGATCGCGCAGGCGGTCGAAGAGGTCTTCGGGGTCGACGTGACTGAGGTGCGGACGGCGAAGGTGCGCTCGAAGCCGAAGCGCCGCGGCCT
>DASTSW010000069.1:0-2468 GCA_035760445.1 Solirubrobacterales bacterium | reverse complement strand
GCGGACGTCGTCGGCGAGGATCTCCAGGCCCGGGATCGCGTCGGCGTGGGCCTCGGGCGAGAGCAGCAGGTTGCGGCTCTCCTGGAAGGCGTCGGTCTGCTGGGCGCCGGGGTCGACCTTGATCATCCCGCGCCAGACCGCCGTCGAGCCGGCGGCGAGGACGCCGCGGAAGGCGAGGTCGGAGTTGGTGTTCGGCGCCGCGTGCTCCTGCAGCGTGTCGAAGTCGAGATGCTGGCCGGGCCCGCCGGCGTAGCCGCCGGTCACCCGCGCCTCGGAGCCCGGGCCAGCGAGCTTGGTCTCCATCCGCACCTTGCCGCGGGCCGAGCCGAAGCCGAGGGCGGCCCAGTCGAGGCGGCCATCGCGCTCGACCTCGGCGCGCTGGGTGGCGAAGATCCAGGCCTGCTCGGAGATGTCCTGGGTATTGACGTAGCGCAGGGTCGCGGCCTGGCCGACGGCCAGCTCGACCACCGAGTTGAGGACCGCGTCGACCTCGTCGGACGGTGAGGACCAGTGCTCCCAGACCTCGGCTTCGGCGCCCTCCTCGATCACGATCAGCGTCCGCCAGTTGACCGCGGCGCCGGCTGCCTCGATCGGCAGCTCGATCTGGATCGGCTCGCTCAGCCGCACGCCCTTCGGCACGTGGACGAGGACGCCGTCGCTCCAGGCCGCCTCGTTGCGGGCGACGAAAGGGTCCTCGACCGGGACCAGCGAGCCGAGCCGCTCGTGCAGCAGGTCGGCGTGGCTGGTCAGCGCCTCGCTCAGCGGCAGCACGGTGGCACCCTCGGCGCCGGAGATCACCGGCGAGGGCTCGGTCGCCTCGTAGGCGTCCAGGTCGAGCCCGGAGAGATCGGTGAATTCCCAGCCCTTCGCCTTCTGGTCGGGGAGGGGGAGCTCCTGCGTGAGAGAGGCGCCGCGCTGGCGCCTCTCGTCGAGCCAGGCCGGGGCGGTCGCCAGCTCAGCCAATGGAACCCTCCATCTGCAGCTCGATCAGCCGGTTGAGCTCGACCGCGTACTCCATCGGCAGCTCCTTGGTCACCGGCTCGATGAACCCGTTGACGATCATCTTCGAGGCCTCCTCCTCGTCGAGCCCGCGGCTCTGCAGGTAGAAGAGCTGCTCGTCGCCGATTTTCGAGACGGTCGCCTCGTGGCCGATGTCGGCGTCGTTCTCATCGATGCGAATCGTCGGGTAGGTGTCCGAGCGCGAGTCCTCGTCAAGCAGCAGCGCGTCGCAGACGACCTTGGAGCGGGACTCGCTCGCCCCGTCGGCAACTTCGAGTAGGCCGCGGTAGGTCGCCCGGCCGCCGTCTTTGGAGATCGACTTGGAGAAGATCGAGGACGAGGTGCGTGGCGCCCCGTGGATGATCTTGCCGCCGGCGTCCTGGTGCTGGCCCTCGCCGGCGAAGGCGATCGAGAGGATCTCGCCGTGGGCTTCGGGCCCGAGCAGGTAGATCGACGGGTACTTCATCGTCAGTTTCGAGCCGAGGTTGCAGTCGACCCACTCCATCGTCGCCTTTTCCTCCGCGATCGCGCGCTTGGTGACGAGGTTGAACACGTTCTGCGACCAGTTCTGGACGGTCGTGTAGCGGACCCGGCTGCTCGGTTTGGCGACGATCTCGACCACCGCCGAGTGCAGCGAGTCGCTGGAGTAGACCGGCGCCGTGCAGCCCTCGATGTAGTGGACGTCGGCACCCTCCTCGCAGATGATCAGCGTCCGCTCGAACTGGCCCATGTTCTCGGTGTTGATCCGGAAGTAGGCCTGCAGCGGCATCTCCACTTTGACCCCCGCCGGCACGTAGACGAAGGAGCCGCCGGACCAGACGGCGCTGTTCAGCGCCGCCAGTTTGTTGTCGTTGGGCGGGATCACCGTCGCCCAGTACTGGCGCACCAGGTCCTCGTGCTCGCGCAGGGCGGTGTCCATGTCGGTGAAGATCACGCCCTGGGCCTCGAGCTTCTCGTTGACCTGGTGGTAGACGACCTCGGACTCGTACTGGGCGCCGACGCCGGCGAGGAATTTCCGCTCGGCCTCGGGGATCCCCAGGCGGTCGAAGGTGTTTTTGATGTCCTCAGGGACCTCGCTCCAGTCGCGGCTGTTCTTCTCCGAGGCGCGGACGAAGTAGTGGATGTCGTCGAAGTCGATCTGGTCGAGGTCGCCGCCCCACTGCGGGGTCGGGCGCTGTTCGAAGTGCTCCAGCGCCTTCAGCCGGAAGTCCCGCATCCACTGCGGCTCTTCCTTGAAGTCGGAGATCGTTTCGACGACCTCGCGACTGAGGCCTTTCGGCGCTTTGTAGGCGTAGCCGGACTCCGAGTCGTGGAAGCCGAACTTCTCTTTGTAGTCGGCGTTGATGCCGGCCAGCTCGCGTTTCTCGGCGAGAACCTCGGGCGTTGCCATGTCAGTTGACCTCCAAAGTGATGGTGTCGTCCTCGATCGCAACCGGGAACGTCTGGACGGGCTGGAAAGCGGGAAGCGT
>DASTSW010000068.1:0-7098 GCA_035760445.1 Solirubrobacterales bacterium | reverse complement strand
CTCCAGCCGCTCCTCGAAGATGGTCCACGGCGGCCTCCGCTACCTGCAGAACTTCGACCTCGGCCTGGTCCGCGAGGCGCTGCTCGAGCGCCAGCTGATGGTCCGCCTGGCGCCGCACCTCGTCTACCCGACGCCGTTCCTGGTCCCCGCCCTGGGGGAGCAGCGCCGATCTCGACAACTCGGGATCGGGCTGAACATGTACGACGTGATGGCGACCACCCGCGCCGGCCGCAGCCGGCGTCGCGGCTCCCGCGAGGAGCCAGACGACTACTACTGGTCCCCCGACCGCCACCGCACGATCGACCGCGACGAGGTGCTCGACCTGGTCCCGGCGCTCGCCCCGCGCGACCCGCACGACGCCTACCTCTTCTACGACTGCCAGACCGACGACGTCCGCCTCGTCTTCACCGTGCTCGGCGAGGCCGAGCGCTTCGGCGCGGTGACGCTGAACGGGGCAGAAGTGACCGAGGTCCTCTCCAGCAACGGCAAGGCCAGTGGCGTCGCCTTCGTCGAGGCGGAGTCGGGCGAACGGATGGAGGTCGGCGCCGACAACGTCGTCAACGCCACCGGTGTCTTCGCCGATCAGGTCAAGCCCGGGGAGCTGGCGGACGAGGAGGACGTGCCACGGATTTCACCCAGCCGCGGCACCCACATCCTGATCGACCAGGCCGACCTGCCGATGGGCAAGGCGGCCTGCATCGTCCCCGCTGGCGAGGGCCGGATGATCTTCTCGCTGCCCTGGTACGGGCGGACCCTGATCGGCACCACCGACAACGACTTCGACGGCGACATCACACACCCGCGCCCGGCGGCGGACGACGTCGAGTACCTGCTCGACGCAGTCAATGATTTCTTCGGCCTCTCGCTCGGCGAATCCGACCTGGTCGGCGCCTACGCCGGGGTGCGGCCGCTGATCTCGACCGGCGACCCGCGCAAGTCGGTCGACATCTCGCGCAAAGCCGAGCTGTACGAGACCTCCTCGGGGATGCTGACGATCACCGGCGGCAAGCTCACCACCTGGCGGCGGATGGCGAAGCAGACCGTCGACCGCCTGGTCGAGCGCGGCGGCCGCGAGGCGCCCTGCCACACGCACGAGATCCCGCTGGGAATGGAGGCGCGGCCGGAGGACCTCGAGGCGCCGCCGGGTGTGGGGGAGGGGGCGACCGAGCAGCTCGCCTTCCGCTACGGGCACGCCGCCCGCAAAGTGCTGGAGATTGCCCGCTTCGATCCGAAGCTGGCCCGCCCGATCGCCCCCGGCCGTCCCGACCTGCTCGCCGAGGTCGTCCTCGCCGCCCGCCTCGAGCAGGCGCGCAGCGTCGCCGACGTGCTGTTGCGCCGCACCCGCCTGGGGATCCTCGCGGCGCCGGAGCTGCGCTCCGCCAAGGCGGTGCGGCCGGTTGCCGACGCGCTCGGCGCTGAGCTCGGCTGGTCGCGCCGGCAGCGCTCACGCGAGGCCGAGGCCTGGCTCGAGGTCGCCGCCACGGAGGGGATCGACCCCGCCGCCGCGTCCCGGGTCCCCGGTTGAATAACCTGCGCCCTCGATGAACAAGGCTGAGCTGGAGAAAAAGCCCCTGTCCGCCCTGCACCTGCTTGCCGCCGAAGCCGGCGTGCCCAAGTACCGGATGCTGAGCAAGCGTGAGCTGGTCGACCAGCTCGCCGGCGAGAACGGCGACGCACCCGCCGCCAAGCCGGCTGAGCGAGGTGGGAAAGAGAAGCGCCAGGAGCGTCCGCGCCGCCGGCAGCGTGCCCCGAAAAAATCTGAGGCTGGGCCCGAGAAGACGCCCGAGCCCGAGGAGCAGCCAGAGCCCGAGAGCGCGCCTGCCGCTGCAGCCGCCGCCCCGGCCCCGCGCCCGCGTCGCCGCCGTCGCCGCCGGTTCGGCCGCCGCGGCAAGCAGGGCGTCACCCTGCAGGGCCTGCTGCTGCCGCCCGAGGCCGGCCGTCAGGCGCTGCTCTGCGCCGAGAGCCGCGAGGCCTGCACGGCGCTGCTGCGCGGCATCGCCGCCGACCTTGCCGCCGACTCGAAGGGCCCGGACCCGGTCGCCCTGCTGATCGACCCCAGCCCCGAGGAGCTCGCGGACTGGAAGCGCGACGCGCCGCAGGCGGAGATCGTCGCGGCCGGCCAGCCGCACCACGCCAGCGACGCCCTCGCCCAGGCCGCCGCCCGGGCCGGCAAAGGCGAAGACGTGATCCTCCTCGTCGACTCCCTGACCCGGCTCGGCGAGGCTTACGACGACGCCGACGCGGCCAAGCAGTTCTTCGATTCCGGCCGCGCCCAGGGCGGTGCCGGCGGTGGCTCGCTGACGGTCGTAGCCGCGCTAGAGCGTTCTTCTGAGTAGACCCGCCAGCTAGCGGCGGTAGGCGATGCGACGCCAGCTCGGCTCTTTGCTGAGCTCGATCAGTTCGTCGCTGCGGTCCGGCTGCACGTAGCCGAAGGTCTGGGTGCGCTCGTCGAAGACGACGTCGAGCTCGCCCTCCTTGACCCGCTGATCGAGCCAGGCGCCGCGGAATACGAGGCGGCGGATCCAGTGCACGAGGCTGCGGTTGGAGGGACCGACCAGGTCCTCCCAGTTCTCGTTGATGTGCTCGCCGAGGCGGGAGCTGGGCTCGGCGATCTCGCCGCTGACGGCGAGATCGAGAAGATCGTCGAGCTCCTCGCCGCTGAGGCCCTGATCGACGAAGCGGAGCTTCACCGCGGCCTGCTCGACGCGCTGCGCGAAGTCCTCCTCGTTGAAGGCAAAGCGAAGCTCGCCGTACTCCAGCACGTAATCGGAGCCGGACTCGTAATTCCCTCTGCGGGTCGTCTTCTTATCCATGAGTTGAAGCCTGTCCATTCGCGCAAGCCCGGCGCGAACAGGTGCATGATCTTGCCGATCATCGTAAAGGCGTGCCCGCTTGGGCCGGTGCCTGAACGGCCGGTTGCACCTTGGAGGTGTTTTTGCACTCCTTCAGCCCGGAACTGGGTAGGAATTCGGAAGAGACGCCGTGATCGACCTGCACTGCCACATCCTCGACGCGATCGACGACGGCGCCCGCGACGCCGACGACAGCGTGGCGATGGCGCGGCAGGCCGAGGCGGACGGGATCGAAGCCGTCTGCGCCACCCCGCACATCCGCCACGACCATGACGTGCGGATCGAGGAGCTGGCGGGACGGGTGCGGGGGCTGAACGAGCGGCTGGAGCGGGAAATGGTCGCGGTGCGGGTGCTGCAGGGCGGCGAGGTCGCCGAGACCGCTTGCGAGGATCTGGGCGAGGAGGAGCTGGCGCGGGTCGCGCTCGGGAACGGCAACTGGATCCTGCTCGAGCCGGCGCCGGGGCCGCTGGACGAGAGCCTGCTGCGGCGGGTCAGCCACCTCGCCGACCGCGGCCACCGGACGATCATCGCTCACCCGGAGCGGCACCTATCGGCCGACATGTTCGAGCGGATGGCGGCGCTGGTCGCCGAGGGGGCGCTGATCCAGGCGACCGCCGACTTCTTCCTGCGCGAGCACATGGCGACGGGGATGCTGCTGATGGCCGAAAAGGGCCTGGTCCATGTGCTGAGCAGTGACGCCCACACCGTGCACGGCGGCCGGCCGGTGCGACTCTCGCCGGCGCTGGAGCTGCTGCGCGAGGTCGAGATCCTCGCCCCGCACATCGAGTGGATCGCCGAGACCGCCCCGCGAGCGATCGTCAACGGCGAGCGGTTGGAAGTTCCCTACGCGCCGGCGCTCTAGTCCAGCTGGCGCAGCTGGACCTTCGCTGCCAGCCTCTCGATCACCTCGCGGGAGCCGGTGCCGAGGCCGCTGCGGAGGAAGTTCGTCGCTCCGGCCGCGGCGCTGAGACGCAGCACGTCCTCCCACTCGCGCCCGGTGGCGATCGTCGCCGCCAGCGCCCCCATCATCGAGTCGCCGCAGCCCTCGCGGGAGCCGCGCTCGAACTTCGGCGGGGTCAGCTCCTGGAACTTGCCGTCGCGCAGGGCCAGGGCGGGGTCGCCGGCGCGGGTGACGATCACGCTGCCGGCGCCCGCGTCCGCCACCCGTTCCATCGCGCTTCGCATCTGCTCCTCGGTGTCGACCGGACCGGATATGTAGCCGGCGATCTGCCAGTCGTTGATCTTGACCAGGTCCGGCCCGCCCTCCAGCGATTTGTCGAGCCGCGGGGAGGAGAGGTCGACGATCGCCGGCACCCCATTGGATTTGACGTCGGCGACGAGGCCGCCGTAGATCTCCAGCGGCACGGTGTTGTCGGGATAGGGGCCGCAGACCGCGAGCAGGTCGCACTCGAGCGCCGCGGCGATCGTGATCGAGAAGAGCTCGTCGACCTCGTGGCGGGAGGCGGGGAAGGCGGCGCTCTGGGCCACCGGCTCGCGCTCGCCGCTGCGGCGGTCGTGGATGTAGGTGCCGCTGGCCCCCGCCGTCTCGACCAGTCGCAACTCGACCGGCATCTGCTCCAGCAGCGGGCGCAGGACGCTGCCGACCTCGCCGCCGATGAACCCGCAGAGGACCGGGTCGGCACCCAGCTCGGCCGCCATTCGCGCCACCCAGACCCCCTGCCCGGCGGGGTGGATATGGATGTCGTCGCCGCCCTCGGCGCTGAAGGACTCGATCGCGATCGAGACCATCGGGTTGGGGCTGAAGATCGCGACTTTCGGTTTCATGGGTCGAGAGAGGGGAGAGTCTCACGGCGCCCACCCTTGAGCGTCCGTGGAAAGCCCCATCCCCGTTGCGAAGGATTTCCGAACCAGGCTGCTGGGCCTCAGCTGGCGGAGCCGCGAGCGGGCCGGCCCGGGCCTGCTGATCCCGCGCTGCTCCAGCGTCCACACCTTCGGCATGCGCTTCCCGCTCGACGTCTACTTCCTCGACGCCGAGGGTCGGGTGATCTCCGGGCGGCTCCGGGTGCCGCCGCGCCGGGTCCTCTGGCAGCGCGGCGCTGCCGCAATTTTGGAGATTCCGTCGCCGCCCGAGGGGGGAGAGTCCGCCGGTCCTGGGGCTTAGGGGTCCATGCTGCCCCAAAGAGAAGAGATCGCCAGCCTTGTCGTCTGTGAGGACGATGTCATAACCCTCGACCTGCTCTGCGAGCATTTAGCTGCTGACCGTTTCGCGGTGATGCCGGCCCCGAGTGCCTCCGACGCGCTCCGCCTCTGTCGCTACAACCACCCGGACCTGCTGCTGCTCGACCTGTCGCTGCCGGACGCCTCCGGCCTCGACGTCCTGCGCGAGATCCGCGAGGCCGACGGGATCGACTCCCGCTTCGACCCGCGGCTGCCGGTGATCGTCCTCACCGGCCGCAGCGGCGACACCGACAAGGTGCGCGGCCTCGACGCCGGAGCGGACGACTACCTGACGAAGCCGTTCATCTACGGCGAGTTGCGAGCCCGGATCGGCGCCGTGCTGCGCCGCCGCACCCATCCCCACGACGGGCCCAGCCGGGTCGGCGACCTCGTCATCGATCCGCTGCGCCGCAAGGTCCTGGTCGGCGACCGCGAGGTGCATCTGGCGAAGAAGGAGTTCGCCCTCCTGCGCAAGCTCGCCACCGACCCGACCCGCGTTTTCACCAAGCACGAGCTGCTCGACGCGATCTGGGCCTACAAGGGCAACTCCAAGACCCGCACCCTCGACTCCCACGCCTCCCGCCTGCGCCGCAAGCTCGACCCGGACAAAGGCCGCTTCGTCCTCAACTGCTGGGGAATCGGCTACCGGCTGATCGACGGCTAGAAATAAGAAAGCCCCTGGTCAGTTGCACCGACCAGGGGCTGAAACTGCAGCGGTTTCTACCGCCTATCGCTTCGCCTTCTTTTTCGGCTTCTCGGCGGCCGGGACTTCGAAATGCATGATCGCCAGCTTGGTGGCGATGCCGTCGTCCTTGCCGAGGCGTTTGGCGGATTCCTTCTGGATTTCGCCGGCGCGCTTGACGGTGTCGGCGAGGGCCTTGTTGAGTTCCTTCCAGCCTTTCTCGTCGAGCACCAGGGGGGTGTCGGAGAGATGCGAGTCCTTGCGGCTCTCGATCGTCCCTTCGGCCATCGCGTCGGTCGCGCTCTGACCGATCGACTCGAGGATCGAGCCGGAGATTCCCTTGCGGGCCGAGGCGGGGATCTTGGCCCAGTCGGAGTCGCTGAGGAAAGCTCGGTCGGTGGCGCGGTAGAAGTGCTCGACCGCTCCGCGGCGCGGCTCGGTTTTCACCAATTCGACGCAGTCGTACTCGAGCAGGGTTTTGACGTGGTAGCTGACGTTGCCCAGCGGCTCGCCAAGTTCTTGTGCCAGCTGGTTCGGACTCGAGATCCCTTTGTGGAGGGAGCTGAGAATCCGGACGCGCAGGGGATGCGCAAGGGCCTTGGCCAACTGCTGGGTAATGCCCTCTGGGGAAGTGCGGGACTGTGGCAAAGGAGGAACCTCCGTTTCTTCTCGGGCGGGGGAGACAGTCGGTGGCAGGGAACACCCGAGTTACTAGACAAGTATTCCAAAACGCCGTGCGGAAACTCCCTCCGAAGAAGAGAATATGCAGTGAAAAGGACTTACTGCTGTATTCGGTTAAAGTCATGGAACTCGGGGGATTTGGGAACCGAAGTGTTCGGGGTTAGGGTCTACCTGGCGCGCTCGTTCTTTGTCGCGACTGGCCGAGACCGCTCCGGGGAACGGGCGCGCTTCGCTCGCCGAAGTCGCAGTTTGCGGTCCGCGCTTTCTGGCTGCGGGGGAGAGTTCGTACGCCTACGCCCTTGGGCCCCCGATGACTTACCGAGGGAGGGGATAGGCGGTGCCGCTGGAGCTGTCAGAGCTTGCTGCCGGCCTGCCGTTTGCCGCCTCGTTTGCGATGGCAGGTGGAATTTCCGCCCTCCGAGAGGGTCGTCGCCGGACCGCCTTGAACGAGCTGATCCACGAGCTGCGCCGACCGCTTCAGGTGATCGCCCTCGCGTCCTCGGCTTCGACCGAGCGGACCGGAGCGTTCGAGTCATCACTGCGGATGGCGACCGCGGCAATCGATCGACTCGACCAGGAGGTCAACGGTGGCCCAGAGTTACGGCGGACCGCTGACGCGCCGCTGCGTCAGCTGGTCGAGTCCGCGGTAGAGCGTTGGCGGGTTCGGGCGTCGCTCGAACAGCGTGGGCTATGCCTCGAGTGGGA